>NZ_CP171148.1:5315000-5645000 GCF_043099725.1 Nostoc sp. C110 | reverse complement strand
GCAATATGCTTTCTCTGGCTAGCAATGCTTCCATTTTGGTACTGCAACCTTGGTTGATCTGGCCGCCAGCTGTGCTGATTATTCTCACAGTGTTAGCATTCAACTTACTCGGTGATGGGCTAAGAGATGCACTCGACCCGCGCAGTTTAAGAAGATAAGCTCTAAGAATAGCAAATGCGATCGCCGAAGTAACAAATGCGAACCCCGAAGTAACAAATGCGAACTCCGAAGTAACAAATGCGAACTCCGAAATAACAAATGGAGTCGCCAAAATAGCAAATGCGAGCGCCGAAATAGCAAATGTGAACGCCAAAATAGCAAATGCGATCGCCGAAATAGCAAATGCGATCGCTCTACCTACTGCTGCAAAACCCAACGGCGAAAAAGTTCTACCATAATCCGCCAGCTTCCCTGAGTTTCCTCAACTACATCATGACGCTTCAGAGTATTCAGCGCTTCCTGTAAATCAGCGTCGTTCATACCTGTAGACTGAGCTAAGGCATCCAGACTTAAACCCTCTGGGTGAGGTGCAAGCACTTGTACAATTGCTTGTTGACCCTTAGCACCCCGCGCCGCCTGACCCCAAACCCCATCAAAGTAATAGCGTCCCCGCTTGAAAAACTCAGGATCATTGATAACTGCTTCCACATCTTCTACTGTGAAAACTGGGTCACGCGATCGCCCTTGCTCAAAAACAAAGTCATTGTAGCCGCGTACTAGCTGAAAACCCAGCAGTTGCACTAAATATGGTTGGCCATTTGTTAAAGCATAAATTTCATCTAAAGCTTCCGGTATGTAGTCGAGGGGGAAGTCTTCATAACCTGGGTTAGCGAGAATTTGGCGAGTAGCTGCACGTTCTTGAAAGCCTACATGAATAGGAATGACGCTGGCAAAGAAGGGTTGAAAATAATCTGCTGTCATCTCTTCTAAAGTGTGTAAACCAGCAAAGGCAAAAGCGATTTTAGAACTCATTTGCACTAAACCGCGCAGAAAACCCATAAAGTCGATAGGGATTTTTTTCGCTTCAATTAAATCTTCAATTTTCTCGAATTCGTCTAAGGCAATGATTAACCCACTATCTAGCTGCGCTTCAACCTGTTTTAAATAGCGTTCAAAAGTCCGATAGGGGAGATTTAGTAAATCAGCATCAGCTGGTGATGGAAGTTTTACAGTTTGAGAAATTTCATCACAAATTGCCATTAGTACTTCACCCACACCTTGGGGGCTATCTCCCAAACGTAGCAAGTTGACATAAGCTAGCTGTATTTGTTCGCCTAGACAGTTAGCAGCGTTAACCAGGATGGAAGTTTTGCCCATCCGCCTGTGACCGTAGAGAACTATAGACTGAAGTTGATTACCCATCACCCAGAGTTCTTCTAACTGTCTGATAATATCTTCTCGCCCAACAAAGAGATGACCTTGAACGGGGTCGCCTACAATATAAGGATTAACCACAGGCTTGGTGATGGAAATTTCTCCCACTTCACCAGTGATTTGTAAAAGGCTTTCTTTCCAAGTTTCAGCGATATCTATGATTAACCCTTGCTCTGCTTGCGGCAAGGTGTCAGCTTGATTTAGGATTTTTGTTAGTTCGCCTAATGCTCGATTGAGAGCTAAAGACCTGGCTGAACGTGATACGCTGCGATTAACAAACTGCACATCCTCAACAACTCGATGCAAATTAGCAAGGATTTTCCAAGTAATTGGGCGTAAAAGCGGTTCCTGTGGAAAAGGAGGAACTTGGATAGCAGCAATAGAAACTGGGTTTTCAGCTTTATCAAACGCCGCTAAAGTTTGGGCAAGGGTAAACATTTCCTCGCCATAGAGAAGAGAACGCACTACTGTAAAAGCCTTTACTGCTTTCGCTGGTTCTTCTTCATAGAGATGCCAGAAGCCAGCAGCAGCAGCACGGGCAGGACTATCTAAGTGAGTATCTGTGTTAAAACGAGCCTGTAATCCTTCTCGCCAAGCATGAGGCAAGAAAAAAAAACAAGGGGAGGAGAAGAAGTCTTTGATAAAATTTGACTTTAGAGTTTCATCTAAAGAAGCTGAAGTAAAACGTACTATATTCCAATTAAAAGGATTTGCCGCCAGTCGAGAGACAGTCCAAACAAGTTGTTCCGAGGGTATTTTGGCAAGTACTCTATTCACTGCTTGGACAACAGGAATAAATTGTAGGGTATACCCATACCTCAGCAGTTCATTAATATTATGTAAACCTGTTTCCAAATCATTTTGCAACCAATTTTCCAAGTGCCAGACAAAATTAGGAAGGGGAAGCAAACTGATGCCAGGGGGTAGAGAACTACTGTTTTGAATTGTTCGCAAGTTTAAAAGTGAGCCACCAATAAGCCAAGATTCTGGACGCAGTACCGCCACTCCTGCCGCCACGCCGAACATCAAGCCTACCGCCACTCCTACCGCCACGTCGAACATCAAGCCTACCGCCACTCCTACCGCCACGCCGAACATCAAGCCTACCGCCACTCCTACCGCCACGCCGAACATCAAGCCTACCGCCACGCTGAACATCAAGCCTACCGCCACGCCTACCGCCACGCCTACCACCACGCCTCCCGCCACGCCGAACATCAAGCCTACCGCCACGCCTACCACCACGCCTCCCGCCACGCCTCCCACCACGCCTCCCATCACGCCTACCGCCACGCCTACCGCCACGCCAAACCAGTTAATGCGAACATTTGCAGTCTGAAAAATTAAACCTATAGCGACAGGTGTAATTACTGTTAAAACTAATCCTTGAAAAAGTAACTGACGTTGGATGGCATTTTGACGCAATAACTCCCATCCCTTCTGCCAATTCATTTCCCCTTCAGGAATATACCCACCCCCGAATGTATCCACATACCACCGCAAAGCTTGCGGAAAGAAAAACACCCAATACAAAAGGCGCAGATAATCCAAGGGGTTCCACAGCGAGAGAGGACGCTTCAACTTGGGCGCTAAGTCTAAACGGGGTACAGGGGTCATTATTCAACCTCCATCTTCGCCCGTGAAGAACCTAACCCCCCAGCCCCCTTCCCTATGAGGGAAGGGGGAGTAGGAGTAATCTTGCTCCCCTCCCCTCGCAGGGGAGGGGTTGGGGGAGAGGTCAAAGCCTGGTAATTCATTGCAAACTCTCCACATACCGCGAATAAGTTCGGTAACACAATTGCATCAGCTTACGAGGATGTCCGCCACTTTCTTGGATGAGTCGAATGATTTCTTCTTCAGTAAAACTCACTGAAGTTCTAGCCAGACGATTGGCAATAAAAGCACGCATATTAGCTTCATCCCAAGCATGAATATGTTCCTCTTGGCAAATACCTGCCAACGGAGAAGTATTACCTTGCTCCTGACTATCCTTAAAAAGGTTGTTCAGGGGTTCGGTGGCAGCTAAAATCAGCTTCAACGGAGCATTACTTCCTTCAGCTAAACCGCGCAAATAATCCCTTATGTTGCGAGTAAAACCTTCACCTGTAAATTTTCCTACATTGTCTATAGCCAATAGTATTTTACAACTTCGCAAATTGCGGGTTAACTGATAGTCTTTACTGTCAGGTATACCGATCTCGTGGCACAATTCACTATAAAATTGACTTTCATTATGAAGTAAATTCAGGTCTAAGAAAACTGGCTGACGTTCACTTTTGAGAAAATTCTTCGCCTGTTGGCAAATCATCCATAGCAGCGAAGATTTGCCGATTCCCTCTTCCCCAATTAAAACGATACTACTACCACTATTCAGTACCTCAAATATTCGCCGGATTTCGCGCTCTCGGTCAAAGAATAGATACTTTTCCTCTACTCTCCCATTAAAGGGAATGAAAGGATTTTGATTTAGCTTAGATGCAGTATTATTAGGTAACTCTGGAGAAGTAGTATAATCTGGTTTTAGCGCTGTGAGATAAGATAGTTTTTTATTAGGGTCGTTATAATTTTTATCAAAAAAGTTTTCAAGTTCTTCCCTAAAATTTCTTTTATCAAGGCCGTCTATATTTAAAACTTTCTTAATTTTATCAATTAATTTTTTACCTCTTTCTCTGAAATACTGCTCTGTATATGGTTTGGCAGTAGGATTAGGCTTCCCTATTTTAGAAGGCATTTGACTATAATTCATCCCTTGCCAACTTAGTAGAAAAACTTTTTCTTCTAACTTGTCCAGTAATACTACTTTTCTTTTCCTCTCCTCAAATATTTGCTTAATAGACTCTAATGCTTCTTCAGCTTCCATTTAACCTGATTGAGTTGGTAGAGTAAAGTTAACACTTGGATATAGGTCTAGTATTTTACAGCAAAACCTACATAATCCTACGTCTATGTAGATATTCTTTGTATTTATGACCTAATCCTACATTTACCTACATCCTACGTATAACAATGAACTACAGGCGAATATAGAGACATCGAAACAACAGAGGAGTGCAAAACGATGTCTACTTACTATCCTGTAAATGAAAATTTAGCCACACAGCAACAGCCAATAGTTCAATCTCTAGATGTTCTCAGTCAGTCAAACAATACAGAACAACTTCTCGATATCGCTGAAAATATTACTGCTGCTTTAAGCAAATCAGATACAGTGGAATTAGTTCAAGCTGGGGGTCAGACAGCAGAAAATATTTTTAAGGTCTTAGTGCAATATGGTGGTAAACCAGTCGCAATTATTTTGGCTACTGCTGTTCTGATTGCAGCTACTGCTATACCGATATTAGCCGTCAAAGTATCTTTGGGTCAGATAACTCAAATCGATAATATTTCACAGACGAAATGATAGTTTTGCGTTGGGTTTCGCTTTGCTTAACCCAACCTACATTTTACTGCTTCATGTAATATAAAAGGGCAGGCAAGATGCCTACCCCACAAGAAGGTTAGAAAGAATTAAGAACTTTTTGTTAGTAGCGAATTCGCGGGTCTACATAAGCATTTAAAATATCAATTAAAATGCTGGCACTCACAACGATCGCACCAAAAAACACTAGCACCCCTTGAACTGTGGGATAATCGCGATCGGCGATCGCTTGATACAGTCGATTCGCTAACCCAGGCCAAGAAAATGTCACCTCTGTCAAAATCGCTCCACCTAACAGAGAGGCAAAAGTTAACCCCAACACTGTAATTACTGGGATTAGAGCATTCTTTAAGGCATGGGAGGCTAAAATTTTATTTTCACCAATACCTCTGGCTCTAGCGGCTTCTACATAATCGGCTTGCAAGGTTTGTTTTAAATTTACTCGCACAATTCGCTCAAAAATCCCACTCAGCAAAATTCCCAAAGTCAGACTCGGTAGGGCAAGATGGTGCAAAGATGTGAAAAACTGGGTGAGATTTCCACCGAGTAAGCTATCAATTGTATACAACCCAGTCACAGGAGTGGGAGCCGGAAGATTAGGCGGAAAGCGGTTGGAATTGGGAAACCAACCCAGTTGGACTGAGAAAATCAACTGCAAAAGCATTCCCGCCCAAAACATGGGGAGTGCGTAGGTGATAATCCCAAACAAGCGCCCACCAACATCAAAATATGTCCCAGGACGAGAAGCTGAAAGAGTCCCAACCGCAATCCCAACGATGAGTGCAACCGCCATACTACATACTGCTAACTCCACCGTCGCCGGGAAATATTGCCCAATTATGTCCCAAACATTCTGTCCGCGACTCATTAGAGACGTTCCCAAGTCAAAGCGCAGTATGCTTCCCAAATAATTTAGGTACTGTAGCCACAAAGGAAAGTTTAAACCTAGTTGTTTTCGCAATTCTTCTTTGGCAGCTTCTGGCGCACGTCCACCAAGAATTGCATCTGCGGGATCTCCTGGTGTTGCTCTTAATAAGAGAAAGACAATGGTGATAATTGTTAATAGCTGAAGTGGTGCGAGAAGCAACCGAGAAACTATGTAATATTGTAAAGCTTTAGAGCGAGACATATTTTAGTTATTTGTTATTTGTCATTTGCCATTTGTCATTTGTCATTTGTCATTTGTCCCTTGTCATTTGTTTAGAAAACTTGATTTTGCAGAAGGGAAATTCGTGAATTGCCCTTACTGCGTGTAGTTTTGCGTAAGTCCTAACTTTCCTGAAAAACTCCAAGTTTCAAAATAGACAAGATTTAACTCTTTACTAATGACTAATGACCAATGACTAATGACTACTTTTTAATTGTCTGGTAAACCAGAATTTGGGTTGGGTTAAGTTGTACGTTGTTCACACCTTTTTGAGCAAATACATAGTCTTTGCTTTGCCATAAGGGAACGTAAGGTACATCAGCAGTTACTTGCTTTTGAATTTCTGCAAAAATTTTCTGACGCGCTTCGGGATTCAGTTCTTTGCGTTGTTGATCGATCAGTTTATTCATCGCTTCGTTATAGTAGAACGAACCCTGAGTTTGACTGCCTCCATCTTCACATCCTTTAGCAACTGAACCTTTGTCACAAGACAAAAACGGCTGGACGTAATTATCTGGATCTAAAAAGTCTGGATACCAATCAAGTAAAGCTCCTGGATATAATCCTTTGGCAATGTCTTTAAAAAATGTTGGGCCTTCAGCAGGGGTAACTTCAAATTGCAGAATTCCATCCATTTTGGCATCTACAAGAGATTTGAGGGTCTGTGCTGCCAAACTACGAGTAGGCGAACTAGAAGGATACCAAATTTGGACTTTTGCCGGATTTTCTTTGGAGAAACCAGCAGTAGTTAACAATTTTTTAGCTTGATCAAAGTTAGCATCGCCATAAGCATCTTTGAATAATGGCACAGAAACTTTAAATGTTGTGGGAATCATGCTATAAAGCGGATCTGCTTGACCAAGTAAGGCCCGCTCATTTAAGAGTGGACGGTCAATTATTGACGCGATCGCTTGTCTGACTTCTAATTTATCTAAAGGCTTTTGATTCCGGTTCAATACCAGATAGCTTACTACACTACCTTCAGCTGCGATCGCTTGCCAATCCCCTTTTTTACCACCTTCTTCTAAGCTCCGATTTTGATCTGGCTGTAGCGATAGATAAGCCACATCTACAGCGCCTGTACGGAAAGCATTAAACAAATTAACCGGACTAGTTTGAATTTGGAGGTTAACACCTTTGTTAGCTGGTTTTTCTCCCCAATATTTATCAAACGTATCAAATCTTATTGAATCAGTACCATACTGCGCTAACTTGTAAGGGCCAGTTCCTACAAAAATATTCGGCTTAAATTTACCAGCGCCGAGTTCGTAAGCTTTTGGCGAAACTGCACATACCCCAGGAAACGCTAGCAGAGAAGGAAAGGCTGCAAAGGGCTTTTTCAGCTTAATGGTTAACTCATACTCACTTGTATTTTTTACCGAATCTACTATATCACCTAGTAAGAATGAAGGTTTTCCTTTATTTTGAATAAAGCGGTTGATGGTAAACGCCATTGCTTCGGCGTTGAAAGGAGTCCCATCGTGAAAAACCACTCCCTGACGTAAGGGGATGGTATAAGTTAAGGCATCTTGACTGACTTTAGGTAATGCTGTAGCAAGCTGGGGCTTGATTTCCGTGCTTCCTGGTTCGTAGGTGTAGAGGCGATCGCTCATATTAAACACCAAACCCAAGGATGCTAACTCATAAGCATCAGCTGGATCAAGGGTTCTCGGCTTTGCTGTTGTACCTATAGTAATACGGCCATCACCTGTAGGGCTATTTACAGAACCCGATGGTGGCGTAGAAGGCTGTGGACGAGGAGCGCAACTAACAACTAAAAATAAGCATAGACAGAACAAAGATAGGAATTGTGTAATCCGACCCCACCGTTTCACGGACAAGGAAAACCAGGTCATACAGTTAAATTTTATGTAATTAGAAGTCAGTGATTATACTATATATTTGTTAGTTTTATAGAAAATTTTACAATTAATTACTACTTTAGATACTTTTTATAGAAGATTTTGCTCGAATAGATAAATTTATGTGTATTCAGGATGATTAAGTAAAAATAATTAAATGCTTACTATAATATGTAGAACTTTACATCATCATAATAATTCAAAGTTCTAAATTAACTGTTCCGAATTTGGAGAAGTAGAGTCAAGAGAAGAGTAGTTTAATATAAAAATTTCTTTCCCCTTATATCGTTCGCCTTTCAAGTTATCTTGCTTACTTTTCCCATTTTTTTGATCGTCACTTCTACTAATTGTATAATTCCATTCTTTGTCGTGTATTTCCAATGCCCATTCATATAGATTTCTAATTGTGTCGTTATTATCGTAAGTTAGAAGAAATTTTATTTTTTCCTTATATCTATTTAATATTTGGCATAGCCTGAAATGATCGTCTTTAGAAAATGAATGAGCATAAAGTTTATCTTGATATGCATTGAAATAAGGAGGATCGATAAATAAAAAAGATCCATTAGGTACAGATTCGATAACTTCTTCAAAATCGAGATTAGTAATTTTAACGTTTTGAAGTTTCTCTGAAGTTCGACGTATGTTTCTGGGCCAATTCTCTGGACGCATACTGTATTTGTCACCATATCCCCAATAACAATTTTGATGCTTCATAATCCCAGAGTAGGAGGTTCTGTTAAGGTAAAACCATCTACCAGCTTGTTCTAATTGATTTTGTGGGATGAATTCATTTTTGTAATATGTATGTCTTTCTTTCGTAGCGGATTCCCCTGCTAAAAATTTGATTAATTCTTCTGGTTGATCTCTAATTATTAATAAGGTATTTATTAATAATTCATCAATATCATTGAGCCAATTAATATTTACTTTATCTTTTACAAAAAAAATAGAACCACCCCCCGCAAAAGGTTCAACATAACAAGAGTGAAAAGGAATATGATTAAGAATCAAATGTCGAGCATAAAATTTGCCACCAGGATATCTAAATGGTGAGTTTATCGGTTTGTTCATAATTTCCCTAAATACTCTTAAGCTTATGTTTTGTATTTGGTATCAAAAGCATACATGAAATTTATTGTAAACTTAATAACAAAATACAATTACTAGCTAAATATTTAAATATGCGATCTTGTTATTTTTTGTACTGAGCTACATTCAATACAAAGAAGAATTTATTTTTATTAAAATTGAGCAACAATAATTTAAATGTCTTTGATTTAAATTATTATTAGTTATACATAATTAACAAATAATATACGATATCGTAATCGTAAACAGCAGATTGAAAGTTTAATAGTGAGACTAAGAGCGTGAAGTATTTCTTTCTATCTGAGGGATGGGCAGTTGCTAGAGTCTGGGCATCTGATGGACTCTGGCAAGTAACTGCATGGCGACGGCAACCAGATATTCAGCGAATGAATATTTGTTTAGTGGAAGAAAACGAATTGCTATGGCTTTATCGAGTTGAAGAAGCCATTTTAACCATAGAAGTGAAGCCGACAATACCAGTCACAGCCGGTACTACCATAGGTCAAGTAGTACTCAAACGTTTGATGAGTGCTGAACAGGTAATTGAACGCCTAAACACAGCTGAGGCGAAGTGCCAACTGCAAAATATCCATTTGGTGGTTCAGTAGGATTGGCATTGGGAATTGGGCATGGGCAAGAGGACAAGGGGACAAGAGGTGAGAACTTGAAACAAGTCTTTCCCCTTGTCCCCAATTCTCCTTGTCCCCTTGTCCTCTTGTCTCCCCGCCCCCCTCATAGAGATAAGTAAATTTAATCTCCAAGAGGGATTGGTAGCGAAAAAACTTTGAGATGCTACGCGATCGCATCAATTTACACGCTTGCAAACAATTCCATCAATAGTTACACTTTTTAAAACATTCTCATTTTTTGCTTGGCGGTGGCTACCCTACAAGGTAAACCTCCCGAAGCGAGTAAGCATTGCCAAAGCACCCACGCTGTCTAACTTATAAGACTAACTGTGGTAGTACTCTGGCTCTGGCAATAACAAAAAACAAGAGAGAGTTTTCTGAGTGGCGAATTTCGTTCCTTAGAATCTCAGTAAGAAAATTGCTTTGTAAACTAACTCATCGAGGAGGAGCGTAGTCGATGGGACTACCCTGGTACCGAGTACATACAGTCGTTCTGAATGATCCAGGGCGACTGATTTCTGTACACCTGATGCACACAGCCTTAGTAGCAGGCTGGGCTGGTTCGATGGCACTCTACGAACTGGCTGTTTATGACCCTAGCGATCCGATTCTCAATCCGATGTGGCGGCAAGGGATGTTCGTCCTACCCTTCATGTCGCGTTTGGGCGTTACCCAATCTTGGGGTGGTTGGAACGTTACTGGTGGCCCAGCAAGTGATCCTGGCTTTTGGTCATTTGAAGGCGTTGCTGCGGCTCACATTGTTCTTTCCGGTCTTTTATTCCTAGCTGCCGTATGGCATTGGGTTTACTGGGATTTGGAACTCTTTAGAGATCCCCGCACTGGTGAACCTGCTCTAGACTTGCCAAAAATGTTTGGCATTCACCTGTTCTTATCTGGTCTACTTTGTTTTGGCTTTGGTGCTTTTCACGTCACCGGACTATTTGGACCGGGGATATGGGTTTCTGATGCTTATGGTATAACTGGGGCTGCCCAGGGAGTAGCACCGGAATGGGGCCCAGATGGTTTTAACCCATATAACCCTGGTGGCATTGCGGCTCACCACATTGCGGCTGGTGTTGTTGGTATTATTGCAGGGTTATTCCACCTCACAGTTAGACCCCCTGAACGGCTCTACAAAGCCCTACGGATGGGGAACATTGAAACAGTACTTTCTAGCAGTATTGCAGCAGTTTTCTTTGCTGCTTTCGTTGTTGCTGGTACTATGTGGTACGGAAACGCTGCCACTCCCATCGAATTGTTTGGCCCTACCCGTTACCAATGGGATCAAGGCTACTTCCGTCAAGAAATTCAGCGCCGCGTCCAAACTGACGTTGCTCAAGGTGCAACCCTTGACCAAGCTTGGTCGCAGATTCCTGAAAAACTGGCTTTCTATGATTACGTCGGTAATAGCCCCGCTAAAGGCGGTCTATTCCGTACAGGGCCGATGGTGAAGGGTGATGGCATTGCCCAATCTTGGCAAGGTCACGCTGTATTCAAAGATTCTGAAGGACGGGAATTGACCGTGCGTCGTCTCCCTAACTTCTTTGAAACCTTCCCAGTAATTTTGACCGATGCTGATGGAATTATCCGCGCTGACATTCCTTTCCGTCGGGCAGAATCAAAGTATAGCTTCGAGCAATCTGGTGTCACCGTCAGCTTCTATGGTGGGGATCTGAATGGTAAAACCTTTACAGAACCAGCTGATGTGAAGAAGTATGCTCGGAAAGCTCAAGGTGGTGAAATCTTTGAATTTGACCGCGAAACCTTGAACTCTGATGGTGTATTCCGCACCAGTCCTAGAGGTTGGTTTACCTTTGGACACGCTGTATTTGCTCTGCTGTTCTTCTTTGGTCATCTCTGGCATGGCTCTCGGACAATCTACCGAGACGTATTTGCCGGTGTTGATGCGGATCTAGAAGAGCAAGTTGAGTGGGGGCTGTTCCAGAAAGTGGGTGACAAGTCAACCCGCCGGAAGGAAGCTCTCTAATTTCAGTGCTGAGTTCTGAGTGCTGAGTTCCGAGTTAAGGCTCTGACTCAGCATTCGGTGACTCAGTACTCAGAACTTTAATTACTGGCTGGATAGGCAGGAATTCATAATATGGAAAGCGTTGCGTACATCTTGATTTTTACTCTGTGTATAGGTACTATCTTTTTTGCGATCGCATTTCGCGAACCCCCTCGCTTTGAGAAACCAAAAGATAAGTAGATCCTAATTACCAGACCTTTAGCTGATTTAAAGAAGTTAGTATCCGTTGCTACTAATTGTAGGAGCAACGGATATTATTGTGTTTGTCCTTTGTTAATTTTAAATACTAAGTAAATAACCAATCATTTTTATATTGTGATATAATTTCCAATCTTGGGAGTAGATATGTGTTAATACTAGCTTTTCTGCGCTAGGATGAAAAAGGATGTTAGGTGTAAACTGCCATAGAACTGCTTACATAGTACATCGCGCTTGTCGCACAACCTTTACGGAGACTAGAACCAGGAACAAATCAGCATGGTCAATCAGAATTTAACCGCTACAGAAATTGGATTCACTCACGAAGATTTCGCTGCTCTACTTGACAAATACGATTATCATTTTAGCCCTGGCGATGTTGTGCCAGGAACAGTTTTCAGTATAGAGCCGCGCGGCGCTCTGATTGACATTGGTGCTAAAACCGCAGCATATATTCCTATACAAGAAATGTCTATTAACCGGGTGGATAGCCCGGAAGAAGTCTTACAGTCAAACGAAACGCGTGAGTTTTTCATCCTTACCGATGAAAACGAAGATGGTCAATTAACCCTTTCCATTCGCCGTATTGAATATATGCGGGCTTGGGAACGTGTGCGACAGCTGCAAGCAGAAGATGCCACTGTCCGTTCTGGCGTGTTTGCAACCAATCGCGGTGGTGCATTGGTAAGGATTGAAGGATTACGTGGCTTTATCCCAGGTTCTCACATCAGTACTCGCAAACCTAAAGAAGAATTGGTAGGCGAAGAACTGCCATTGAAATTCCTAGAGGTGGATGAAGAACGTAACCGCTTAGTTCTATCTCATCGTCGGGCGTTGGTTGAACGCAAGATGAACCGCCTAGAAGTCGGGGAAGTAGTAATTGGTACAGTTCGTGGTATCAAACCCTACGGTGCTTTCATCGACATTGGTGGTGTAAGTGGTCTACTACACATTTCTGAGATTTCCCACGAACATATTGATACGCCTCATAGCGTGTTCAATGTCAATGATGAAGTGAAAGTGATGATCATTGACTTGGATGCAGAAAGGGGTCGCATTTCCCTATCTACCAAGCAGCTAGAACCCGAACCCGGCGACATGATTAAAAACCGGGATTTGGTTTACGATAAGGCAGAAGAAATGGCTGCTAAATATCGTGAACAACTGTTAGCCAAGCAACAAGGTGCTACTGCTGCGCCTGCTGCACCTGCTGATGTTTTAGCAGAAGAAGATATTCCACCAGCAACAGAAATTGAAGACGAGATCCCACCAGCAGCAGAACTAGAAGAAGAAATTCCACCAGCAGCAGAAATTGAGGAAGTAACCCCAGTAGTTGCGGAAATTCAAGAAGAGATTCCAGCAGCCACGGAAACTGAAGAAGAAATTCCAGCAGCTATTGAAGAATAATACATTTTATAGTTTTACTTGTTTTTAAGTAAGAGTATTAAATCATTGTAAAAAGAGGGAAAAACCCTCTTTTTTTATGTGGAAAATTGGGAACAGTTAGGCGTTAGGAATAAAAACTCATAACTTCTGACTAAATAAGTGGGGTGAAATATTGTGGCAACTATTAAATGTAGAAAAATCACTTTTGATAATATTCAGGCAATTTTGTTTGACAAAAACGGTACTCTAGAAGATTCAGAAACGTATTTGCGATCGCTCGCACAAAAGGCAACAAGATTAATAGATGCTCAAATCCCTGGAACTGGGGAACCCCTATTAATGGCATTTGGCATCAATGGCAATCTTCTAGATCCGGCAGGCTTAATATCGGTAGCGAGTCGCCGCGAAACAGAAGTTGCGGCTGCGGCATATATTGCCGAAACAGGGAAAGGATGGTTTGAGTCCTTAAAAATAGCCCGTCAAGCTTTGGATGAAGCAGAAAAATACATCGAACAAACTCCTTCACCGCTATTTGTGGGTAGCTTAGACTTGTTGAAATACTTACGCAAAGGAGGCTTAAAACTCGGTATCCTCTCAGCTGCAACAACCGATGAAGTAAATAAGTTTGTAGCGCATCACCAATTAAGCGATTATATCCAGTTAAAAATGGGAGTAGATGAGGGACCGAGCAAACCAGATCCAGTCCTATTTTTGCAAGCTTGCGAAGCATTGGGAGTTGAACCAGGTGCTACCTTGATGGTAGGTGATGCCGTTGGCGATATGCAAATGGCACGTAATGCTAAAGCCGCAGGTTGTATTGGTATCACTTGGGTGGGTAAGTCAGATAATGTCCGAGGTGCAGATGTGGTGATTAATCAACTTGATGAAATCCAGATTTTAGAAGATTAGCAGCCTTAACAAGTTGAATTCGCAGAGGTTACAGGCACATAAACGAGAGCTACACCGATTTGGGCTAAGGTTAAATCAAGAGTCTGAAACCCGCCTGCGCGGGTTTTGACTTTATAGATGCGGTTTAGTTTATAACAGCCGATTTTAGGTTAAGTTGACTAAAGCGAAATATCTTGCCAATATCATACTATTTTTCTTAAGTCAAGTAAAACAGGCTAAAATATTAATTACTTCTCACAATTGCGAAACAAGCCATGCAAAACACAGAAACGACGTTAAGGCTTCGCCTGTGGACAGTTGAAGAATACCATCGGATGGCTGAGGTTGGGATTTTTGGTGCAGATGAACGAGTAGAACTCCTAGAAGGAAAGATTATTTGGATGATTGCTAAAGGGACAGCCCATCGTTCAGCAGTGGGGAGAACAGATAGATTACTGCAAAATAGTTTGAGAAATCGGGCTTGGGTATGTATTCAAGACCCAGTAAAGTTAAACGCACGATCTGAACCAGAACCAGATATAGCTGTCGTTAAAGTAGATCCACTAGACTACGCAGACCATCATCCCACTCCAAAAGAAGTTTATCTGATTATTGAAGTAGCAGATAGCAGCCTGAAACTAGACTGCGAAATCAAAGCTAAAGCCTACTCGCAAGCGGGAATTACAGATTATTGGGTGTTAGATGTGGTTAGTCGTCAATTGCATGTCTTTCGAGAACCAACTCAGAATGGCTATCAAAGTGAAGTGATTTTGGCAGAAGATGCGACTATTTCACCTTTAGAGTTTCCTGATTTGAGCATTACGGTTTTAGAAATGTTACCGCCCGTAATTGTGATTGGATCTTAGTTGAGAGTTAATTTTATCAAAAAAAACGTATTTAAGCCCGCTGTACCCATCTCCAAAGTAACAAAATAAAGTTATTTTCTAATATTAATATTATTTATTTTTGTCCCAATAATTGATTGTTCTTTATCCTTAATTAAAAATTTAGAACTATTAATTCTCATAACTTCATAATTTTCTACCATAAGTACCGAACTTAAAGTAGCTATCATATCTGCAATGGATATCTTAAAAACTAGTGGTATCCTTAAGTTCAAAAAGGATTTTGGCATAGTTTTAACATTTAAATACAATTTTTTTTGACTTACATACCATACCCCAGTAAATTTATTCCCTGTTATAAGTTCTTTAGGTTTAGAGAAAAGCAATGTTTGAACCGTGGTTTGTTCATAAGTCATATCATCTTTAAATTCAATAGTCACTTTTTCGGAGGAGGTATCAAAACGCCATTTTCCAAAAAGTAAAATTTCTATTTCTATATCAGAATGCTTACTATTAGTCATGTTTATCCTCAAATTAGCTTTAGCTCTAATTTTTCCTATTCTTAATAAATGTGCGATTATCACATAAGAAACTTTCGTGACAAGTTTTTATACGAGAAAAGAATAAATGCATCTGCCAAACTAACCAAGACTTGACCCGCCAAGCTCCCATTGAAAGGTGTTCTGTAGATGATTTTGGGGATAAGTCAAAACTATGTTGATCGTAGTGTAACCATTGAGCTGGCAAGTGTCCCATCGGTGTCATAGGGGACAATTTAAAAGTTAGTTGCTCATAGTCTAACCAGTTTCCCTCTTTTCGCCAACCAAGGCGATCGCCAAGTCTTTTTTCTGTTTCGTAGTCTACCTGACCACCCATTTCGCTCCAGATAGTTTGCTGAACAGTGAAGCCGAAATAGCCATAACTATATTTATCCCAAAGTTGATCGATAATGTGAAGTTCTTGACAAGAAAAGTTATCAATATCTTCCTTGTAAACTTCATTCCAATAATTTTTACTCATGACTTTTAGCATTATTTTAGTGGTTTCAATATCAGCCTCTTTCCAATAATGTTGTGCTAGGAGATCCCGCAATTGGGTATAATCAATACCTTTATTGCTGGGAAATTTTTTTGGCAACGTAACATTGTTATTAGTCAGTCCTATCAATCCTGTTTCTTCAACAGGCGATAGAGAATCTGTAGAGACAAAATTTACTTCTGCTATACTTAGCGCTTTTCTTTGATCTGTTAGTTGCTTGGATATATAGTTAGATATTAAATCAATGCCCTTGTCTAAAAAGACACCATTTTCGCTCAAATCAAAATTATGGATTTGCCAATCTAATAATTGAGATTGAATAAAAGCATCTTTTAATCTGGCTTTTTTCTCATAACTTGTCACCATAAAATCGAGAAAACTTTCAGAAATAGCCTCGTTTTTTTCCAGGTTAAACAAGTTTGATTGATACTTTAAAATATTATCTCCTAAATTTTTAATATCTCCAACAGTTGCATAAAAATATTCATCTACTTTTATGACTTCATCTATTAAAGATTGAAAGGGACTAAAGTATTCTTGTAAAGAATTTTCAAGGTTGATTGCAGTGTGGGCAATTTTAGCTATTTCTTGACGAATTTTATAGGCTTTTCTTTGATATTCGTAAATTTCTTGATATACTTCTAAATCTTTTACTATTTGCTGAACAACTTCTTTTTGATTTTTTGTATCTTCTGCAAGGTTTTTAATCCCTTCACCAAGCAGTTTTATTTTTTCTAGCATTAAGAAATAAGCATTACTCAATAGCAAAACTGCTTTGAGGTTTTCTTGCTTTTCCCATGTTAGCTCATCAAGTATTTTCGGATTATTATGATTTTTTAGCTCTAATTTACTTCTTTCGTCTTCTAAGGCTTTTATAGCCAAATATTTTTGTTTAAATAATTCTTTTAAGTCATCCGCAAGATTTAATAAAAAATCATGATAATTATCCTTGTAATTTTCTAAAAAATCAATAATATGGCTGTAATCTTTAATAAATAATTGGATTTCCTGAAAAACTTCTCCTTGGCTAATTTCTTCTTTTCGCTTAATTATCCCGCCAAGTTGATGACGATATCGAACGCCTTCTTTAATTAATCTTTGACGTTCTCTAATTTTTTTCTGAACTATTTTTACAGCATTATTTTTTAGAACTGGTAATTGATAGGTTCTTTCATAAATAGAAATAGTCTTGTAAGTAATTAGTTGTCTTTGCTGTTTAGTTAGCATGACCTTGATTTTAAAAAGTAAAAATATTCGTTAAGCTCTTACCCATTTCAACACCTTTGGGTCTTTGTCATAGCGGTAGGTAAAGCCATCATTAGCAGTAATAGACTTCCCAAGGCTAGCCTTGCTTCTGATGGTGTTAATGCTACAGTCTGTTAATATCTGCATTTCTTTATGAGAAAGACCTTCGACTGTACCTATCTCAATAGATATTTCTGGTTTAGTTTGGGATTCATTTTTGGGTAAAATATCTATTGTGATTTCAGGCTTTTTAGGAAGATTAATGACAGCTTCTTTTGCTTTTTGTAGTTGATAATCCTGTACGCTAATAATTTTCCAGCTAGAATCTCCTGATAGTTCCAAAACCCATTGATGATAATTAAACAAACTTTCTCTATGTCCAACACTGATAAAAGTTGTTTTTGTGTTTTGCAACTGTTGATATAAACTCTCTTCATTTTTCAAATCTAAAGCACTTGTTGCTTCATCTAATATAGTAAATCTAGGATGAGTAATTAGTAGTCGTGCAAATGCAAGGCGTTGTTGTTCTCCTAGTGATAATATGTTCTCCCAAGGAACTTCTGTATCAAAGCCATCTACTCGACTCAACAAGTTTTGTAGGTTGACTTGTTGCAAAACTTCTTTGAGTTCTGCATCGGTCATTTTACGAGTTGTATTAGGATAGAGTAATTGTTCACGCAAAGTTCCCAAAATTATATAAGGACGTTGGGGCAAAAATAACACTTCTTCTAATGGAGGTCGCACCAGACGACCAGTACCTGCATTCCACAAGCCAGCGATCGCTCTCAATAGAGAGCTTTTACCTCGACCACTAGGCCCAACAATCAATAAGCCTTCTCCAGGTTGAACAGAAAGTGATAAATCTTCAACAATCACCTGTTCATAGTTGGGTGTTTGTAAAGTGATATTCTCAAAAGCGAGATGGTTTTCTTCTATTGTTTTAATAGTACTTACTTTCTCTGGTTCTTTGGTAACAAATTCTAAAGCATCTGTAAACTCACTCAAACGTTGAACGTAACTAGAAAATCGTCCCGAAGTTGCAAATTCTCTAATTAATTCTGCCATAGCAGTAGCAAACAAATTACAAGCTAAACTGGCTTGAGCAATTTCTCCAAATTCAATTTCACCTCTAATCTGTAAAGGCCCGAATACTATAAATGGAAATATTTGGATAGCCGCCTGATATCCTCTGTTAAAAATATCCTGAGTTAACTCCCAATTAATCTTGCGTTTAGCACTTTGAATAATATTATTAAATCTTTGCTGGATTATATTTAATTCTTTTTTTTCTCCCTGAAAGAAAGCTATTGATTCAGCGTGATTACGTACATGAGTCAGGCTATAAGCATAGTTTGCATCAAATTCGAGTTCCTCTTGTTTAATCTTATTCAATTCTTGAGCCAAATAAACAGCAATTAAATTGCCTATTATCGTATAAACAACCAATACAACTGCAACAAATTGGGAGAGAGACCAGATAATTATTAAAAAAGTTGCCATCTCCAGCACTTTTTCTAGAAAAGTAGCCGAAAACGTGAGAGCATTTCTGATTAAAGGTTCAATTTCTTGGGATATTCGTTGATCTGGATTATCAATATCGGATTTGAAATTGATTTTATAATAGGCACGATTGCTTAAATATTTTTCTAAAACATGATTATTTAGCCATTCATACCAATCAAGAGCGATTTTTTTTCTAACAAATTTAGAAAATCCTACTAAGAGTGTTACGCAGATAAGGGCAGCACCATAAACTAATAATGTATTAATAAATTCATTAAAATCTTTTTCTTCAGTAATGATATCTAGCAAATAGCGGCTAACAAAACTATTAAAGGCAGTTACACCGACAAGCATTATTATTAATAATATCAGGATGATGAGCATTCCCCATGCACGAATCACGTCTGAAAATGCTCGTCCCAATGCCTCTGTGGGATACCAGTAAGGTCCTGCGATCGCTTTGATATCTTCCCAAAATTGAGTAAAAGCTGAAGGGGTATTGGTTAGGGATTGATTATGAACGGTTTTAGATTGCATATTCTCGAAATCAGTTAAGACTCTTAAGGCTGACTGAATAATTTTGGTATTTTACTATATTGACTACATTCTTTGTTTTGCAATGCTTTTAGGGTTTTACAGTAATGTGCAAACAAAGTCTATATGTTTTAGCTGTAGGATGTAGCTCGCGGATATTTTTTCCAATCCCATGACAGTAGCGAGCTACTATACGAGAACATAGATTATTTAAAGACCCCATTTTTCCATAACTCTAATACCTCGTTGGCTGTAAAATAACGTTCTTGCTCAACAGCAAGAGATTTGATTACTGAGCGCATTTTTTCATATTGATTTCTGGGTTGGGGATTTTGTAGTTGCTTTTCAAATAGATATTGAAAATTGCTGACTCCACTCCATTTGCCGAAGAGAACTTCTATAGTGCTGTAACGCAAAGCAGCATAGCTTTGAGGATCGCTAAACAAAGAATTGACATGGATACCTGATTCGTGGCGTTGAGCAGTTTGAGAGTAAGGGGGAGCAGGACGAATCCCCAGTTGATCAATGTAATCTGTCACTGCGGCGATCGCATCATAATTAATCCCTTTGACTTCGATTCCAAAACGGACTCGCAACCCATTTAATACCTGCTCAATCGCAACATTTCCGGCTCTCTCACCAATCCCGGAAAATGTACCCGATACTAAAGTCGCTCCGGCCATAACGGACTGGAGAGTATTTTCTAGAGCCAAGCCCATGTCATTGTGGTAGTGTACCCCGAAAGCAACGCCTGTTGTACGTTGGAGCAGATCATTAACCCAGATATAACTCTTTTCTGGAGTGAGGACTCCGACTGTATCACAAAGCAAAAAGTGTTCAATATAAGGGCTACATGAGCGGATACATTGCACTAAAAAGTCAAAATCAGCTCTTGAAGCATCCTCGGCGGCAAAGTCTACCCTAAGACCAGCAACCTTAGTGGCATAGCGCAAATTTTCGACAATTGTATCAATAGCGTTTTGGCGAATTATCTCGATTACTTTTTTAGGGATATCGTCATCAATGGTTTTTCCTTTAAACTCGTTCAACAAACGGATCTGAGGATCTCGCAAAAACAGCAGGCGATCGGAAAGACCGTAAAAAAGGATAATGCGCTTAACTCCGTACATTTTGGCTTTATCAATGTACTCCTTTCCCATTAAGGTACAAGCAGTGAGCAGACTATCGAATCCCTCTAATACTAATGATTTGACTAATTCTTCTTCTTGTTTACAAACACTGGGCATGATAGCGAGTCCATCGACTCCCGTTTGAGCAATGGAATAGGCAAGTTTTTGTTTAGTTGGATAAGAGAAGAAGATGCCTGCTTGTTGTTCTCCATCACGCAGGGTTTCATCGGAAATTCTGATAGAAATAGTTTCCATTATACCTATTGCAGAATCATTTTATAGTGGGCTAAAGAAAAGGTAAGAATAGACTATTGAAATACTCTATTCTGCTGTATTTACCATCAAATTATGTAATTGTGCAGCTAATAGTTTGACATTGGGTTCATAAAGCATCTGACCGTGGTTGCCAGGTACAGAAATTACTTTGACAGGCTTTTGAGTATAGGGTTGCCATCCCCAATCGGGTAGATTGTAATCAGAAAAAGCTTGGAGTTCTTGTAAGACAATCTCCTTAACTTCTTGAGCGCGGAATAAAATAATCGGGGCAGAAATTGAATGATTAGGCTGATAATTAGCGTAATTCAGTGTTAGTCCTTTCATTACTTTCATATTAGTTTTGAGTAAAGAAAGGGTGGAGTGTTCCGGTAAAACATTATTTCGGTACAAATACTCTGCCGCTAAATTCCACCTAGCTAGGTCATTAGGTTGAGCAGCTAAATCGTCGTATTTTAGTCTTAAAGAAACTCCCTTTAATACTTCAATTCGTCGAATTAATTGCCAGATCCAATCAAGCTCTGCTCTATCAGTAAAATACTCAGGCTGAGAAACCAGTCCAGCATCTAAGATAGCTAGTAAACTTACCGTTTCACCTTGCTTTTCGAGTTGGGAAGCTATTTCAAAAGCAACGGCACAACCTGAAGAGTATCCTGCTAATATATATGGGCTTTTCGCTTGCTGTTGACGCAATATATCAATCAATTGATTTGCATGGGTTACTACTGATTCAGGGAGTGCGCTAGAGCCGTCTCTTCCTGGAGTTTCGAGTCCATATACTGGTCGCTCAGTTCCTAAATTGATGGCCAAATCTCGAAAATAGAAGCCATGTCCGTTTGCGCCAGGAAGAAAAAATAGAGGGGTTGCATTTCCTTGAGGTTGGAATAAAAGTAAATCGGGATTTGACTGTTGAAGCTCAGTATTACAAAGTTGTTCTGCGAGTTGAGCAATAGTAGGATTCTGAAATAAACTACTTAAAGAAAGATGTTGCCCAAACACCTGTTGAATATTATTGAGCAGTTTGATTGCTAATAAAGAATGACCGCCCAAATCGAAAAAGTTATCATGAATCCCAATATCTTGATGTTCGAGTACAGCAGACCAAACTTGCGCCAGTTGTTCTTCAATTTCGTTACGTGGAGCTACATATAAGCCCTCAATTACTCCATTTGGAGTAGGTAAAGATTTCCGGTCAACTTTGCCATTGGGAGTTAAAGGCAACTCATCCAATACGATGATCTGAGCCGGGATCATATAATCGGGCAGACGGGATTTTAGATGATTTTTTAATTGGGTAGACAAATCATTATTGATTCCCGTTACATAAGCAATTAAACTCTGGTTACTCTCAGCTTTATATAAGGTGACAATTGCTTCTTTAACTAATGGATGTTGCAACAAAATCGATTCAATTTCACCGAGTTCAATTCTAAAGCCCCGTAATTTAATCTGATCGTCAATGCGACCCAGATATTCAAGGTTTCCGTCAGATTTCCATCTTGCTAAGTCGCCAGTTTTGTAAATTCGCTCAATTTGACCGAATAATTCAATTTTGATAAATTTTTCGACTGTTAAATCTGGACGATTTAGATAGCCTCGTGCCAAACCCACACCAGCGATGCATAATTCTCCAGGTATGCCAGGGGGTAATGGTTGGTTGTGAGGATCTAATATATAGATGCGGATATTAGATAATGGTTGACCAATTGGCGGTTTCTTTCCATTAGGATGACAAAGTGCGATGCCTACGGCAAGCATAGCTAACGCAGCATTAACCGTAGATTCTGTAGGCCCGTAGCAATTAAACAAACGCCGTCCCGTTCCCCACTGCGCCACCAATTCGGCTGGACAAGCCTCACCACCAACACCTATGGTTTGCAAATCGGGTAAGGTCGCTTGAGGTAAGACAGATAAGGCTGAAGGAGATAAAAAGGCGTGGGAAATTTTATGATGAGTTAAAAAGTCAACTAAAATTTGACTGGGTAACAAGGTTTCTTTTTTAGCAAGATACAAGCAAGCACCAGTGACGAAGGTAGTCGCAATTTCAGCAACAGATAGATCAAAACTAAAGGAACCAAACTGAAGTAAACGGCTGTTTTGTTTAACTTGAAAAGTTTCAGCCCAAGCCAAGCTTAAATTGACAATTGCTTGATGCTCAATCATTACCCCTTTTGGTCGTCCTGTAGAACCAGAAGTATAGATTACATAAGCCAAATCATTAGGCATACTTTGAGGGCTAGGATTTTCTTTTAACGTGGTAAAAGTTTCCTTATCTAAACAAATTATTTGACAGGGTTTTTTCAGTTCAGCGATTGGTAATTGATTTAGCAGAAAACTTTGGGTCAGCAACACTGATGTCCCAGAATCTTCTAACATGAACTCAATACGCTCTTTAGGATAATTGGGATCAATCGGCACATAAGCCCCGCCTGCTTTCAGGATAGCGAGTACACCGATAATCATTTCACTAGACCGTTCAACACAGATACCAATTAAAGTGTCTGGTTTAATTTTGTGATTTTGAATTAGATAATGAGCAAGTTGGTTCGCTTTTTGATTGAGTTGCTGATAAGTTAAGCTTTGGGATTCAAACACCAAAGCGAGATTATTAGGGTTTTTAGCAACTTGTTGTTCAAATATCTCAGCTAAAGTTTTATCGTCAGGATAAGCGTTTTGAGTTTGATTCCAGCGTTGTAGTTGCAGAAGTTCGGGCGCTGTCATCAAAGGTAAAGTATTGATAGGTTGTTGAGGATTATCAATAATTCCCTTCAGCAGAACTTCAAACTGTTCCGCCATCCGTTGGATAGTAGCCTTTTCAAAAAGATCGGTGGCGTATTCCCAAGTTAAATCTAACTGGTTATTAGATTCTATTACCATAAGTGTTAGGTCAAACTTAGCAAACGGATAGCTTAATGGGAGCCATTCAATCTCTAAGCCTGGTAAACTCAGGTCGGGACTTTCATTATTTTCTAGTGCGAACATGACCTGGAATAAGGGGTTATGGCTCATACTGCGTTCTGGTTGCAACTGTTCTACCAGATACTCAAAGGGAATGTCTTGATGAGAGTATGCATCTAAACAATTTTGGCGAGTTTGTTGCAGGAACTCGATAAAACTTTGCTCAGGCTTGATTTGGTTACGCAGTATCAAAGTATTGACAAAAAAGCCAATTAATCCTTCCGTATGGCTATGGGTGCGGTTAGCAATAGGAGAACCAATACATAAGTCTTCTTGGCGACTGTAACGAGAAAGCAAAATATTGAAAGCCGCCAACAAAGTCATAAACAAACTTGTCCCTTGCTGTTGACTTAGAGTTTTAATGGCAAGAGTTAAGTCAGGCGATAAAGAATAGCGATCGCGATCGCCTCGGTAGCTTTGCTGTGCTGGACGAGGATAATCGGTAGGCAATTCCAGTAATGGAGGAGCATCACTGAGTTGATTTTTCCAGTAGTTGATCTGGGTTTCTAATACCTCTCCTTGTAACCAGTGGCGTTGCCAGTTTGCGTAGTCGCTGTATTGAATGGGTAATGGTGCAAGAGTTGGGGTATGACCTTGGGCAAAGGCGGTATAGACTTCCCGTAACTCACGGACAAAGACCCCCATTGACCAGCCATCACTAATAATGTGGTGCATAATTATGAGCAACACATATTTGTGATCCTTCAATTGCAGCAGTTTTGCTTTAAATAAAGGGCTAGTGTTTAAGTCAAAGGGTTCTTGAACATGAGCATCGATAAAACGCTGAACGGTTGTTTCTTGATTCCCAGTCCCCAGTACCTGGTACGTTAAAACTTCGATGTTGTCTAAATTTGCGATCGCAACCTGGGGTTGTCCCGCCACTGTGGGAAAATACATTCTCAGACTGTCATGCCGATTCAGCAGATAAGCCAAACTAGAATGCAAAGCATCAATATTGAGATTGCCCTCTAGTTGTAAAGCGATCGGCATATTATAACTAGCTGATGGCCCTTGGAGTTGCCCTAACAGCCAGAGGCGTTGTTGAGCAAAGGAAAGCGGTTTGGGGATATCATTTGGTAAAGTTGGAATTTCCTCTGCCATGACAGATCCAGCTTTGGCAGAATTTAAGAAAGCTAATATATCTGCTTTGTTGGCTTGAATTTCTTGCTTGAGTTCAGAAGTTAAAGCATTTTTACTAGTACGAAGCCGTAACTTATCATCTTCAGCCCAAATTTTGCAGCCTATGTTCTGCAAACGAAGCATTAAAGAAACTATTTGCTGATTTTGTGTCATAGTCATAGTTCAATTTCCTCTTCGTCTGAGTTTAAAGGTTGTATATCTGCTGTGGAAAAATTAACCCAAATGCAGCTATCTATATAATTTGACAATTCGCTGAGGATAGGAGACTCAAATACTTGACGCAGTGGCAGTTCTACTTTAAAAGTGTCGCGGATGCGGTAGCACATTTGGGTTGCTAATAGGGAATGTCCTCCCAACTTGAAGAAGTTATCATGGCGGGCGATCGCTTCATATTTAAGCAGCTTCGCCCACAATTCGGCCAGCAATTTTTCTGTAGAGGTTACAGGCAATTCAATGTTTGTTGATGAAATGGTTGCATTTGGAGCGGGTAAAGCTTTGCGATCTACTTTGCCATTTGGTGTTAGTGGCAGTTTTTCTAAAACAATAAAATGACTAGGAATCATATAGTCTGGAAGAGTTTTTTCCAGATTATCTCGCCATTCTTCTAATAACGCTGGCTCAACTTGATTGGTGCGATATTGTAATGGTTGGTTAGCATAATGTTGCCAAGGTTTCAACCGCAAATTTCCCTCTTGATTAAATCGTGGTAGTGTCACCTGTCCAGGAATATTCCGTTGAAAAACAACATCGTAATCAGAAAATTCTGTGGGGCTATATTGGATAAAAGGCGTATAGGGCAAATCTCGTACTAAATTTCGGAATGCTTCGGGTTCTATACCTGATCTGAATTCGGCAACTGCGGCTTTTAAGTCTGAAACAGTACCATCCAATTGACTAATTTTTTCTAACAGCACCATTTCTGAAGTTAGACGCGCATTCGGAATATTCTTAATACCTATAAAATCGGGTTGCTGAGTTGTTAAAATTCTCTCGATTTTTTCTAAATTGAGTTGCTCAGTTTGCCAATCTAACCATTCAGGTTCTGCAATTGGAGTATCTGTTTGATCCAAATGTAAAACAACATCATAACGAAAACGGTTCATTTCCGTCTGCCCATAACCTCGTTTCATTTGGATTTGTACATGACTAATCCGAGGAAATCTTTGTTTTAGGGCAATAAATAAATTAGGGTCAATTAGTAACTCGCCTTCGGTGTGAATACTTTTTTGAATCTGTTGACGCAAATCCTTAACTGATAATTCATCAGGGGCGCGATTAAATTTAACTGCGGTATGAAAAACCTCTAGTAAATGGAGATTTCGCACATCTCCAATAAATATTTTTCCTTGATTTCTCACCGCACTAACAGCACCACCAATAACTTCTAACAAGTAGTCCAAAGAAGGAAAATACTGAATAACAGAATTGAGTATTACCAGGTCATAATTATTTTTCTCAATACCGTTAAATTGGTTAGCTGCACTTTGTTTTAAAGTAACTTTTTCTTTGAGAGATTGCTGTTGAAGATGTTGTTCAATATAATGTAACCCTGCTGCGGCAATATCTGTACCCAGGTACTTTTGACAATGGGGAGCAATTTTTAACAATAACATCCCTGTCCCACAACCGATTTCCCAGACCCGTTTGGGTGCAAGTTCCAGAATTTGGTCAATAGTTTTATCCCGCCATTCTTGCATTACAGCTTTGGGATAAGGTTTATCTGTATAGCTATCATTCCAGCTAGCCAAATTCAGCGTTGGGTCATCTTCTGGATCTTGTGATTTATGGTAAGCATCATTGAAAACTTGTTGCCATAATTCCACCTGTTCACCTTGAAGGTCTTCATCCTCTGTTCCTGTTGGGACAATGTATGCTACTAGACGTTGATCGAAATCACTGTCCTCTCGGATAATGACAACTGCTTCCTGAATTTTTGAGTGTTTGAGTAAAGACGCTTCAATCTCACCTAATTCAATGCGGAAACCACGAAGTTTGACCTGGCGATCGATGCGACCTAAATATTGCAAATTGCCGTCAGGTAGCCAACGAGCTAAATCGCCAGTTTTATAAATCCGCTCAGTTTGGTTGAAGAGATTGAGGTCAATGAATTTTTCAGCACTCAAATCGGGACGATTCAAATAACCCTGTGCTAAACCCTCACCTGCAATGCAGAGTTCCCCAGGAATACCAGGAGGAAGGGGTTGGTTATAGGTGTCTAGAATATAAATCCGGGTGTTAGCAATGGGCTTCCCGATAGATACCACAGCGCCTTGAGAATAGTTTTTTCTCTCAAAAGTATTTATCTGATAAATATCTGACCAAATAGTGGTTTCTGTCGGGCCATAAAGATTCCAGAGTTCAGCACTTCTTTCTAGTAGTTGATTAGCAAGTTCCCAGGTTAAAGCCTCACCACCGCAGAGGATTTTTAGTTGTGTTGAACCTTTCCATCCGGCGGCTAATAATATGCGCCAAGTCGCTGGAGTCGCTTGCATGAAAGTGATCCCATTAAGCAATTGTTCTGATAACTGTAAACTGTCAGAAGCAATTTCACGACTGACTAGAACAATTTTGGCTCCCACTATAAGAGGCAAATAAATTTCCAGTGCAGCAATATCAAAGGATATAGTGGTGATAGCCAGAAGAGTATCGGACGCAGCTATTCCAGGCTTTTCCTTCATTGAATATAAGAAATTCGTCAGTGAAGAGTGACAAACTGCTACACCTTTTGGTCTTCCTGTAGAACCAGAAGTATAAATTACATAAGCTAAATCATCAGGACTACTTTGCAAATTGGGATTATTTGTTGACTGATTAACCCATGTTTCTTTCTCTAGAAATACTACTTGACAGGAATTTTTTAGTTTTTCTAGGGGAAGTTGCTTTTTGATGGGGTGTGTTGTTAGTAATACAGAAGCATTACTATCTTCGAGCATTAAATGAATGCGTTCTTGAGGATAACTTGGATCAATCGGCACATAAGCACCACCCGCTTTGAGGATAGCAAAAATACCAATGAGCATTGATAGCGATCGCTCCACACAAATCGCAATCAAAGGCTTATCAGGTAATTGTTGCTCCCTTTTGAGTTCCAACAAATAATGGGCTAGCTGATTAGCTTGTTGGTTGAGTTCTTGATAACTCAGGCTTTGATTTTCAAACACCACCGCAATGTTATCGAGCGTTTGTGCTGCTTGTTGTTCAAACAGACTCACCAAAGTCTGATTTTGGGGATAATTGATATTGGTTTGATTCCAAATTTGCAGTTGTTGAATTTCTGCGGTTGTGATTAAGGGTAGTTTACTGATTGGTTGTTGGGGATTTTGGGCGATTGCTTCCAACAAGACTTCAAAGTGTCCCGCCATCCGTTGAATTGTTTCTACTTCAAATAAATCTGTGGCATATTCCCACATACAATGCAGTTGGCCGCCCCTTTCGCAAAGATCCAGTGTTAGGTCAAACTTGGCAAATGGTAAACTTTGCTCTAAATATTGAATATCCAGCCCTGATAAACTAATATTTTTCCCCGCTTCTTGAGTATTTTGGAACACCATCATCACTTGGAATAAGGGATTATGGCTCAGACTGCGTTCTGGTTGTAACTGTTCTACTAAATACTCAAAGGGAATATCTTGATGAGCGTAGGCATCTAGGCAAGTTTGGCGGGTTTGTTGGAGTAACTGACTAAATCCTTGCTCTGGCTTAATTTTGCTCCGTAATACTAAGGTATTGACAAAAAAACCAATTAACGATTCTGTATTGCTATGGGTGCGGTTAGCGATCGCAGAACCAATACATAAATCCTCTTGACGGCTGTAACGAGAGAGTAAAATACTAAAAGCCGTTAACAGGGTCATAAACAAACTAACCCCGTGTTTTTGACTGACAATTTTGAGTTTCTGAGTCAGTTCGCTGCTTAAAGGATATTCCTCACGCCCACCTTGATAACTTTGTTGCGCTGGACGGGGATGATCTGTAGGCAAATCCAGCAATCGGGGAGCATCGCCTAGTTGTTGTTTCCAGTAGTTTTCCTGGCTTTCTAAAATCTCCCCTTGTAACCAACTGCGCTGCCAAGCTGCATAATCGCTATACTGAATCGGCAATGGTGACAAATTCGGAGTATACCCCGCAGCAAAAGCAGCATAAGCTTGTTCCCATTCGCGCTTAAACACACCCATTGACCAGCCATCGCTGATAATGTGGTGCATATTAATCATCAGTACATTTTTCTGTTCGCTAAGTTGCAGCAGTTGTGCTTTGAACAGGGGGCCAGTATTTAAATCGAAGGGTTCTTGAGCATGGGTATCGGCTAAACGTTGTACAGTTTCTGCTTGAGACTGAGGATCGAGTGACTGTAAATCTGCGATTGTCAGTACTTCTATATCCTCTGAATTTTGGACGACTACTTGTGCCTCTCCCTCCAGTGCTGGAAAATAAGTGCGGAGAATGGTATGGCGATCGAGGAGATAATCAAAACTTGCACGCAACGCCTCTATATTCAACTTGCCATCAAGTTGCAGTGCTGTTGACATATTGTAGGTAGCCGAGGTTCCTATGCCTTCAAGTTGGTCTAAAAACCAGAGTCTTGATTGGGAATAGGACAAAATTTTAGGAGCATTTTCAGGCTGTGGTGTAATGGGTGGTAAGGTGACACTGGAAGTAGCCTTGTCAATTTCTCCTGCCAACTCAGACAAAACACTTTGCTCAAATACCTTACGGACAGGCACTTCTACCCCAAAACTGTCACGAATACGAGTAACTAATTGGGTTGCTAATAAAGAATGTCCCCCCAGTTCAAAGAAGTTATCTTGACGACCGATAGACTTAGCTTTTAAAAGATTTTGCCATAAAGTAGCCAGCAGTTCTTCAGTTGGAGTAACAAGGGCTTCAAAGTTAGTATAAGTAGCTATATCTGGTGCTGGTAATACTCTACGATCTAGCTTACCGTTAGGAGTAAGGGGCAACTGATCCAACACCATAATCTGGCTAGGAATCATATAATTCGGCAGGCGAATTTTCAGGTAGTCTTTGAGTTGACTCGCTAAATTGCTGGATTTTTTCGATGCCGTGACATAAGCTACTAACCTGGGATTATTATCAGTTTCATATAAAATAACAACAGCTTCGTTAACTAAAGAGTGCTGCAATAATAGCGATTCAATCTCACCCAATTCAACTCGAAAGCCCCGTAATTTAACTTGATCGTCAATGCGTCCCAAATACTCAAGATTTCCATCATCTCTCCATCTTGCCAAGTCGCCAGTTTTGTAAATTCGCTCAGTTTTGCCAAATAATTCAACTTCAACAAATTTTTCAGAGGTAGTTTCAGGACGATTGAGATAGCCTCGTGCTAAACCAACGCCAGCGATACACAATTCCCCAGGTATTCCTGCGGGTAATGGTTGATTGTGAGCATCTAATATATAGATGCGGATATTAGACAACGGTTTACCAATGGGCGGTTTTTTTCCATTATGATCACACAGAGCGATCGCAGCACTAACCGTAGATTCCGTAGGCCCGTAGCAATTAAATAAACTCCGTTCTGTTCCCCACTGTGCTACCAATTCTGCTGAACAAGCCTCACCACCAACAGTTAGACATTGTAAATCGGGTAAGGTCGCTTGAGGTAAGACAGATAAGGCCGAAGGAGATAAAAAGCTGTGGGTAATTTTGCGATTGCTTAAGAAGTCAACTAAAATTTGGCTGGGTAATAAGGTATCTTTTTGAGCAAGATATAAGCAAGCACCAGTGACAAAGGTAGTTGCAATTTCAGCGACAGATAAATCGAAACTAAAAGAACCAAACTGAAGCAAACGGCTATTGTCTTGAACTTGAAAAGTTTTAGCCCAGACTAAGCTGAGATTGACAATTGCGCGATGCTCAATCATCACTCCCTTTGGTCGCCCCGTTGAACCAGAGGTATAAATTATATAAGCTAAATTATCAGGAGTAGTTTTAGAATTGGGATTATCTATTGATTCTTGGGCAAAAGTTTCCTCATCCAAACAAATGACCTGGTATTTGAGTTTAGCTAGAGGTAATTGTTCTTTAAGGTGACTTTGGGTCAGCAATACCGATGACCCACAATCTTCTAACATAAACTCAATCCGTTCTTTGGGATAATTGGGGTCAATCGGTACATAAGCTCCACCTGCTTTAAGAATACCGAGTAAACCAATAATCATTTCTAAAGACCGTTCAACGCAGATACCAATTAAAGTGTCTGGCTTAATTTGATAATTTTGAATTAAATAATGAGCTAGTTGGTTTGCTTTTTGATTAAGTTGTTGGTAGGTTAAGCTTTGAGATTCAAATACTAAAGCGAGATTATTAGGGTTTTTGGCAGCTTGAACTTCAAACAAGTCAACTAAAGTTTGATTTAGGGGATAATCAGTTTTAGTTTGATTCCAGTTTTGGAGTTGCTGACGTTCACTTTCTGCGATTAATGGCAGATTATTAATATTTTGTTGAGGATTATCAACAATTCCCTGAAGTAAAACGGCAAAATGCCCCGTCAGCCGTTGAATGGTTTTAGCGTCAAACAAATCGGTTGCGTATTCCCATTCTCCTACCAAGCCTTGAGGAGTTTCACGGAACATCAGCGACAAATCAAACAGCGTTGTTGTGTTTTCCCACTCAAAACGGGTTAGAGATAATCCAGGAGTTTCTAGTTTCTCTTGGGTTCCACTTTGCAAACCAAACGCCACTTGAAATAGGGGATGATGAGAAAGCGATCGCTCTAAACCCAATTCATCGACTAGTTTCTCAAAGGGTAAATCTTGATGGTCATAAGCATCCAGAGTTACTTGCTTGACTTGTTCGAGTAATTCTAAGAAACTTGGATTCCCTTGCAGATTGGTACGTAATGCCAAGGTATTGACAAAAAAGCCAATTAGGGGTTCTGTCTCCCGACGATTGCGATTAGCGATCGCAGAACCAACTACAATATCCTGTTGACCACTGTAGCGCGACAATAACAGCGTAAATGCTGCAAGCATTGTCATAAACAGGGTAGTTCCTGATTCCTGACTCAAACGCTTCAACTTCTCCGTTAAATCTTGATTGAGTTCTAAAAACTCACTCCGTCCCCTAAAACTTTGCACTGATGGGCGGGGTCTATCTGTGGGAAATTCTAACAGAGGCGGGACTCCGGCTAATTGTTTTTGCCAGTAATTGAGTTGGGTTTGCAGTACCTCTCCCTGCAACCATTGTCTTTGCCAGTGGGCGAAATCGGCATATTGTAGAGATAATTCCGGTAAAGGAGAAGCTTTTCCAGCGCAGAAAGCAGTATAAAGGCTGAACAATTCCCGGCGAAAGATGTCCATTGACCAGCCATCACAAACAATATGATGGATAACCAGCAACAGCAGATGAGATTGATCGGCCAGTTGCAACAACTTTACCCGCAGCAAAGGAGGGTTTGATAAGTCAAAGGGCTGTTGTAATTCTTCTGCTGCTAACTGCTGCGCCTTGCTTAACTGGTCTGCTTGTGTCAATTGTCGCCAATCTAGCAGTTGCATTGTCAGTTGCGGATGAGTGTGAATCACCTGTATCGGTGACTCATCGACAACATAGAAACTAGTACGTAAGACCTCATGACGTTGGACAATTTCTGCGATCGCTTTTTCTAACGCAGTTATATTCAAAAATCCGCGAATCTGCCAGAAAAACGGTACGTTATAGACACAATTTTCGCCTTCTAGTTGGTCGAGAAACCACAGTCTTTGTTGGGCAAAAGAGAGGGGAAGGCGTTGCTCTCTTGATACGGGTGTTAGGGGTGGAGTTAGCCTGTTATTATTTTGTGTAGATTGTTGTTGCTTTTTCAGTTTTTGTAAAACTAATTCTCGCTTTTCTGGTGAAAGAGCTTCTAGACGTTTTAGTATATCGCTCATAATAATAATTATTGTTGAAAATTAGTTGTTTAATTGAACTACAGAGATACAGAGATAGACTTTGAAAAGTTGCTATATAGACTGTTGGATATAACTTAAACTGCTGGTCTAAAAAAGTGAGTTATTCGACTTTTAAACTTACCATTCTCAAAAGAGTATACATCCGCAAAACGTTCATTAATGGGAGAGCTATTTTTATGTATCCCAATAAATTGCCCCCAACAAACACCATGATTATTTTCAATTACAATATGCTCAATTTTATGTTTACCATCCGCAATAATTCTATCATGCTTATAAAAACTGAGTAGTTTTTCAAGTCCTATGAAAGGCTGATAACCTGGACGTTCATAAATAATATTTTTGTCGAAACATTTCAATAATAAATCCCAATCAGAAGAATCAACAGCACAAAACAAAGTAATGATTAATTCCTTTTTAGCGGTAATATTGGATAAGCTAATAGACTGATTCATCTTTTGAGTCCTTTGGTATCATCAAATTGCTATATCTAAGTTATTAAAAAAGTAATTGCTGCGTTACTTCTGCCTCTGATAACTGATCAACTTCTCCTAAAATTTTTGCTATAGCATCATTTTCTGCTTGTTCAATCTGTTGAGCAATTACTTTTTGGCCAAGTTCAGCAATGGTCGGGTTTTCAAACAGATAACGGAGAGGAAAATCTAGAGAGAAGGCTTCTCTTAATCGAGAAATGGCTTGGGTAGCGAGTAAAGAATGTCCCCCTAAATCGAAAAAATTATCGTCAATTCCTATCTGTTTTATTTTGAGGATTTCAGCCCAAATTTTGGTTAATTCTTGTTCAGTAGGCGTGCGAGGAGGAACAAAATTAACCTCTAGATTTCTTTGGGAAGTATCTGGTGCGGGCAAAGCTCTGTGATTGATTTTACTATTAGGTGTTAAAGGGAATGCCTCTAGAAATACGAAGGCGGCGGGAATCATGTAATCAGGTAGCTTATGCTTGAGAAAGTTTCGCAGTGTAATAGGCGTTGGTTGATTATCTTTGGTGACAAGATAAGCCACTAAATACTTATTACCAAGTTCATCTTCTCGCACAATAACAACAACTTGCTTTATGTCAGGATGCTGATTTAAAAATGCCGCAATTTCTCCTAATTCAATGCGAAAGCCGCGAATTTTAACTTGTGTATCAATTCGACCTATAAATTCCAGGTTTCCATCAGGGAGACGGCGTGCTAAATCTCCGCTTTTGTAAAGCGTATCTCCCTTAATAAAAGGATTATGAATAAATTTTTCACTAGTTAATGTTGGTTGATTTAAGTAACCTCTAGCAACGCTCGCTCCACCCACATAAAGTTCCCCAGGAATGCCAATTGGAACTCTGTGTAAATCCCCATCTAGTAAGTAAACTATCCTGTCACCGATGGGCTTTCCAATGGGAATTGAATTCACATCTTCAGCAAGTTGTTTAGGAATCGGGTAACAACAAGTAAAAACTGTACATTCCGAAGGACCATACCCATGAATTAATTGCGTTCCTGGCAATAGTTCTAAGGCGCGACGAACATGAGTTATAGAAACGGCTTCTCCCCCAAACAGTAGTTGTTTTACACCTGACAATCCTTGCGGCATTGTCTCAATCATGAGATTGAATAAAGCTGTAGTCAGAAATAAGGTGTTAACTTTTTGTTCTTGAATAATCTGGCTTAAGCTTTCTGGTGTGGGAATTTTATCTGGATAAAGTACACAACGCCCACCGTAAAGCAATGGCGGCCAAAGTTCTAAGGTTAGTGCATCCCAAGAAATTGATGAATGTTGTAGCCAAATCTGTTTTGCATCAAGGTGAATATAATCAACCCCAAACATAAAACCAATAATGCTACGATGGGTAACTTCTGTTCCCTTTGGTGTTCCCGTCGTGCCAGAGGTATAAATGATATAAGCTAAGTTTTCTGGATTAACTTCACTGAGCAAATTGTCTTCTTTGTGTTGAGCGATTATTTCCCAATCTGAGTCAAGATTAACTACATTTTGATTATTGAGTGGGAGTCTATTTTGGAAATGAGTTTGTGTTAGTAAGATGGGTGTCTGTAAATCTTCCAGCATGAGCGTTAGTCGATCTGTTGGATAAGCAGGATCTAACGGAACATAAGCCCCGCCTGCTTTTAGGATTGCCAGTATTCCTACTACCATTTCGAGCGATCGCTCTACACAAATTCCCACCTTTACTTCTGGTTTAACTCCTAGCGTTTGTAAATAATGGGCTAATTGATTGGCACGGTTATTTAATTCCCGATAAGTTAAATGTTGCTTTTCATATACAAGTGCGACTGCATCAGGAGTTTTTTCTACCTGTTCTTCAAATAAAATATGAATACATTTGTATTGAATAGAATCTATATTTTTATTATTCTCTTGTAGAATTATCTCTTCCTCTTCGGCTCCACTAAGCAGGGATAATTGGCAAATATCTTGTTGTAAATTGGCTCCCATCCCTGATAGCAATGTTTGGAAATGTCCAATCATCCGCTCAATTGTCTCTTGCTCAAAATGACCAATATCATAGACAATCCTTCCAGACAATTGTGATTCAGGATTAATCACCACTGTTAACGGATAATTCGTGCGTTCAAAACAACGAAGATGACTAATTTCTAAAGTTTTTTTGGTTTCCTGTTCAGCAGAATCTAGCGGATAATTTTCAAATACTAAAAGGCTCTCAAACAGAGGCATTCCTGGAGGAACATCACTCAAACGCTGAATTTCTGCCAGTGAATAATAAGCATACTGTTCCTGTTCAAATGCTTGACTTTGTAATTGCTTGAGCCAGGGTAATAATTCTGCTTTTGGTGTAATTTGTACCCGTATGGGGAGGGTGTTGATTAATAGCCCCACCATCGAATCCACTCCCACAAGCGTTGGTGGACGACCAGATACAGTTGCACCAAAGACCACATCGCTTTCCCCTTTGTAGCGGGAAATTAGTAACGCCCATGCTCCCTGCACCAAATTATTCAAAGTTAAATGGTGCTGTCGCGCCGCATATTGCAATTTTTCAGTTACCGTTTGGGATAATTGAAAACGTTGCTCATTATATGTTCCTTGTCCCCTGTTTCCTATTAAAGGTGTAGGAACTTCAAACCCCTGGAGAGTTTTTTGCCAAAAATTCTTTGCTTGATCAATATCCTGTTGCTGTAACCACTGAATATATTCTCGATAGGGGCGAACGTGTTGGAGGCGTAAATGTTCGCCTTGCTGATGTGCTTCATAGAAAGCTAAAACCTCTTTGAGAATAATCTGCATCGACCAACCATCAAAGAGGATATGATGATGACTCCAAATAAATTGGTAAGTATAGTCCTCTAGCTGGATGATGGTGAAGCGCATCAGAGGGGCAACATCTAGTTCAAATCCTTTTTGGCGATCGCATTTCAAAAAATTCTCTAAATGCTCTTGTTGTTTATCAGGTGTAAAATGCCGCCAGTCCAATTCCTCCCACGGGAGATTCACTTGCTTACTCACCATTTGCAAGGGCTTTTCTATCTCTTCCCAATAAAAAGAACTGCGTAAAATTGGGTGTCGTGCAACAACCTGTTCCCAAGCTTGCTGGAAGGCAGGAAAATTTAATTTTCCTTGGAGGATACAAAGCAACTGCTCAAAATAAACTTCCGATTCTGGCGCATAAAGGGTATGAAACAGCATCCCCTGCTGCATGGGCGAAAGTTCATAAAGGTCTTCGATATTGTTCATGAAAATACCTTTGAGTGGGGAATGGGGACTGGGGAATGGGGAATGGGGAATGGGGAAAATAAAAAATGATTCTTGACTAATGACCAATGACAAATGACCAATGACCAATGACAAATGACTACTTCGTTTTGTTTTTGTCAATTTTGGCTAGGAATTTGTCAAGCTGTTTTTGGCTGAGTCTGGCTGCTGAGAAGTCTGAAGGTGTATGACCGATCGCATCAGGGGATTGACAGTGGGTAATGAGCGATCGCAATGCCTCCATAAATCCAAAGGCCAAACCCTCAATAGTGTCTCGTTTATGAATTTTCTCGCTGTAAGCCCAAGTCATCTCTAGCCTTCCTGCACGAATGAATCCGCTTACCCCTAACAGGTGGCTGCGCTGATTAAGTAGACTCTGTTCAGCTTTGAATTCTTGAGCCAAACCCAAGGCGGTAGAAGCCTTAATCACCTGATCGAATTGACCAAGGTAGTTAAAACTTAATTGTGCTTGGGGTAGCGCTTGTAGTTTCGTGCGGATTGTGTCATCCGGGTGTAAATATCTCAAAACACCATAGCCAATGCCCCGGTTTGGGATGCGCCGCAGTTGTTCTTTAACTAACTTTAAAACCTCTCCTGGATGGTCAATTTCTTCTAGCTGCAAATGAACGGGGAATAAGGTAGTAAACCAACCTACAGTCCGCGACAAATCCACATCCTCAAACAAGTCTTCTCGTCCATGTCCCTCTAAATCAACAAGCAGAGAACGTTCTCCCGTCCATTGGGCAAAGCTTTGCACTAGGGCAGTCAACAGCACATCATTAATTTGAGTGTTGTAGGCAGAGGGTACATCCTGCAAAAGAGCGCGGGTTTGTTCTTCAGTTAAAGAAAGTGACACAGAAGCGGTTGAGGCTACAGTATTATTTTCTTTATCGGAAGGCTTGTACTGAGCGGAATCGAAGTGATAGTCTACCGGTAAAGCTGTAACTTGAATACTAGATTGACTTAGCCAGTAATCCAACTCTGTGACTGCCTCTGATTGGGCGTATTCTGTGAGGCGATCGCTCCAATATTGAAAAGAAGTTGTCTTAGCTGGTAATTTAATGGTTTCACCACGGCTGATTTGCTGGTAAGCCATAGCCAAATCTTCAAGCAAAATCCGCCACGAAATACCATCTACTACTAAATGATGAATGATGAACAGTAACCGACCAGGTTGATCGTTGCCCAACCTAAACAGTACTACTCGTGCGATGCCTGCGGCGGGCGTAGCCATCGCCCCAGTCGATAGATTCAAACTAGCTTGGAGTTCGGCATCTGCCGCTTTCATTACTGTTTGTTGTTCTTCTGCCGATAGGTGCGATAAATTGATGACGCTAAAAGGTACAGGTTCCTGAACGGTGGCGTTAAACTGCTGCCAGTTTTCGCCTTCCTGCACAAATCGCAGACGCAAAGCATCGTGATGCACTAACAATTGTTGTACAACTTGCTGCAATAGCTCTGGTTGCAAATCTGGCGGCACTTCCAGCATGGCTGACTGGTTAAAGTAATCAGGTTCGGGCAATTTCTGCTCGAAAAACCAGTGTTGGATAGGTGTTAGCGCCACCTTGCCAGTTACTAATCCTTGTTCGGCTATAACTTGGCGAGTCATGCCTGCCACAGCAGCTAATTCAGCAATGGTCTGGTACTGAAATAGCTGTTTAGGGGCAATTTGAATACCCGCTTGATTAGCTCTTGAAATTACCTGAATGCTGAGGATGGAGTCTCCGCCCAATTCAAAGAAGTTATCGTGGATGCCGACTTGTTTTAGTCTTAAGATTTCCGACCAAATTGCTGCTAATCTCTCTTCTGTAGGGGTTTGGGGTGCAACAAAGTTATCTTCTGCGCCACGAGAGAGGTCGGGGGCTGGTAGCGAGCGGTAGTCTATCTTGCGGTTCGGAGTCATCGGCAGCGTCTCTAGCTGCACGAAAGCTGAAGGAACCATATAATTAGGCAACTTTGCTTTTAGGAAATGGCGCAGTTCATCAGTGGTTGGTTGCGGCTCGTGCGGTACAACATAAGCTACAAGCCGCTTTTGTCCCGGAATGTCTTCACGAGCAATGACCACAGTTTGAAACACTTGTGGGTGTTGTCTCAGCACCGTTTCGATTTCTCCCAACTCAATGCGGAAGCCGCGAATTTTCACCTGATCGTCAACTCGACCAAGATATTCTAGATGGCCATCTGCGCGAAATCGTGCTAAATCTCCTGTTTTATAGAGGCGATCCAATTTTGCATTTTGGATAAATTTCTCTGCGGTAAGTTCAGTCCGTTGCCAATAGCCTCTAGCTAATCCGGCTCCGCCAATATGCAGTTCTCCAGGAACTCCTATAGGGACAGGTTGCAGATATTGATCCAGGACATAAACCTGAACATTGCTAATCGGTCGTCCAATGCTAACAGAGGAGGCTTCTGGAGTTAAGCGATCTAAGGTGGTTATAACCGTTGCTTCCGTTGGCCCATAACTATTAAGTAATTGGGGTGGATGCCAGAAGTGAGCAACACTACTGTGCCAGCGCTTCACTTTTTCGAGTTGAACTTCTTCCCCACCAATAATCACTATTCTGATACTTTCGGCAATTCGGGAGTCTTCAGGGGTAAGTTCTGCGACTAATTGATGCCAATAGGCTGTGGGAAGATCCAAAACAGTTAACTGCCATTCTCGGCAACACCGCCAAAATTCATCGCTGGAGTGCAACATCTGTTCGGTTCGCAGCACTAATGTTGCACCGACTAAAAGACAAGGTAGGATTTCTTCAATAGATGTATCAAAACAGATTGACGCAAATTGCAGAATATTATCGCCCGCATTAATGCCATATTCATGAGTGGCAGTGATGACAAAATTTATTAGCGATCGCTGTTCAATCATCACCCCTTTGGGTTTACCCGTAGAACCAGAGGTGTAAATAATGTAGGCGAGGTTATGGAGTTGAACGTTAGTAATCGGATTGGCTGTACTGTGTTGAGCAATTATTTCCCAATCTGTATCTAAACAGATCGTTTTTCCGGCATAATCTCGTAATTTGCCCTGGAATCTTTCTTGAGTCAGCAGAATGCTTAGTTGTGTATCTTCGAGAATATCAGCCAGTCGCTCTTCGGGATAGGCAGGGTCAAGGGGAATGTATACACCCCCAGCTTTGAGAATGCCAAGTAAGGCGATAATCATCTCTGGGGAACGCTCAACGCAGATACCGACTAAGGTTTCTGGTTTGACTCCCAAACTTTGCAGATGGTGGGCTAGTTGATTGGCGCGATCGCTCAATTCGCGGTAAGTTAACTGTTGACCTTCTTGCTGAATAGCTACAGCGTCGGGCGTTAACTCCACCTGAGCCGCAAATAATTCATGGACACATTGCTGAGACGGATACTCTCTGTGAGTCTGATTCCATTCCACCAGTAACTGCTGCTGAGTCTGCGTTAACAGTGGTAATTCAGAAACTCGCTGCTCTGGATTAGCAACAATTCCTACTAGTAAAGTTTGATACTGCTCTGCCATCTGCTGGATTGTGGCAGCGTCGAATAAATCGGTGTTGTATTCCCAAATAACACTAATTCCCTTATCTCTACCATGTTGCGGGATGAGAACGACATCAAGATCAAACTTTGTTGATTTGTTGCTGAGGGCTACATTCGTGGTGATGTTCAACTCTGGGAGAGTTAAGTCTGGACGAGGAGAATCATGGAAGCTAAACATCACCTGAAACAGGGGATTATAACTCAGGTTCCGTATTGGTTTCAGAACCTCCACGACCTTATCGAAGGGTAAATCTTCGTTAGCAAAAGCTTCCAGACTGACTTGGCGGACTCGATCTAGTAACTCCTGAAATCTGGGATTTCCAGACAAATCGGTGCGTAAAACCAAATTATTGACGATCATGCCAATTAATTGTTCTGTCTCGCGCATCCGCCGATTGGCAACAGCTGTCCCTACACAGAGATCGTCCTGTCTGGTGTATCGGTGCAATATTACTAAAAAAGCCGCTAGCGTCGTCATGAATAAGGTGATTCCCTCTTGACGGCTCAAAACTCTCAAAGATTCGCACAAGCTAATGGGCAACTCTACCCTGACTTGAGCGCCGTTGTAGGTTTGTTCTGCTGGTCGCGGGCGGTCTGATGGTAATTCCAACAGGGGCGGACTGCCGGATAACTGTTGCTGCCAATAAGCTAATTGAGCTTCGGCTTCCTGGCTTTTAACCCACTCTCGCTGCCAATGGGCATAATCTCCAAACTGGAATGTTAATTCTGGCAGTGGGGAGGGATTACCCAAACAGAAGGCTTGATAAAGTTCCAGGAACTCATTCAAGAACACATTGTTGAAAGACCAGCCATCATGAACCATGTGATGTTCGATGTGGATCAAAAGATGGTTTTGGTCGCTCAACTTCAACAATAACCACCTAACTAACGGCAGTTGATTTAAGTAGAAGGGCTTTTGCACCTCTGCGTCAAATAGGCGCTGACTTTCTGCTTCTTGCTCAAACTCAGGAAATGTCTGGAGGTCTACCACTGTTAACTTAAGTGGTGAGGCTGGGTGGATTACTTGAAATAACCGTCCATCTATTGCCGGAAAAGTCGTGCGGAAGATTTCATGCCGTCGGACAATCTCACTGAGGCACTGCTCTAATGCAGACACATTAAGTTTCCCGGTGAATCGCAGAGTTACCTGAGCTTGATAGGCAGCACTTTCAGGAGCTACTTCTTGAATGAAATATACTCGCTCTTGAGCAAAGGATGCAGGCAAGTATCCTGACCGTGGAATTGGCTGCATAGCAGGACGTTGCAACTGTTGTTTCAGGTGGCTGTGCTGTTCAATCAGCCCAGCTAGACCCGCTATGGTAGGATTGGCAAAAATGTGGTGAAAAAATAACTCGACTTGGAAACCCTCGCGGATGCGGGAAAGAATCTGAGCTGCTATTAAGGAATGACCACCCAAATTGAAAAAATTATCATAGATTCCTATCTGCTCAAGTCCCAATAACTCAGCCCAGATACTGAAGAGTGTCTCTTCAGTGGGGTTACGAGGTGCGACAAAGGTTTCTTCGAGATCGGGGCGTGAGCGATCGCCAGATGGAAGATTTTGACGATCAACTTTACCATTGGGAGTAAGGGGCAAGGAGTCTAGGATTACAAAGACTGCTGGCACCATGTAGTTAGGCAGTTTTTCTTGAAGAAAGCGTTTGAGGGTAGTCACGCTCACATCAATTTGGTTAAGCACAATATAGGCGACAAGACGCTGATCACCAGGGATGTCTTCACGGGTGATTACCACCGCTTGTTGTACATCTGGGTGTTGACTCAAAAGCGCCTCAATTTCTCCCAGTTCAATCCGAAAACCGCGAATCTTCACCTGATGATCGATTCGCCCCAAAAACTCAATGTTGCCATCTGGTAAGAAGCGGGCTAAGTCCCCAGTCTTGTAGAGACGTTCCGAATTTGAGGATTGGTCTTCTTTCTCTCCCCTGCTCCCCTGCTCCCCTGCTCCTCTGCTTTTTTGGAAGGGATTAGAGATGAATCTCTCTTTAGTCAACTCTGGGCGGTTCAGATAGCCTCTAGCCAAGCCGTCGCCACCAATATACAATTCGCCAGGAGTACCAATCGGAACTGGTTGTTGATGGTTGTCGAGGATATAAATTTGTGTATTAGCGATCGCTCGACCAATTGTCAGTTGAGTGTCGCCAGTATATTCTGCTACTGTGGCGCAGACTGTTGATTCCGTTGGCCCGTAAGCATTAAAAAAGCGCCGTCCTTTTGACCATTCAGCAATCAGCTTCGGATTACAAGCTTCTCCGGCGACGATGAGGGTTTGCAAGTTTGGCAATTCCTCTTTTGGTAACGCTGCTAGTGCTGTGGGTGGTAGTGTTACCTGAGTTATTGATTGCTCACGCAAAAATTCAATTAAATCTGTTCCTGGGCGCAAGGAATTTTGAGTGCCAATGTAAAGGCTACCTCCTGAACACACAGCCATGAAAATTTCCCAAACTGAAGCATCAAAGCTGAAAGAAGCAAACTGGAGAACACGGCTATTTTGCTTTACATCAAACAGCTTTATTTGTGCATGGACTAAATTACACACGCCTTGATGCTGGAGTAGCACGCCTTTGGGTGTTCCTGTTGACCCTGATGTGTAAATTACATAAGCCAGATTTTCGGGTGCAACCCCACTACTAAGATTCTCGTTGCTCTCTCGCTGAAAAGATTCCCTGCCAGTATCCAGACAAATCAACTTCGCCCCACTTGCAGCTAATTCTTCAACAAATTTGTCTTGGGTTAACACCACTTGGACTTGCGAATCTGAGAGCATAAACGATAGACGCTCTTTCGGATACGTTGGATCTAGTGGAATGTATGCTCCACCCGCCTTGAGGATACCCAACATTCCTACAATCATTTCTAGCGATCGCTCAACGCAAATCCCTACCAACATCTCTGGTTTTACACCCCAAATTTGTAGATAATGTGCTATTTTGTTGGCTTGGTGGTTCAACTCTTGATAAGTTAGTTGTTCCTCCTTGAACACAACAGCGATGCTGTCTGGAGTTTTTTCTACTTGTGCTTCAAATAACTGATGTATACATAAGTGCTTTGGATAATCTACCGTTGTATGATTCCATTCCACCAATATTTTATGTCGCTCCTGCTCAGTTAAGGCAGACAAATTATTAATATTTTGAATAGAGTTAATGATAGTTTCTTCCATAATAAATTTGGTACAGAAAGTAAGGATTTTACAATTTTTCTAATTTTTTGCTATGTGCTTGCCTAGGCTTTACAGTTATTTCTTTCACAGATATTTAGAGCGATTTTTGGGCTTCTGTTAGGTAACAGATTTATTGCATAAATATCTCAAAAAATAGGCCTTTGAGGGTTTAATCGGTGAGATTGGACTCAGAGGCCATTTTCTTTGCTCACAGAAATTTGGTGCGATCGGTTAACTGATACTGTTTTGAAAATAGAATCCGAATGATATCTTAAAGCAAAATCCAGTCAGCTTTTAATAACACCAAATCCCTAATCTAAAATCCCAAATAGGATTTGTGCCATTTGATTTTAAATGTCACCAAATCTAACCGTGAAATTATTCCTCGACAATTTCAATTGTTTTTGGAGCCTGAACATCTTCCACCTCAGTAACAGTTTCTGGGCTAAGGTGATTTTTCAGTTTGAGTTTTAGCTCCTCTGAAATGGGTAAATCTTTAATTTCTTTCAGGAGATATCTTACAGATTCGGTTTTACTCCGTTCTGTATAGACAGCCTTGAGAACAGCTTCAATTCCATATCCCGCGACAGTATCACCTAGAACCGTAATTAGACCAAGTAAACCTATACCTCCAACGATGCCAAATGGGCCTCCTACTGCTGTGAGGGCAGCAACAATAGCAGCATTACTACCTGCTGATGTAACTGTTAAAATCACGAGAATTATCCCAGGAAGACCCAGACCAGCAAGTTTTTTAGCGATTTCGTCCATTTTAATTACCTAAAATCCTTTTTTTGTTGGTTAAGACATTACTAAGGGTAAGAGGATAGAGTCTTTGTAAATCAAGAAACTTCTCTTAAAACCTAGACTAAGCTAAATAAGAGTAATTCACGTTCAGATTGGGTTAATATTCTTTGAGTTTTATCTCTAATTCAACCTCATCTGATAGCTCAGTCTTTAATCAAAGCGATCGCTAATTTTTCCATTTACAGCAGAGATAGCTACTGTTCTTGGTGAGGCTAGATAATTTTTGCCCGTTGGATCTCCACTGCGTCCTTTAAAATTGCGATTGGTTGCATAAATACCTGTTTCTTCTTTCGCCAAAACCCCAAATCCAGAATTGATACAAGCCCCACAACCTGTCTTAAGAATTTGTGCCCCCGCTTGTTCAAAAATGTCGAGATAGCCCAATTCTTGAGCTTGTTCTCTAATTTCAATGGTTGCAGGTACAATAAACAAGTTTACACCGTCTGCCAGTTGGCGACCATTTAAAACTTCGGCTGCCTGAGCTAAGTCATAGAGTTTTCCTCCAGTACAAGAGCCAATAAAGGCTTTGGTAATCGGAATGTTTTCTAACTGACTAATGGCAACTACTTGATCTGGTTTTGGGGGACGTGCAACTTGTGGTTCTAAACTGCTGAGGTCAAATTGATAAACCCTTTCGTACTCAGCATCAGCATCGCCGATAATCTCTTGAAATTCTTCTGAAACTCGGTTTTTTAGATACTCACGGGTTACTTCATCAGGAACAATCAACCCACAGATTGCACCACACTCCACGGCCATATTGGCTAAAGTTAACCGTTCATCAAAAGGCAGTTGTGCGAGGATTGACCCTCTAAACTCCATTACTTTACTGGTAGCGCCAGCACAGCCGATTTGTCCCAGAATAAACAGGATAATATCTTTGGCACTAATTTTAGGAGGTAAGGTTCCAGACAACTCAAATACCAGGGTTGGAGGAACACGAATCCACATATCTCCTGTGGCATAGATATTAGCCATATCTGTCGTTCCCACCCCTGTGGAAAAGGCTCCCAATGCCCCGTATGTGCAGGTATGGGAATCTGTACCGGCAATTATCATCCCTGGTCGGACAAACCCTTTTTCTGGGAGTAAAACGTGACAGATGCCTGCTGCTTCACCTGGGGAAACCACATCAAATAAGTGGCATTCTTGGAATTTAGCAAATTCAATCATCTGTTCGTACATCAGATATGCTTTGTCATCAGCACGGATGTCGTTGATTTGGATGAAGTGATCTGCTACTAAGACCACCTTTTGGGAGTCCCATAACTTTGCTCCTTCTCCATACTGTTTATAGAATGTTTTAGCTACAGGCCCGGCTACAGCATCATGGGATAATGCTAAATCGACCTGAGCAAAAACCACTTCTCCAGGCTGGACGTAGGAATTTCTAGAGGCTTTGGCCAAAAGTTTTTCTACTAAAGTCATGGGTCGGGTCGAGGTGAGACTGCGAGGAATGGTAATCTGACCCTGACGACGCAGCTGATTAAAAGACATTAACCCACCTGCTGCTGCGATCGCATCAACGACAGGATTCTCCTGTTTCTCCCCTAAAATTTCTAGAGAAAGTCCAATATTAATGCTATTACGATAAAAAATTTCGGCGAACGATTGCGCCCGAATCTTTGTAATTCCAGCAGCTTGGAGGGCGATGGGAGCAATTTCTCGACTGGAACCACAGCCGAAATTTTCTCCTGCTTCAATCACATCATATTTTAGCAGTTCACCTGCTCCAATCACATGTTCTAAAGCATAATGTTTTAAGCTATCTAGATCATCATTTGTAGCTCGATTAGCAGGAATAATATCATCAGTATTGATATCATCTCCAAGGTATAAAACTTTATTTTCGTGACTCATGAAGCACTCCTAATTGAGAATGTTGCACAACTGAAAGTTCTTCAAGTAAAAGGTCAACTAAGGTTGCAGTGTTAACTAAAATTTCTTCTCCTTGGGTAAACAAATCAGCTGTCCGGTATCCCTTAGCTAAAATTCGGTCTTGCGCTGTAATAATCTGTTGAGCAGCCTGCACTTCTCCCCATTGCTGAAGCATTAAAACACACGCGCCCAAGGTTCCGAGAGGATTAGCAATTCCTAAGCCTGCAATATCTGGAGCCGTACCGTGAATGGCCTCGTACAAACCAAATCCATTAGCGTTAAGACTTGCCGATCCTAATAAGCCAATTGAGCCAACTAATGCACCGCCAATATCGCTGAGAATATCTCCAAACAAATTACCAGCCAAAATGACATCAAAGCGTTGGGGATTTAAAACCATTTGCATAGCTAAGTTATCTACCAGCATTGGCTCAACAACAACGTCGGGAAATTGTCTAGCTTCTTCTTGAACTAGACGAATCCAAGGCAAATGAGGTAAAGCGTTTTCTTTGTGAGCTACGGTCAGTAATCCTCGGCGAGATTGCGCTTTTTCTAATGCTTTGTGAGCAATTCGACGAATCTCTTCATCGTAATAGCGCATTGTATGGTACCCATAATTTCCTTGTTCATCGCAAGAGCGTCCAGATGGGCCAAAATAGATTCCACTGACTAGTTCTCGAACGATGAGAATATCAAGTCCTTGAATTTTTTCTGGTCGAAGACTAGATTTATGCACAAGACTGTTAACGCTGAGAATTGGACGAAGATTGCAAAAGAAGTCGAAGTGCTTTCGGAGTTCCAGCAATCCGCCTTGACTAACTGCACCAAATACAATCCCATCGGCTCCATCGCACAGTTCGGCGGTGGCTTGAGGGAAGTAACTACCCAGTTGTTCAAAGGCAGTTGCGCCGAGCCAACCATAGTCTACCTGTAAGCTAAATCCTTGAATTTTAGCAACGTGTTGCAGAATTTTTAAGGAAGCTTCCACTACTTCTGGCCCAATCCCTTCTCCAGGAATAGCAACAATTCGATAAGATGCTTTACTTAAAGACTCCATTTGGCCACAACTCCAATACCTCGTTGTTTTACATACTTACTCAGAAAGCCTCAAAGGTTGTTTTAAAAGTGTTTATCTGTGATTCTAGACACTTATTTATCCCCTCTCTTCCCCTAAAAAGGCAGGAGACTGGAGTCAAAGTTTCCCAATTTATCGAGGGATTTAGAGGGAACTAAAACTTTTGATATCGCCAAGGCAACTTTTAAAACATCCTCTCAGATTTAGCTTGTTAAAATACTACACAACTCATCGATTTGTTGACTTTTTTCTTGAATCAGTATGCTACCTAAAGTTTGTAACTGCCGGACATTTTCTAGTTTGGCATTATCTATTGCTTCAAGTTCGCTTTTTAAGAATGTTTGGAATCGATAATAAGAAGCTTTACTCCCTTTATTAGTAGCCTCAAATAACCGTTCTAATTCTCCAGCTACTACTTCGCTTCCACCGTCCAGTACAATATTTAACAGTGGTTTTGCCCATTGTAATAGTCCCCATTGTTTCACTTCATCATAAGCGTAGACACTGGTCAAGGAACCAGTACCCAAGGATACTAATAAGATATCCTCTATATTCAGGGCTTGTTTTGTTTCTTGTCTACTGATTTGTGCTTCTAAAATAGCCAAATTAGCTGGATTATTAGCAACTACTCCACCATCGACTAAAGTGTAAAAGCCGTTGGTATTATGGGAGCTAGAAACGCGATAGGGAGCAAAATAAGTTGGAGTTGCACTAGTTGCTAATGCCGCATCTGTGAGGGTAAAACCTGCACATAACTTACGAAACTTTTTCGATTCTGTCTGTTGTTTTTCCAGTTTGTTAGTAAAGAATATTGGAATTCGCTGCTCGATATCGTAGCTAGTTACAAAAACTTCTTTGAGATTATTTTCTAGAGGACTATCACCAAAATATTGCCTAATAATTTCTTCTCTTCCTTCGGAAGAATATTTTGGTTGAACGAATATATCCTCTATTTGACCGAGTACTTTTTCCCAGAATGGCTCGTAAAATATCTCAGCCCCATACTCAATATATATTTGCAAGAGATCCTCAGCACTATATTGGGCGGTGGGAGAGGTATCAGTGGCCTCTAAATCTAATCGGGGTTTAGTTAATCCGAGTGCCAGAATTCCTCCGCTAGAAGTGCCAGAAATTAAATCGAACAAACTAAAAATCGGCTTTTGTGTCCGCTTTTCAATTTCTGCCAGGATCATGGTGGGGATAATGCCCCGAATACCGCCTCCGTCAATAGCAAGGATTTTATATTTGGAATTGGCTTTAGTATTCATAGCTTTTGGCGATCGCTCCTGAGTTAATGTTTGTGGTTGTTCCTGTTGTTGGATATTGACTGCAACTGTTTGGGCTGTTTCTGATTTCTGTCCCTTTGGCTGGTTAGTTTGAATATTTGCAGATTTTTCGGTCTGTCTTTTTGTCCCTTTTTTTCCCTTTGTTGTTTTCTCTGTGGGGATGTCAGTTTCTACAACCGGAGGAACCTCAACGGATAGTTGCCGCAAATCATCTTCAGCGATCGCAGTTACTTCAGTGGGGATAACTTCTGCAATCAACTGGCTTTCCTCATCCACCACCACAGTTTCCTCTGGTTGTTCCCCATCAGGACTACTTGCTATCTGTTCTTGTGTCTCACTCTCGCTGGATGATTGTGTAATTCCAAAGGGAAGTTGTGCAACATCCCAACTGGGATTGCCACGCAATTTTCCATCATGGCCATTTCCAGTTTGGTCTTTTACACTGGTCCCTTGCCCTTCGTTTAATGCCCAATAAGCGATTAATCCCTGTTCATTGCCAACTAAAGGCTGATAGCGATGCCTCTGGATTTCCACTGGGGGACAAGGGTAATTCCAGACGCTAATGTTAGCTAATTGACCGGTGAAATATATGTTGTTGTGTAAAGTCGCGCCCAGAGTCACAGAACTCGTTGCTTTGTTTAAAGAGTCACCTGTGAAGTAGCCAAAGTACTCATTTTCGTCAAGGTATATACTTACTTGACCCTTATTAAAAACAATAGCAAAAAAGTGCCATTGTCCGACAGTTAATTCTCCATTACCAAAGGGTTTGATAAATTTTTCAACATTCTCGTCAATGTATACATCTAGGTTCCCTGATTCACTGATGCCAAACTCAAAATTATCACTATATCGATCTGAAGAACGAGCGAAAAAAACGTTGCGCGTTCCATAAGTGGTGGCTTTATCTGTTAGTTTATGAGGATTCACCCATCCTGAAATCGTAAAGGCTGAACTTCCTTGAGCAAAAACACCAGCAAAATCGTTTTTGCCAAAATCTATGTAATCATCTTGACCATCAAATGTTAGTACTGATTGGCTATATATCTGGTTTGTCACAAGATTTTAATCTCCACAAAAAAATAAATTTGTAATTTTGCTTTCATACTTTACGGTAAAACTAGTCAGGAATAGTATTGGCATTACCCAGTAATATATCAATCCGTTTAATGATTGCTTTAAACTCACCTGCATTAAAGCGCTGGCTAAGTTGCGATCGCTGAATTTTGCCAATTGCAGTTTTAGGAATAATTTCTTTATCTAGTGGAATCAAATAATCGGGATTTACTCTCAGATTGTTCACAATTCGAGTGCGAATTCCTTTTATATCTTTATTAAAGTCCCCTTTGAGAAAAATAGTATTATTTTACTGTACATTGGTCAAGATTTAGGTTGACCAATGTACAGTTTTATAAAAACTATTTCTCGATGATTTCAATTTTTTTTAGATATCGAACCTCTTTAGTATCAGTAATCATTGCTACGCTAAGTTGATTTTTCAGTTTGAGTTTTAGCTCCTCTGTAATCGGTAAACCTTGAATTTCTTTGAGGAGAAATATCACAGATTCGGTTTTGCTACGTTCTGTATAGATGCCTTTAAGAATGGCTTCAATTCCATATCCCGTTACAGTATCTCCGACCAAAGTTACTAGACCTAGCAGGGCTATACCTCCGACGATGCCAAACGGCCCTCCCAAGGCTGTCAGAATAGCTGCAACAGCAGCAGAACTCCCCCCTGTTGTTACCGTTAGAATCACGAGTATTACACCAGGAAGACCCAGACCAGCAAGTTTTTTAACTATGTCATCCATTATAATAATTACCTAAAATCCTTACACTTGGATGCTGATGAAAACACTACTTAAGTATCTAATTCAGAAAAATATTTTCATGAGAATAATATATTCTTTTTTAAATGAACTATGTGTTTAAATAATAGCTCGTAAAATATCTCATTCCTATACTAAAGATATTTTTGAGGAGATTTTCAACACTATAATTTGGCGCTCGGAAATGTATGAGATTTATTTAAGGTTAATAAAATTCTATTAGTCTGATTGTTAAGAACACCTCCGGTTTAAATATTAGCAATTAAATCTAACAAAGTAAAAATTATTTTTAGTATTCGCTTTTCTATTTATGCTGGTATAATTTTCCTGATACCGTCCTTCATTAATAACAAGCATTTTATATTTTTTATTAGTGTGAAATCCATAGTTTTTTGAGATGGATTAGGGATTGCTTATGAGATAATATTTACGTTTATTCCTACTATTTAATATCGGAAAAAACTTTCATTATGATAGATTTCTACAATAAATTTATTAAGTTAGATTATTTTTCAATTTAATAACTGCATTTCAAAGAACAGGCTGAACTTCAGCCTACAAATCATCTCAGCTTTATCTACAAAATGCAATAGCAGTTAAGACAGTTAAGGAGATAGTTAAGCGGATGGTTAAGATAGCTAACCAGACAATTAAGACAGTTAAGACAGTTAAGCGGACAGTTAAGACAGTTAAGACAGTTAAGGAAATAGTTAAAATTTTTAAAATTGCTAATTACACAGAAGTTACTAACTGTAACTTCTGTGTAATTAGGTAAAGAATTATGCAGATTTCCAGAGGTACTGGCTTTTTTTCGTCCCTAGGGGCTACCGCCTCATACATACACTTATTCAAAAAATGCTGCTGATGTTGGATCGTTGAATGGGGCAGAGGTGGCTGTTTTGTGTTTAGAAGTTGCTTCACCTATTATTTGACCTCTTGAACAGTACTTGCAAGTGATTCTTGTCATTAGTTACTAGTCCGCTCCAATTCCTGATCGTCCCAGGATACAGGGTCTTCTAATGGTTCGAGATGAGTTGTGATGCTGCTTTTTGGCAATGCTTGAATGATGCTCAACTCAATTGCTTCGCATAAATCATGTCCTTGCTGCACTGTCCATACTCCAGGTACTAAAACATGAAAGGAAATAAACCGACGTGTTCCAGCAATCCGAGAACGCATTGCATGGAACTGGATACCTTGGCGTTCATATTTACTGAGAATAACCCGGATTGTCTCTATTTCTTCAATAGGCAAGGCAGTATCCAGTAATCCAGAAAAGCTTTCTCGTAGCAAACGAAATCCTGTCCAGACAATATTGACTGCTACCAACAAAGCGATGATTGGGTCAAGTACTAGCCAACCTGTTACCTGAACTAAAAAGATTCCCACTATCACACCACCCGAAGTCCAGACATCAGTAAATAGGTGGTGAGCATCAGCTCGCAGTGTAATCGAACGCAAACGTCGTCCCGCTTTTAGCAAGACAAAAGCAACTCCTCCATTGACTGCTGTTGCCAACATCGATAGAGCCAAACCCAATCCCACTTGAGCGATCGCTTCTGGATGCAGTAATCTTCCCCAAGCTTCAACTCCAATACTGATAGCTGCAACTATAATCAATGCACCTTCTGCTCCACTGGAAAAATATTCCGCTTTAGAATGCCCAAAGGTGTGTTCTGCATCGGCTGGTTTGGCAGCATAAGTTACTGCCCACAGTGCTATCAATGCTGCCGCCAGATTCACACACGATTCAATTGCATCCGAAAGCAACCCTATCGATCCGGTTAGCAGATAAGCCCCAAACTTCAAAGCAATAGTAACAACTGCTGCCCCAATTGATAGGAAAGCGTAGGAGCGTACTGTTCGACCACTCATCAAATTTACTCAACTGTAATTTTTAGCCAACAGTAACAAATTTAGCTCATAGCTTCATCCACCTTGAGATTTTGATCAGAATTTCGTATTCACATAGAAACGGGTAATCGTGGGGCATAGAAAGCGATCGCTCTTGAAGGAATGGCACGCTTGTTAATCGCAAAGCCCTGATATAACTTGCTTTTTGAGTGTGGGGAGTGTGGGGAGTGTGGGGAGTGTGGGGGGTAAGACTTCTTCCCCGTCCTCCCACACCTCCCACACCCTACCCTGACGAGGTTTCAGCTTTTCTTAGTGCCATTCGCTCTTGAAGGGATAATATCTGCGATCGCAGATATTACTACTTTTGGCTCCAAAGCGCGGCTTTGATTGCCTAGGACAGTGATAAATAAAGTTCAATATACGCTATGCCTAAAGATACACGCTTTTGAGTAGTAGTTTATGTGAATCTCAATTGGGTAAAATAGTTATCTTGAAATCAGAAATTATGCCACAATACTTTGGACAACTGCACACAACTGAAGCGCCTTGGTCAACCCTGGGAGCAGTACAAGCAATACAACAGAATGAGCGCCATATCCTATTGCTGTGCGGCGACCCCTGTCTAATAGTTAGTGTGCTAGCACCAAACTTAATTCGGGTAAGGATGGCCCCAAGTGGTAAATTTCTCTCTAGGCGATCGTGGGCAGTGACACTTGCGGATGAAGAATGGCCTACTGTGCCGTTTGAAGTGCGGGAAAAAGCAGAGACTATAGAAATTGAAACTGAGCAATTGTGTATTGTCGTGTCCCGCGATCCGTGTCGTATCCAGTGCTTTGACTCAGCAGGACAGCCTTTTGCACAAGATACAGACTTAGGGATGGGGTGGCGGACAGGGGAAGTTGCTGGGTGGAAACGGATTGAATCTGACGAACATTTCTATGGTTTTGGTGAACCGACTGGTTTACTAGATCAGCGTTCAAAAGTCAAAACCAACTGGGCATCAGATGCGATCGATTACGGCATCATGACAGACAGTATGTATCAGGCAATTCCTTTTTTCATCGCCTTGCGTCCTGGATTGGGATACGGACTTTTTTTTAATACTACTTATTGGAGCCGATTTGATCTGGGCGCACAGCAGCCTGGAGTCTGGCAGATGGAAACTCAAGGGAGTGAACTAGATTACTACATTATTTATGGGCCTGAACCTGCGAAAATTATCCAGACTTATACGCAGTTAACTGGACGGATGCCTTTGCCACCTCGATGGTCATTAGGTTATCACCAATGTCGCTGGAGTTATGAGTCACAAGATATAGTAGGCAAACTAGCTGATGAATTTCGTCAGCGTCGCATTCCCTGTGATGTTATTCATTTAGATATTGACTATATGAATAGCTATAGGGTTTTTACCTGGAGTCCCAAGCGATTTGCTGACCCTCAAAAATTAATCCAAAATCTCAAACAAGATGGATTTAAAGTAGTGACGATTGTTGATCCGGGAGTCAAATACGAGCCAGAAGCAGATTACAAAGTTTTTGATGAGGGATTAAAGAATAACTATTTCATCCGAAAAACTAATGGTCAATTGTTCCACGGCTATGTTTGGCCAGACAAGGCTGTCTTTCCTGATTACCTACGTCCTGAAGTTAGAGATTGGTGGGGAAATTGGCAAAAAAGTTTGACTGATATTGGTGTTGCCGGCATCTGGAACGACATGAATGAACCCGCACTGGATGACCGTCCATTCGGCGACCCTGGTAACAAAATTTCCTTTCCCCTTGATGCACCGCAGGGGCCAATTGAGGAAATAACCACCCACAAGGAAGTTCACAATCTTTATGGGCTAATGATGGCACAGGCATCTTATCAAGGAGCTAAAATATCTCGTCCGACTGAACGCTCTTTTATATTGACACGCTCTGGGTATGCTGGCATTCAACGCTGGTCAGCTATCTGGACAGGAGACAATCAATCTCTGTGGGAACACTTGGAAATGTCCATACCCATGCTTTGTAACCTGGGTCTATCGGGCATTCCCTTTGTTGGTAGTGATATTGGGGGGTTTGCGGGGAATGCTACGGCTGAACTATATGCGCGTTGGATGCAGCTAGGAATGCTTTACCCCTTGATGCGTGGGCATTCAGCATTAACTACTGCACAGCATGAGCCTTGGGTATTTGGCGATCGCATCGAAAAAATTTGCCGCGAGTATATTGAACTCCGTTATCAACTACTACCTTATATTTACAGTCTTTTTTGGTTAGCTGCAACTACTGGCGCACCAATTCTTCGCCCACTTCTGTATGATTTCCCCAATGACCCAAAAACCTTTTCTCTTGCCGATCAAGTAATGCTTGGCCCCTCGTTACTAGCAGCACCTATTTACCGTCCAGGCGTTGAACATCGTGCTGTGTACTTGCCTGAAGGTTGTTGGTACGATTGGTGGAGTGGAGAGGAATTTACAGGGCCAACTCACATTCTTGCTTATGCACCACTGGAGAAAATGCCGTTATATGTTCGTGCTGGCTCGATTATTGCGATCGCACCAGTAATGCAATATGTAGATGAACATCCCATAAACCAAATGAGACTGCGGATTTGGAAGGGCGTTGGTGAGTTTACCCTTTATGAAGATGATGGTCATACTTTTGAGTACAAAACAGGAGCCTTTTGCACCACAACTTACCATGTTTATTCCGAGCAGCAAACAACCATTGTTGAGATTGCAGCCAGAGAAGGTGAGTTCTCACCCATAACACGTGAAACCATTGTGGAACTAGTCGGCGTTGGTGAACAGAGTTTTGTCGATAATGGTACTGCACATCGGTTGGAATTTTCTACTTAGGCAGATCCATAAAATTGATTCGGAAGTTTGCATTTAGAATTCAGTAATATTCGTGAAATGGTATTACTCAAAGAAAGAATAATCCCTAATGAAGTCAAGTCGCTTCGCTCCAATTAAAAAAAGGTCAATCCCAACAACTTTTGGTCTCATCAACAGTCTTAATTGATTTATCTGTTGCTTCCAAAATAAAGATAGCCACTAAAGTAGCCAGGATAGCCAATAAAGAAGCACTCACAAGCATAAAAGGAGAAGAAATAGGCTCTTGAGGAACTTGAGCTTCGGATAGGATAATTGCATTACCTAAGTTTTGATTTTCCGCTAAACGGCTTTCTTCTAGCTTTTGTTGCAAAAGTAAATAAGTAGATTGTGCAACTTGTGCTTTACGTTCTAACTGGCGTTGTTGTTGTTCTAATCTCGGAAGATAACTCAAACGTTGTTTGTGGCTAGCTTGTAAGTTAGATAAAGCAGCAGCTTGGCTTTCTAAACCTAGATGGGTTGACTCTAATTCTATAAGCTTCGCTGAGAGTTGCTGTTGTAGCTCTCCTAATTCATAGTTTTGATTTAGTTGTAGTTTATTCGTTCCTGTAACTTTTTTTATACGTTGTTGCAGTAGCTCATTTAAAGACTTTAATTTGTCTTCTAAATCTATAATTTGCGGATGGGTGTCTTTTACAACAGTTCGCCTGAGCGTAAGTTGCGACTCTAATTGTTGGATTTCTTTGAGAATATTTTGTACACCTGAAATTTGGCTAAGGGAAGTCTTAATCATTGCCTGCCGAGAGTTCATACCCAATTGTTCACGGATTTCTTTAGATTGTGCATCGATATCAGCAATTCTTGATTGAGCTTCACTAAATTTCTTTTGTAAATCTGCAATATTTTCTACTGCCTTACTTGCTTCCTCTGGCAGGGAAACACTTTTATAGTTTTCTTTAAAATTTGCGATATCGGCTTCTGCTTTTAGAACAGTTAATTCTGCATTCGGCATCTGTTTTTCTAAAAATTTGCGAGCAGCCGTAGTTTGATTCCTCTGAGCGGATACATTATATTCTAAATAAGCATCCATCAATTTATTAACAACTTCTGTTGCAATTTCCGGGTTGTTATCTTGATAAGAGACTAATAAAATATCAGTTCCGTCAATATTATTCACAGTCAATTTTTTAAGAAAAACCTGGAGCTTTATAAGCTCCCCTTTGTCGTCCTTCAACTTGAGTTTGTTTATAGCTTTTTGCACTATAGGTATAGAGCGTATAACTTCTGCCTCTGTATTTAAAGGATTGGTTTGATCCTGAAATACTGATTCTAGCTTGTTTATTTCTGTTCCTACTCCCGTTAGGGAAGAAGTTATATTTGTTTTGTGGAACAGCAGCTTTCCCTCTGCCATATAATTAGGTTGTCTTAATAACAAAGGTAGCAATGAAATTAGCAAAGCTGGGAAAAATATTACTATAAAAGACAACCATCGGCGCTTCAAAATTTGCAAATAGGTATTAAACGTAATAATGCTTTCTGTTCGAGATTCCATAAATTTAAATTGAATTTTTGATGATTGATGTAATTAAGCTTGAATGACTCAATATTGCTAACAAGCAAAAGAAATAAGATAGATAATTTGTCAAGCCAAGCTACCGATTAAATAGAGACATAGAAGTAGGACTTTTAGAACTATTATGGTGAACTGCTAGAATTTCACTAATCACTTGCTCCAAATCTTCGTCTGTAAGATTAGAACCCGAAGGTAGGCAAAGACCGTGTGTAAATAAATCTTTAGCGACTGTATCTCCAATATATTCACACTCAGCAAACACAGGCTGGAGATGCAAAGGCTTCCATACAGGACGAGTTTCAATTTGCTGTGCGGCAAGTGCGATGCGGACTTGTTCTCGATCTGCTCCAAAAGTTGCTGGATCGATTGTTAAACAGGTTAACCACCGAGTAGCACAGCCAAAAATAGCTTCCGGCATAAATTCTATGCCTGGGAGATTTCCTAAAACCTGTTGGTAAATTTTAAAGTTGCGTCTTCTAGCTGCCACTCGCTCATTTAAAAGACGTAATTGACCGCGACCAATACCAGCTAAAACATTGCTCAGGCGGTAGTTGTAACCAATTTCCGAGTGTTGGTAATGGGGAGATGAATCACGTGCTTGGGTTGCTAAGAAACGGGCTTTTGCTACCAATTGTGGATCGTCGGAAACCAACATCCCGCCGCCGGAGGTAGTGATGATTTTATTGCCATTAAAGGAGTAAATGCCAATGCGCCCAAAAGTTCCGGGGGAACGCTCTTTGTAGGTAGCACCTAAAGCTTCAGCTGCGTCTTCAATTAAAGGAACGTCATATTGATTGCAAGCTTTTAGGATGGGATCGATATCTGCACTTTGACCATACAGATGCACAAGTACCACTGCTTTAGGCAATCTACCAAAACGTGCGCGGTTCTCTAGCGCTTCCTGCAATAAGTCAGGATTCATATTCCAAGAAGTGCGATCGCTATCAATAAATACTGGTTTTGCTCCTAGGTAAGCAATTGGATTGGCGGTAGCTATAAATGTCAGGGTAGAGCAAAAAACTTCATCTCCAGACTGGACACCTACTAACCGTAAAGCCAAATGCAGAGCTGCTGTACCAGAACTAACAGCCGCCGCATACCCAGCCCCAGTTTCTTGACAAAATTCTTGCTCAAAAGCATTTACGTGTGGGCCTACTGGTGCAATCCAGTTAGTATCAAAAGCTTCTTTGATGAGTTCTAGCTCGCGATCGCCCATGTGTGGAGTTGAGAGCAAGATTGGTTTAGTCATGATTATTTTCAGTAGTTTGGATTATCTGATAAGGCTGCAATAATTCAGATTTTTTCATGAGAAACTCCTCAAAGTATTGTTGATGACTTAAAAACCTTTACACTTACTTGTTATTTAACATTTTGTAATTTCTGAGATTGCAAAGAGAATATACTTTTCATATTTTGAAGTAACTTCTGTTTAATAAGCTTATAAAATAAGAAATGGAGTATACCACTTGGATCTGATAAAAAATATTTAACATTCGTATCAAACAAACTATATTCTAAAGAGCCGTTGAAAGCATCTTGAATAAACCTATGGAATTTAGCATAATATTGTTCTTTATAGGAAATCTTCTCAAAATTGATGTTATTTGATAGTAAATATAAAATATACGGAAAGTTTACACCAACTGAGAGAGAACCCATTAGAGATTGCCAAAACCGTGGATTGATTTCAATAACATTAATTTGCCCTGTCTGAGAATTATATCTTAAGTCTAAATTAGCAACACCATTCCATTTAAGTACATTCATAGTTTTTGTGACTATATCAATAACAGCAGAATCATGAACAAACTTCAATTTGTCAATTTTGGGAGTAAATCCTTTTGTTAACCCTAATTGCTGTTGTATTGTGTAAGCAAGAACTTGCCCATCCTGACAAAGAACACTACAACCTATGTCATGACCAGGTACATATTTTTGAACAATATAGGCATCGTTGGGATAGTTACAAAGAGCCTGAAAGTTTTCTTCTTCTAAAGACTCAAATTTTTGTATATTTTTTCCACCACTGCCATCAACTGGTTTGAGTATTACAGGATAATTAAATTGGCTAATATTCTCAATCTCTTTAAGTAAAACTGTTTCAGGTGTTGGAATATTATGTTTTTTTAATAAAAGGTGCAACTTCCATTTGTCAAAGGCTGTATCTAAATTTTCTTCACTTGGTAATGCTACTACTCTACACAATTTTGACAATTTATCTCTATATTTTGAAACAAACTTGAAGCTTTCTTCAGAAGCCGGAAATATAATATTTATTCCTTGAGTTTCGATTGTCCTAATTACCTCATCTAAATACTTTATTGAATTCATCCTATTTTTCGAAATAACTAAACTATCAATATATGCCGAATGCTTGTAAAAATATAACCATTGATTCTCATCTGATACTTGGTCTGAAGAGACAATCACATTTATCTTAAATTCACTATTAGCTTTTTTAAGACAGCGTATTGCATAGTACGCGAGAGGATTGTTGCATGGATCGGGAATTAAAACGGATGGTTGTTGAATTTTCATTGACTATGATTTATGTAAATTTTCAAAACTTAAATACTAGAAGCATTATCAAGCTTAATTGCTTAACCAATATGAAAAATGAAAAGCATAATTTTCCGATCGTGGTTATTCAATGTGAACGATAAGCAGGAAAAAAGTCTGATTCCAATAATTCTGATGCTGTTTTACCTATAACTTTCGCTCTTAAGTCCACCAATTTATAATATTTTTCCTCATTAATTATTAAGCGTAATGTTAAAAACTTGTGAGTCAGTTGAGAGAAACCCGCTTTGAAAATATATAAACTATCCTCATTTGAACTACCAACTCCACCCCCCAAGTGCAAAAATTCATTACCGCGTTTCTGTGCCCAATATCTTGCATAGTCGGTTTCTAAACTACCTGGTGATAAATGAACAAACTGATTTCTTGTTCCCCCAAGTGTGCTTTGCACAATTCCACAACATTCTGTATATAAACCAACACAAGCTATCTGATGTTCGTGTTCAACAATGCATAGATGAAGACTAACACCTAACAAATCATTCATTTGAGTAAAATATTCGGAATTAAAGGAATAGTATCCTGTCGTTGCATTGACACGTTTCATGGTTTCTTCATAGATTGCAACAAATTCGTCCAAATAATCTTGGAATGGAACCATCTTGGCAATCATTCCGAGGCGCTTACACTTGTTAATTGTGCTACGATGACCCTTTCTGGTGTGAGTCCACAAGTTAGAAAGCCTCAAATCAACTGAGACTGTTTCGCCTGTAAGTTTCAAAGTTTCCGTTTGAGAGACTTTGGTGAAACTCTCATTGAGAATTGGATGCAAACGAAAGAAAGCGGAGCATATTCCCCTAGAGTGAAATTCCTGCTTCATGATATCTAGAGCAGTATCTAGAAATCCTGGTGTGTTAAGAGCTGTTTCACTGAGCAAGATTCCCGGATAGCCATAGGGGGAAACAACATCAAAAATATCTGCTGATTGTAGTCCTTCAAAGAGGATATCATTACATTTTCTGAGTAAATAAGGGACAAAAAACTTTTTTTCACCTTCAGTTATTAATATAGCTTCGGGGATAGTATCAGTTCTTTTAGCTTCTAAATAGCTGTACTCAGGCAAATGGTAAAAATCATGACGAATTTCTTGCAGGGTTTTTAACCACAAATCATTTGTTAATTCTATTATTTGTACTTGCAAATTCATCTTATTTTCCCAAGTTATTTGGTTATATTTGACTATTTTTTATCTATCTTCTGTTGACCACAAAACAGGAAATATTGCTGGATCACTATAATCTGGATTGCCGTTGGGCAGTTTGCGACAGATACTGTCAAGAAAGTGATGAATTTGTTCTTTGTTATTCCAAAAAGGTTGATGGTGATTGGCATAGTCCTGTAAATATAAAGCAAATGCTAAACGTACTGAATTGCTGCAATTGGGATAGCTACCGTGAATAGTACAACAGTGGTGAAAGCTAACTTGACCTTTGTTCAGGATGATAGGTACTTCAACAATTTCTCGTCCTTTTTGGGTAAATTTCTCTTCTATCTCTTTGAGATTCTGGTTATTGAAGAAACGCAGATGTTCAGTATCTGACCACTTATGACTACCATCAAGAACAACGAGTGGTGCTTTCTTTTCATCAATATCTTGGAAAGGTATCCAAGCGGAAAGCATTTTTTTAGAGGTGCAGTTAGAAGAATAAGAGTAATCGGTATGCCAGCCAACTACGCCTCCTTGATCGCTAATCGTGATGGGTGCCTTATAGATTAGCGTATCTTCAAATAATCGAATTTCTGTAGTTCTAGCTAGTTTCGCGGCGATCGCCCCAACAATTGGCTGAAGAACGAGCTTGCGTAGTTCTTTTTTCCGATAAGAAACGTGTTGATTATTGCGTACAGCGTCTCCATCTCCAGGCTTCCAATCGCTGTAACCAGTACTATAGGGAAGTCTTGCGTCTCGCTCTCCGCGATAAAAATTTTCACTACCTGCGATCGCTTCATCTATAATCTCATCAGGTATAACTTTTTTGCTAATAAACCAGCCGTGTTCTTCATAAAAAGCAATATCTGACTCTGTGGGTAAAAGAGCTAGCTGATCTTGTGATAATTTGTAAGTAAAAGTTTTCATGTAATATATCCTGCTTACTTTCAAAACTTCAAAAAATTGTGCGAACAACAATAAATTATTGAATTTTGAATTACTTTTCATCCTCCAATCATAGAGATAGCAAGATTATCATATTGTTGAAAAAATTCTCGAAATTTCGCTGCCACACGACTAATATCATCTAAAGAGTAACGTTGATCTGTTGGTATTGTTAAAATGCGTTTTGACAAATCTATTGCTAAAGGGTCATTAGATGAATTTTCTGGCGTTTGCGGCCAATGAATCGGTGGAAATATGTTTTGACTTATTAAGTAGTTACGTAAAGCTTCTCGATTTTCTGAATCTTTACAGACAATTATACTGTTGAATGGCACAGAACCATTGGGCCAAGAGGTAAAAAGGGGTGTCCAATTAGGATGGTTTGTAATTGATATCCAAGCTAAAAATTGTTTGACATTTTTTTCCCTTTTTCGCCTAAATTCTCCAATGTTTAGGCAGTTTAAAATATTAGAAGTAAAAGTTGAAGCTGCATAATTAGTTTCGCAATCAAGCTCTTCCTCACTTTCAATCTCTAGTCGCCGATAGATATCTTTCGAGATATTTGCACCACTAATATAAGCTCGTTTTAACAGCATCGCAGTCAGCTTTTTACAACTAGCTGGTGATTCTGAAGAAGCTTTTGGCAACTTAATATTTTGGGGTGACCAGATAATACCTCCATTTGGGATTGGCAGAGTTTTACGTAGAGAAGCTATAGCATAGTGAGCATTACTTTGCTGTGCCCAAGAAGAAAAAGGGTCGTGGCTATGGTCTTCAATTAAGATAATCTCATTATGTTTAGATAGCCAATCTTGCCAACATTTTCTTTGTCTAACCCCAAATAAGTTAACTGCTAAAACTAAATCACCTGGGAAAGTATTGAGGGAGTTAAAATCTGGGGATTCTTCAGTTGGCAAATCTCGATACCAACATATCTCAAAATATTTTTTGAGTTTTGTTGCAAAATCCATGCATGAAAAAGATGGCAAATGCAGTCGTAGCTGACGGACTTGATTCTGATTTAATAGATTGTTGAGAGAAATCAAACAAGCTGTACCAGTGGAAAAAAGTTCATATAGCTTAGGTAGGAAATTGTTAGTTTTAGATGCCATTAAAAAGTCATTTGACCAATCAAATTCAGAACCTACTTCCCATCCTTTTTCCATAAACATTTACCTGAAATAATAGTATTTATTACAAGAAATTTCTTTCGTTATTGTGAAGCTAATCTCTTGTCTTGACGAAGTTATGAAGCGTTAGCGAGTTCACGAGCTTCGAAAAACCTCACTCAGACTTTTCTCAGTCTTCTGCCTTATTTATTGAGAGTTTGTACAATAATATTTCATACTTCTCTAGTACTACCTTGAAATTCTTCACCTGTAGCGTAGCCTTCTTGGCTAATATTCTCTTTTTTCAAAACTTTGAACAGAGTTAAAACCAGAATTTTCAAGTCCAACCATAGATTCCAATTGTCAATGTACCAAATATCTAATCTGAATTTCTCTTCCCAACATCCATCTAATAATCGGCGACCATTGATTTGCGCCCAACCTGTGATACCCGGTTTGACATTGTGGCGACGTGCTTGTTCGAGGCTGTAACGGTCAAGATACTGTACCAGTAAAGGACGAGGGCCCACCAAACTCATGTCACCCTTGAGGACGTTCCAAAGTTGTGGGAGTTCGTCCAAACTGGTTTGACGAAGAAATTCACCAAAAGGCGTGAGGCGTTTCTCATCAGGGAGAAGATTACCTTTGGCATCGCGTTCATCCGTCATAGTGCGGAACTTGTAAAAATTGAAAATACGAGCATTTTTACCGGGACGGGGTTGGATAAAAATAACTGGATAACCCATACGGAGATAAATAGCGATCGCAATTATCAATATCACTGGAGAAAGAGCTAAAAGGGCGATCGCTGCTACAAATCTATCTAATATAGACTTGATTAATCTGCTACTTTTTATAGAAATATGTTGCTGTAAATATTTGCTGTTCATAGCTATATTCTTCACTTTTGTCAACTAAAATCAGTAATCAAGGTATATAACTTTTATCGAAAAAATTGAGCGCAGATACTTTGCTTTTCCCCTTTCAAGACTTTGCTGCTACTGCTGCTAGCAATTTTGAAGATATGTACACCAAGTGGTTGAAATTCGGTATTCAACACTCCATCGTTAAGCGGAACTGTCTTGTTTTCAAATAGAACAGTTGCTTCGGTGGGCGTATTAGGAAGACCAGTAAAACTAACCGAAACAGGTTCATTTGCTGAGTTGACGGCAATAACGTAGGTAGATTGATTCCAAACAGTTGTCAGGAGATTAATAGAAGGAAAGCTGAGTGGCTGTTTCATACCATAGGTGTAGAACTTCTCTGTCCTTCTTGGCCCAGCGATAATCTCAAAGCTCACATTATCTAGCCTCGTGCCATACAAGATAGCCGAGCCCAATTGCTCTGGCCCTACGATCTCTCCAGCAGCCTTATGATATGTTTGCAAAACACTTTCTAGATTTGGATGGTCGCGCTCATGCCAGTAAGAAAAAATGAGAATCCCCCTAGCACCAGATACAATAGACTGCCAGAAATCGTGATAGGCCCCTTCATTTGTGGCGATCGCATTGCCCGATTCGTGAAAAAGTTCCAGAATTGCTACAGGAGTTTTTTCTCCATTCAGATAATCAGGGCCTATTTTGGCTTTTGCTAGCTTGATCCCCTTTAGTGTGGTTTCCATCCGCCATCGCACCCATGCATGTGGCACCCCTATATAGTTTGTGTAAACACTGGAGGGAATGATATCCAAATAAGGTACATACTGCTGGACACTTGTAGCATCATAGTGACCGGGGATGTACATATAATTTGGTCGCTTTTTTGGGTCATATTTGCGTGTCCAACTCGCATAATTGGTGACTATCGCCATTTCTCCATCTCTCCAATAGCGCCGTTCTTCAGGAAATTCCCACCACGCTACTCGATCGCTCTTAGCAAGAGCAGTTATCTTCTTTGCCGCTTGCACTTCTGGTATCGGCTCAGATTTACCTGGCAGGCTGGCAAGAGCAAGCATCTTACCCTTAGCTACAGTCTCAAGAAAAGAAGGGGTAAAATGATATGTCTGGGCGATTTTCCATCCGAATTGCCGCACCCTCTGCATATCTTGTGCTTCGTGTATGGAGTATAGTCCTAACGGAAATTGCTTACTCTTAGGGTATATATCTTGTCCAACAACTTCTGTATTTGTTGCCGTAAAGACGACGGACGCAACAACAATTCCAACGGCTGCTATTAACTTATCAGCACAACGTAAGAATTTTATTTTTGACCAATGTTTCCACTTTTTAAATGCCAGAATGTGTTTCATTTAAAACCTTCTGAAAAACATTTGCTAGTTTCTTGTACAAAATATCCCGATCAAACACTGTGTCTGCAAGTTTTCTTGCAGCAGCCTGAGCGCTTTGCAAGCACTCAGAGCTATTTAAAAATTTTGCAAGTTGAATTGCAGCAATTTTTGGATCGTTGCTAGAAATGCTAATACCAGCACCAGACTGTTCGAGAATTTCTTTTTGCCAACCGCCATAGTTAATTACGACTGGACGGCCTGCTGCTAGGGCATCAAAGAATTTATTAGCTGAATTATGCTCCATCTCAGGAATTGGCTTAAACAAGGAGGTGGCAACGGTACATGCAGAAAGAAGTGCTGGCATTTCAGCTTTGGGAATAGGTGGCCACATCCAGAAGTTTTTTTCCAAAATCCCTAATTGACTACTAGCTTCTCTGACTTCACTTTCACAGGCACCTGAACCAACCACCAGAAATTTAGCTTCAGGTATGATATTTCTCATGTGACTTGCTAAATAAGCCAAGTAGTTGACTCCATTTATATGCCCCAATGTACCGGTGTAAACAATCAAAGGCCCGCCAGATAATTCGGGATGCTGGCGGAGAAACTCTAATCCAATTGTTTCTGAAATGTTAAAACGTGCATTATCGCAAGCATTAGGAATCACTTCTACTTTCTCAGCAGGAATACCCTGTTTGACGATGCCTTCTTTCATGCCAGGAGAAAGCGCCACAATATGAGAAGCATTTTGATAAGCTATCAGTTCTAATTGCCGAGCCAAAAATATAGCTAATGGTGAGCGTACAGCTTTCATAGCTATTGGCATTTCTGGCCAGAGGTCTCTGACTTCAAAAACATAAGGAGTGCCATGTAACCATTTTCGCAATAAAGCTGGTATTGCAATAGTAAGCGGTGTGCTAGTAGCAAAAGTGAGGTCAGCTTTTTCTTCTCGCAGGACTTGTAAAGAAGACCTTACAGCAAAACTCAAAAATGCCAAAATTCTCCGCGAGAAGCTCATGTAATTACTGTACTTCAAAGGAATAACATTTAATTTAAAACTAACATTTTTGGTGTTGAACAATTTCAGGATATTAACGGCGGGAATTCCATGAATTTCCGAGTCACCGCAAAACATACAAACTTGCCATTTATCTTGGACAAGACGAGTCGAAAACTCCCAGGATCTTGTGCCTCCAGAAACTGTGGGAATAGAAAAATATTGATGTAAATAAATTAATGTGCGAGTATCCATCAACGTTGAACCTCTAGAGAATTATTTGACTTAACAATTACATCTGCAATTTTGTAATTTGGATGCAATAAGTTGAAATATTCTTGAAGTGACTGCTTGCCAATCTGGTTCCAGGAATATTTTTCTTCTACTAAATTTCGTGCCGCCTGTCCTCTTTTTGAAAGTTCTAATCGCGCGGCTAAAACATCTTGCATACCTTTAGCGATCGCTGCTGGAGTATCTTCTACAGACCATCCAGCCCCAGCTGCCTCCACTTCGCTTGCCATATTAGTACCAGGTGTGAGTAGACAAGGTATTCCATAAGATAAAGCCTCTAATACTGCTATTGGATGTCCTTCAAAGCGAGAGGTATGTATAAACAAATCTGTGCTTTGGAAAACTTCTTGCTTTGCATCTCCCAAAACTGGCTCGTTGAGATGAACAATATCTTGAATTTGATATTTATTTATCATCTTCTCAAGTTTTATTTTACTTCCAGCTATATTAGAGCCATATAAAAGTATCTGAACTGTTGATTGTCTCAATTTTTCTTGTAACAGCGCACAAGCTTCTAATAGAAGATCCAATCCTTTATGGTTGATATCTAGCCTTCCTAAAAAGACAAATTTTAATTGTGGTTTACTCCCTGGGTATGCCAATAGTTTACGTTGCGGCATAGGGACTCCATTCCCAACTATAAATACAGGATGACTCCAGGTTTTTTTCACATCTATAGATTCTTGTTCATTTAAACAATGCAAAGCAGCAGAATTTCGCACCATCCAGTTAAAAAATAAAAAATTGCCTACCTTCTTCTTCAGTTGTTTTTGCTGCTGCGCTCTCTGTGTCATCCCACCTTGAGGTGTAATTATATAGGGAATCTTGCGTTGCAAAGCCTCATATACGAGTGTAATATGCTTCAAAATATAGGTACTTTGGAAAACAATAAGATCGGGTTTATTCAATGGTTCTGGCATTGAAGCTAAACTTGGATAAAGAGGTAGATCATTTATATAAACAACTGGATATGGCTCAGTATTTTCATAGCGCCCTAGTGTAGAAGTAGTCAAAAGTCCAGTTTGCACTCCTAAATTTTGCAGGGCATTCACTAATGGCGTTACAGCAGGTGTTAACCCAGTAATTCGATTGTGCGTAATTGGCGCAACATATAGGATAACAGTTGACCGTATTTGATATTCATTAAATTCATGCATAAAAGTGATTTTCTCCTATTCAAACTATAGATTTGAATTTTTGTCAGACTCTTTGATTTTTTGTAGATATAGTAGGAACTTGGTTGTGTATCAAATTTGGCAGTGCAAATATTAGGCTTATAATTGAATAGTTGTCATATAATGTTCCAGAAAATAGCGAACCTATATAAATTGGTGAACAAACTATAGTTATAATTTTCCAGTTTTTATTTAATTTCCCTTTCCATAAAAGTATTCCATACATTGCCGTAAATCCTATAAGAATAACACAGGGTAAAAAGCCACCATTATATAGCAGGTCTAGATAAATATTGTGAGGATAGGAATATATATATTGGCTTCCTTCTCCGAATAAAAAATTATCTTTTATAAAAAAAGATGTCAAATTTTGCCAATATCCTTCCCTGACTGCAATAGAACTAGAGGAGGCACCACGGTCATAAAACCAAAATACTCTAGAATCAATAATAGATTTAGAAAAACTTGAATTTATAGCGAGTAAAAAGGGAGCAAATGTTATAGCTATACTAGCAAACTTTAGCCAATTTAATCTGATATATAGTACTGTATAAAAAAAAGATAATGTCATAATAATTCCTACTATTGTTGCACCTCTAGAACCTGTTTTAACCATTAGAGACAATGCAATAACTAAACAAAATATCGTAGTGATTAAGCTAAGTATTGAAATTTTTTCTTTTTTGCTAGAGTAATTTTCATGAACCAATACGAGATTTAGCAAGAAAATAGTTCCAATAATTCTGTAGTAAATATTGGGCCCAAATATAAAGGATTGTCTTGGCTCGTTTCCAGAAAACTGTTGAGATAATACTCCAAGAAAAATTAGTGTCATGGCAGGCAGCCATCGAACTATCTTACAACCTGGACTATTACTGAGCAATCGCTCGATTACATGAGTGCCAAAAACAAGAATATTAACATATAGAATTCCTGATATAGCGCCAAAATAATAGTCAAAATTGTATTGATAAAATTGAATAAAAATAGGTAAAAGAGCGAGAAAAATGAATATTTGAGCAGAAATTTCTGCTGGGCTTAAAATAAAGTTTCTTCTCAGGACAAAAACTATTGTCCAAAAAACAAAAAATAAAGGAATTTCATACACCGTTTTATTTTCTCCAGGAAATGTCGAACAAAAAATCAAAATTAAGTCAATAGGTAAAAGAATTACGTTATTCCAAAAATCCTGATTTAATGTTTTTTTAATGATCATATTTGACATTAATTTGTACCAATATTATGAGTTTGAGAACACACAAGGTAGTCCTGCTGCGTACTCGTGTAAGATACGTTTGGAATTAGGAGCGTAAAACCAGGATTGTGACGGATGAGAAGATAGAATAACCTTGCTACCAAGGGCACGGATTTCTTCATCGTAAGGGCCGGGCTGGGCTGTGTTAACCAGAAAATCCATCTGGAAGCGATCGCGATCAATGTGCCGCAAAATGTACATTAGCCAGGTTTCGATTCCACCCCTGTTCATCCCTGCAACAATATGGAGGATACGTATTGAATGCTCATCGACCTTCTGGATATCTCTAGAGTTTGTGTAGTGCATAGAAGATAACTCCTAAACTAAAAATTGTTTGAACAATAGTTGCAATAACTAGTGCGATCGCTGCTCCTAACAATCCCAAACTGGGTAGCAGCAATAGACAGGTTATCGTTGAGATAGTTAGTACAGTCGCAAACAAAGGTATTTGGATGCGAAAGTACTGACATGCTGTCATTCCATAGCTCAGGAAAGACGATACATAGTTAATTCCAGCTGCAACCATCAACCAGACAAACAAATTTGTTTGCTCGGCATATTCAGGTTGATACAGAAGAGTCAGGATCTGATGTCCAGCTACAACAGCTATCAAAACACCTGTTCCGCCCAATAAAGCAGCGATTCCTACCAGCTTGAGTAGGAGTGTATGGAAAGCAATAGCATCTTTAGCCGCGTAATACTTAGCTAGTCTAGAAATGCTTGACTCTCCTAGGGCATTTACTACGATGTTTCCTGCCACCATCAGGTAGGCAATGGCTGCAAAAATCCCCAATTCCCGCTCACCTAAATATCGTTCAATAAAGTAACGGGGAATATTGGTATTGAGTGAAATTAGCATCATCACAAACCCCAGAGGCAAACAGAGCCATACCAGCTTTACTAGGGTTTTTCGATGCCAACGCGGTTGCAATTGTGACCTGTATAGCATCAAGATACCACTGCGAATGTCCCAAGCGACCAACACCACTGCCCAAGCAAAGACCAACCCCGCCACTCCCCAGAGAATATGGCCAGACATATATACTCCAATGCCCAGTAGTAGCAGTGATAGAGGGCCTTTAATCATCAACGATGTTGCAATCCGATCCATGCGTTCATGCTGCTGAATCAGTCCATGAAATATGTCACTAATAGACTCGAATGCCTTTGCCAAGCCCATCAAGAAGATAACTAGAGATGTTTCCCATCGAAAGCCGCCTAACAAACTAATAACCGTAATGATCGCAAGTGCCAAAGCTGTCGAGATTAATCTTAGCCCCAGGTAATCGCTAAAAGAATACTGTTTTCTGGCATCTGTTGCTTGGACAATTCGCAACTGAAGATTTGTAAACATGATTATAGGTGCTGTGATCGCCAGCCCCAAGGTAAACTGTCCTACCATCTCTGGACTGCCAAGTTTAGCCAGTATCACCAATATTCCCCACTGGCAAGCTGCATAAACTAAATTACCGGCGAAAGTCCAAGAAAAGTTGCCGCGCAGTGTTAGTGGCTTATGTTGTTGCATCTGCTTTAGTCATTAACCTCATCCAATTTTGCAGTTTGATACCAAACACAACAAATATTTTCTGTAGAAACGAAATCCAAAAGAGATTGGCCTGTATAAATTCCAATTGACCATTTAGTTTGTCTTCTTACCAAAGTTATTGCTAGTTCCTTGAAAAAGGAAAAATATCTCTTTTTTAAGTTAAATACTCTATTTATTTTTCGTAATAAGCCGTGAAAGCCATAGATCGTTTCCATGTTGATTATCTAAATTAAAGGTAGAGTTATTTGATGAATTAGCCATCGACTTAGAGTCCAAATTCTCTATTTTATTTAGCTCCTCCCGATTCCACTTTCGCAAGTTTGTTTTTATTTAAATATGTGATTAAAGCACTACTCTTTAGACTGTTTCTTCGTTCATTATTTTCTAAATACTTAGGTTTGTATCCTGACACCAGTTGTTCCAGTAATAACATGATGTATTTAATATCATTTTTACCTGCTGCGGCACACAATTTTTCTACAGTCATGGTGAGATTTTCTGAAACAATCCGACTGCCATTTTTCACTACTATCAATTTTTCATGTTGAGTTTGTTCGTACTCTTCTCCCTCGATAAACAGTTCTTCAAATAACTTTTCCCCAGGTCTTAAGCCTGTAAATAAGATGTCAATATCTTTATTTACTTCATATCCCGAAAGGCGAATTAATTCTTTAGCCAAGTCAACAATTTTTACAGGTTCGCCCATATTCAGCATTAAGACTTCACCACCACGACTCAATACCGCAGCCTGTAAAACAAGTTGCACTGCTTCTGGGATGGTCATGAAATAACGACAGATATCGGGATGGGTAACGGTTACTGGGCCACCTGAAGCAATTTGTTTTTTGAAAGTGGGAACTACACTACCACGACTACCCAAAACATTGCCAAAGCGCACAACAACATAAGGTTTACCGCTTTCTTTTGCAGCTTGCAGCACTAGCATTTCGGCAACTCTTTTACTAGCACCCATGACACTAGTGGGATTAACAGCTTTATCTGTGGAAATCATCACGAAGTTTTGAACATTGTATTGCAGCGCCATATCCAATAAGTTTTTTGTTCCAAGCACATTGTTAGTGATTGCTTCTGATGAATTTAATTCCATAAGAGGAACGTGCTTATGAGCAGCCGCATGAAAAATCACGTTAGGTTGAAATTGTTCAAAAGCTTGTTTTAGGCGAATGCTATAACGAATATCGCCAATAAAAGTATAAATACGAGGGGTGTATCGCTGTACTTTCCCATCATTTTTGAGTATTTGGATCAGTTTTTCTAACTCTTGTTGGATATTAAATATAGAATTCTCCCCATGTCCCATAAGTATCATTTCCGCAGGATGACACTTGAAAATTTGACGGCAAAGTTCACTACCAATTGATCCTCCTGCACCTGTAATCAGTACTGTCTTACCTTTGAGAAATTTATGCACTTGCTCAACATCAGTCTGTATGGGTTCTCGCCTGAGCAGATCCTCAATCCTGACATCTCGAATGCTATCTACCCGCACACGATCGTTGAGGATTTCATATATTCCAGGTAAAGTACTAGTTTGTATTCCAGTTGCTTTGCAAATATCTACGATTTCTCGAATAACATGGCCAGCAACCGTAGGCATGGCAATGATAACTTTGTGGATTTGGAGAGATTTCAAAGTATCAGGAATTTGGTGGCGATTGCCTACGACTGGAATACCACGAATTCGGACATTTAATTTCCGTGGATCGTCGTCAATGAAGGCAACAGCATGAAAGCCTAGTTTAGGCTTGCTTTGCATATCTTGCACAAGGGAAACTCCGGCATTACCAGCACCAATAATCAGCACCCGCTCTCGTGGATTAAATACTCCTTGACGTTGGATAAATCTTTCTACAACTCGAAAACTGAAACGTAACATTCCTATGAAAATACATGACAGTAATCCATCAATAAATGGCAGCGATCGCGGCAGGTTATCTGTTGCAAAAGGCAATATGTGATTAAGAAGATTAAATGTCATGCTTTGGATGACTATTGCACCTACCATCAACATGGCTATATATGTCAGTTCCTCAACACTGGCATAGCGCCAGTATCGCCTATAAAAACCAAAACTCCAAAATACAATTAGTTTAACTAATAAAAATAATAGAGTTGCGATTCCTAGTTGTGATATGTCTGCTTGAATATCGAGAGAGCCGTCTAAACGGATAAGCAGCGCTAATAAAGGAGTAATTGAAAAAATAATGATATCAAAAATTAACAAGTGCGTATTTTTTAGCTCTAGCAGCTTTGTTAATAAATTGGCACTAAATTTTTGAAAGATTCTAAGTAAGAATTTCATAGTTCAAAAGACCTCATGAGCAAGCTACAGAATCATCCATTTTGTACATAAATATTGTCCCTTCAGAGAATATTTAATATCGCCAACTAACTTGAAAAATGATGTTGTATGCCTGGAACGTCTTGTTTAATAATCATTTCTAGAGAATTGACATAGGTAAGTGTTTTGTCCATTTGATAATTTATAAATGAACAAAAATTTAATTTTTAAATCAATTCCTAATTTCCTAATTTCTGATTTTTACATCCATATTAGAGTTGGCTTGTCTAGAAATGGACATAGCTAATAATCAAAAAATGCCTATGCACGTTTCTACTGGTCTTTGCCCAGGTTACTGGAATATGCTTTACTCATAGCTCTCAATAGTGCTGTATCTACTTGTTTACAGCTTATATCCTAATAGCTTTTTTGAGTAGACCTCTTGCAAAAAATTTTGGTAAATTTATGTCAGAACTCTCTACTTAGCATAAAATTATTCTGTAAGAAATCTACTAAACCACAAACTTTTCAAACATCCTCTAAGAGGTTATTTATAAAGTAAAAATAAGATTATTGTACGGTGTGTTATGGCCATATTTCTAGATGATTTGTCACAAAAAATTTCATCAAAGTGCTAACGCACCGCCATGTAATACGGTGCGTAATAGCGAAGCCGTAACCCGCCTTACTTAAGATTTACTTTATAAATAGTCTCTGACTGACTTATTAGAATATTGCCAAGACAATTGCAGAAAGCAGATATAGTAACAATTAACCAAGGTAATTGTGAAAAATGAAGCATTATTAATTTCATAGTATCAATAAAATTTGAGAACCCAGACACAAAAAAATAACCTCTGTGATTATTTCCAGTAAATTAGTTTCGATTTCAACTATCAGTTTTTATAAAAACTATTAATGTTTTTATAAGTAGTAATCCTAAATATTTAATTCAAAGAAAACTACATTAATGCAACTTTTAACTCAAAAAAAAAAGACACAATTGCTAGAATTATGTCTTTTTTACTCAATAAAAATACTTGATTATTTATAGAAAAACAGCTAAAAATTTAAATATGAGCATCATCCATTGATAAATATGGTCACATTAAGTGTGGTTTATTTACTCTGAGATTTTTCGTTTCTAGTGCTTAGAGACCATTTATAAAGTAAATCTTTAGAGGGCTAGACGACGTAACATAATACGAGTCATAACAGCATATATGGCAGCTTCGCTCATTTCAGGGAGACGCTCGTAATCCTTACTCAAACGATGGTACAGGTTTTACCAGGCAAATGTTCTTTCTACTACCCAACCCTTGGGTAAAACTTCAAACTCTTTACCAGCACGGCGCATGACCTCAACATGAGCTTGAATCATCAACCAAACAGCCAGGGCAAACTTATCACCGTCATACCCAGAGTCAACCCACATGACTTCAACTTTTTCTAATAATTCTGGGCGTTCCTCCACCAGTTCCATCAAAGCATAGGCAGCAAGCAATCTTTCAGGAGCATTGCCTTCACTCACAACCACTTTGAGTAAGAGACCAAGGCTATCAACGATTGTCTGGCGTTTCCTTCCTTTGACTAGCTTGCCACCATCAAAGCCGTACACATCCCCCTTTTTTCAGCCGTTTTTACCGACTCCCGAAAATTGAACCTATGAACCAGAGTCAATAATTACAAGGTCATAGGCTTCTATAAATGTAATGTGGAGAGTATAAAGTATATTCCCTCTTAATACAAACCATTAAAATTAGTTTTCTGACCATTACAAACTATGCCTAATATATTCAATCGATAAAATTTCAGGTTATCTAAAGCTATTTTTAGTATTGAAGAATTTGTTTTGTGAATTCGAACTACTATCAATAGTCCATCAGTGTGGGGTGCTATCAGGCTAGCATCAGCTAATCCCACCAGAGGAGGTGCATCATAAATCACTAAGTCAAAATTCTTCTGAAAATCTGTCATTAATTGCTTCATCTTTGAAGATGAGAGCAACTTTGCGGGATCGGATGGTACTGGTCCAGCTGTGATTACAGATAGTTTGCTCATAGAAGGTAGTTGTCGAATTACTTCTCCCACTGGCAAGTTTGTAGAGATTAAATTGCTTAATCCCCAGAGATTATTTAAATGTGAGAGATTGTGAATTGTGGGTTTACGAAGATCAGCGTCTACAAGTAAGACTCGTTGCCCCATTGCTGTAGCTATCTGAGCTAGATGAAGGGCTATGGTAGACTTGCCATCACCAGGCATAGCTGAACTAATAACTATGGAACGAAACGGGCTATCGGAACTGAGTAGTTTAATATTTGTATAAACTACCCTTAAAGCTTCCGAAAAGTTGGAAGAATACTCACCCTGTTCTTCCTCTGGTAAAACAGTCAGTTTAGCAATCTTCTTAGAAAGAAAATTTGGTATCCTTAACAAGGGAAAACTTTGCTGATAAGTGCGGTTTTGCTTAGTTTGAATTTGCTGTTCAAAAGGAATATTTCCTAACAATGGCTGCTTAACTTTTCTTTTCAGATCATCGACAGTATGGTAGGCATTATCTAGCTTTTCCATTAGTAAGACAATACCAACTCCTGAGATGATACTTGCAACTAATACTAATACGAAACTGCGTAGGGTATCAGAAGAAGAAATAGGAATGTCCGGTGTAGTTGGTACTTGAAGTAATTGCCAGCCCAGCTCTGTTTGGGATATTTGAATTTGGAGATTCTCGCGGGTTGATAAAAACCGATTCAAACTCTCATTTGCAAATTGCAATTTACGCTGTAATTCAGTGTACTGTCTTGTTAGAATTGGCAGTTGGTTGCGTCGCTGTGCAAGTTTCTGTTCTATTTTGGTAAGTTCTTGACTTTGCACTTCTAATTTCTGAAGTTGCATCTCTACTTCTGCAAATTTTACACCCAATAATTGCTGTGCCTGTTGACGTAGCAAAGGTAAAAGACTAGCTCGTTTCTCTTTCAATGTTTGAATGGTTGGGTTTTTGTCTTGTAAACGAGTTGATTCAGTTGCAATCTGAATATCAAATAGACGTATTTGAGTAATTAACTGCTGATATAAAGGAGCATTATTCAGTATTGCTGTTGCGCCATTTTTTTCTTTTAGACTCGTTAAATTAGCACGAGTTTGAGCTAACTGTAGATCAATTTCTTGTCTTTTTTGAGATAATTCAACGGTTTGTGATGAGATTTGCTCTGCTTGGGATTCTGGATTGTCAAAATTGTAATTTTGTCTAAAAAATTGCAACTCTTTTTGGAGTTGATCTACCCGATTTTGTGTTAAAGGTAATTGGTATTCAACAAACTGAAGCCCTTGACGTAATTTGGTTTGCCTCCTGATTTTGCTGTAGTCTAAGTAATCTTTAGCGAGCCTCTGTAGTACGGCTTGAGTTTGATCTTGATTTTTACTGTGATAGCTAACTAATATAATCTTGGTTTCACCTAATCGAGTAATTTTTAGAGAATCGATCAGAGAATAATAGCTTAATTCTGGATAAGAAGCTTGTAGCCGTTTAAGAGTATCTCTCATCAGTTCAGGACTCTTAAGAACCTGAATTTGGCTTTCATAATCTAGACTAGACATCTGTGAGTTAGAGTTTTTGACAACATCCACATCTGTGGAGTCATCATTCACAGGTTCTACTAACAGTTGAAAATTGCCTTCATATTCTGGGGGCTTCTGCTTTAGCACTAAGCTAATAACTGCAATTGTCATAACAGTAATAGTGACACCTGTCATAACTAGCGCTCTTCGCCGTAAAACACCCAGAAATTTTTGCACACTCCATTCTTCTTCCTCTTCAACCCACGGAACAAGTTGATTTTGTTGATTTTGAAGAGATGGAGGCACAGAATTATTACTACTATCAGAACTGGAAGGTTGGGAAGGATAATTCTCTATCATATTCTTAATATTTGGTAATAAGTTAGACAGAATTTAGTAGAAAGAGTTTTATAAGCTTCTGTAAGATAAATTTTGATACGACCAACAATCTATACTATATTTGATATTTACTTAATAAACTTATGATGAAATTACAAGTCTTTATTCTTTAATCCATTACACAAATAACGCAAGTTGCTAGTTAGGCTCGTTAAATAGTATGAAATAATACAAGCAATTCGGTTTAAGTATAAGAAAGTACAAAAATTGAAATTTTCTACTTAATAAACGTGAATTTCGGTTAATGATGTCCAATTATTCTCTCATAAAAACAATTTATTTTTGGATTCAGTGAAAACACAGGCAATACTCAAGTGCTTAAGTTAATAATTAAGGGATATAAATTATCGATGCTTGACATCAAGTGGAGTTTTCGCCATACTTCTACTGCGGCTGTGGCAGCTTGTAAATGCTGGCTTCTACAAAAATCTAAGTAAATGCACTGAATAATTAATTTCTCGGACGATCTCTTTCTTTGCATACCTTGCAGTTCATTGAATAAATATTAAGTACATTTTAATACAAATTCAGTATAACTCTATTTATTATACTTTTACTTCCTGTGTATATTGTCTAAATCCTGTTCAACAATCAAACAGGAGTCCTGGTAGCCCATAAAACTATTATTTTATAAAGTTTTAGATTAGATATACTTTAAAAATATAAATTTTTAATGAAGTAAATTATTCGATATGGAAACATGATATTGTGAAGTTCTCAGTGTTGCATATAAAAAGTAATAAAGTCTAAAAGCTTTAATTATAAAGTTATATGTAACTAGAGAAACTCAAACAAAAACTAAACACTGCTCAAAACAAAACATTCTAGAATCAAATTGTGAATAGTAATTATAACTCCAGATATCTCAGTTGACTGAATGTTACTCAAACAATAGAGACTGCCAGCAACCATTAAATCTCTTTTTAGAAGTTTAAGTAAGTACCTGCTCAACCTGTCAAGGACTTGCTTTACCACATAAAAATATTACCTTCTCTCTAAAATAATTTGTTCTCGGCTAGAAGTATTTTCATCATTTTTGTGTTCTCGGATCTGTTAGAGAAGTGTGTATATAAACTAGAAAGAGTGTTCTGTTATTTAGCCTTAATAGAGTTATAAGACCATGCCTAAATGTGCAAGGTTCAGAGGTCCTTTAAGCTATTGTGGGTGGTGTAACGAACTAGACTCTACTTGGGAGCGTGAACTAAACAAAATACAATATTTTCAGTTTAGTTAAGGTGTGCCAATCTGTGGCTAACATACCGAAACAAAATTAGTCTTGATAGTACCTTATATCAATGACTTAACTTTACGAAAATTGTAGTTTGTTAATTCAGGTTTTATTAGTGAATATTAAGCCAGATTTGTAAATTCTTACAATATAGTCTAGATGTGTTTTCTAGATTATTTCGAGTTTATACAGGTTTTGGATAACAGTTTTTTCTATTTCAGACGAGGCCATAGACTATGAGACTTAATCAATGGATTAATCAAAATTTTTTGAAATCCATTTCTACTCCTTTAGATGCAAAAAAAGATACAAAAAACAAGCCTTCTGTAAAAGCTCAAAAATCAATTAAGTTATCTGTAGTTACCCAATTTTTCCCTCCAGATTATGCCGCTACAGGGCAGTTGATTGAAGAATTGGTGAAACAGTTAGGGCAGCAAGGAGTGGATATTGAAATTTTTACAAGTCAGCCAGGATATGCATTTCGTTCTGATACGGCCCCAGCAGTTGAATGGGCTGACCAAATCCGAATTCAGCGATCGCGTACTGCTCAACTCTGGCCGGGAAGAATTCGTGGCAAAGCCATTAATGGTGTGCTATACACCTTACGGGCGACGCTCTATTTGCTGAGAGGTTCGCGTCGCAACAATGTATTGTTGCTAACTACGGCTCCCCCGTTTTTGCCAGTGATCGGATATCTAGCTTATATCTTATTCAAGATACCTTATGTATGCGTATTATATGATTTGTACCCTGATATTGCGATCGCATTAGGTGTAATTTCAAAGAGTAACTGGCTGGTGCGATTGTGGCGTGCAATCAATAAACAGGTTTGGTTAAAAGCCAAGGGGATCATAGTACTTAGCCCAGCGATGAAACAACAGGTAGTGGCACATTGTCCCCAAGTAGCTGATAAAATTTCTGTAATTCACAGTTGGGCTAACCCAGAAGCGATCGTGCCGATTGCTAAGAAAGAAAACTGGTTTGCCTGGAAGTATAACCTAGTTAACAAATTTACCGTCCTCTATTCTGGCAATATGGGTCGTTGCCATGATATTGACACCATGTTGGAAGCTGCAAAGCAATTGCAAGATGAGCCAATTCAGTTTGTCTGCATTGGTGGTGGTGCCAAACGCGAAGAATTAATTATGGAAGTGGAGCGGTTAGGGCTGACCAATTTTACATTTCTACCTTATCAAGATAAGCAGGTGTTACCTTATTCCCTAACGGCTTGCGATCTATCAATAGTGAGTGTAGATGCAACTACAGAGGGTTTAGTTGTTCCCAGCAAACTTTACTCAGCTTTAGCCTCTGGGCGACCAATAGCAGTAATTTGCTCCCAGACTTCATATCTGAGACAACTCGTAGCTGATGCTAGTTGTGGTAGCACATTTGACAATGGAGATGGTCAAGGTCTAGCGCAATTTATTCGCTTTCTGAATCGAGATCCCCAAATAGGAGAGCAGATGGGCAAAGCAGGTCGTCAGTATTTGCGATCGCACTTCACGCCTAAAGTGATCTCTAAACAATACTTGCATGTTTTACAGCAGGCAGTATTTGATGAAATAATCACCATGTCTCGAAGCGATGTAAAGTAAGCATATTTAGGTTTATTAAATTTCTATGATTTTGATAAACCTTAAACAATTTGATCTACAAATTTTTGGTTGCATGGTATAAGACTATTAGGAGAAAAATAGAACATTAGAATCTTTTGATTTAGTCAAAAACTAACTCTTTGCAAAATCATTTTTTCAATTAAAAAGGAAGTAAATTAATTAAAAAATAAGGTAAAATAAAAATAAAATTATCATTTATAATTGAATATTTTTGCAGCATTTTTTAGGAGTAGGGCTTTGATGGTCTTATTGATCTCAGTCCCTCCAACATAGCCTTCCTTGCTCATGGTTTTTGTCTATAACAGGAGGTGAAATTACAGATGAGGTGTGACCGAAATCGGAAACGTTCCAAGCGAAGAGCAATTTACTGCCCGATTCATAGTTGCTATATGGATAGCGTCAGTCAAAAATATCAAATGTTTGCTGACCAAGCAGGCCAATTACAGCAACGAGGTATGAGTCGACGGAATGCTTTGATGTTAGTAGCGAACCAAACCACAGTTCCTATAGAAGGGGAATGGTTAGAAGCTTTTTGGTGTGAAGGATGTCAGCAAACAACTTGGTATCACATTCGTAAGTGTGATGATAGTAATTATGAAATTTTGGTAGCACCACAAGAACTATGGCGGCAAGTCACAGGAGTGATTGATTCTCTAGGGAACCCTTCCGTTGGTGAGTTTACTCGTAAAAGCGCCAGGCAAGTTGGTTATCAAGGTCTTAGAGGTTTCCAGTTTGTGAGTTAAGAATTATTAGTGTAATTTCGTTAAAAATATTAATCTTCAATCAAGAACTATGAATAGTCCAAAAATTGTCTCCCAACAGGAGTTAGTGATTGAAGCTGGACGTACAGAACAGCAGTATTGGAAAGATATATGGCGCTATAGAGAATTATTCTATTTTCTTGCTTGGCGTGACATTCTGGTGCGGTATAAGCAAACAGTGATTGGTATGCTCTGGGCACTCATTCGACCATTTTTGACGATGATCGTGTTCAGCGTCATCTTCGGAAGTTTGGCGAAATTACCTTCAGAGGGGGCAGCACCGTATCCAATACTGGTATTTGCTGCCTTATTACCCTGGCAATTTTTTTCCAATGCCCTAAGTGAGTGTAGCAACAGCCTAATTAGTAATGCCAACTTGATTTCTAAGGTCTACTTTCCGCGCTTAATTGTACCTGCTAGCTCAGTGATTGTCAGCTTTGTGGACTTTCTCGTTTCTGCAATGATTCTCTTAGGGCTTATGGCCTGGTATAATTTTATTCCAACTTGGCGGATATTATCATTACCGTTATTTATTGGTATTGCCTTTGCTGCTTCACTAGGAGTAGGGCTGTGGTTAGCAGCATTGAATGTCGAATATCGAGACTTCCGGTATATTGTGCCGTTTATTGTGCAGTTTGGTCTATATGTATCGCCCGTCGGTTTTAGTAGCAGCATCATACCAGAGCAGTGGCGTTTGCTCTACTATTTGAACCCAATGGTGGGCGTGATTGATGGCTTTCGCTGGGCAATTTTAGGGGGAGAGTCCAAACTTTACTGGGCTGGATTCACATTATCTCTAGTACTAGTTGCCCTGTTAGTGGTAAGTGGCATTTGGTACTTCCGCAAAATGGAACGGACATTTGCTGACGTAATTTAGCAAGGAACTGTGCAGATGTCTGAGAATATGATCAGTGTAGAGAATTTAAGCAAAAAATATATTATCGCTCACCAGCAAGAGCAAGGAAGTCGCTATAAAGCACTGCGGGATGTAATTGCTGATGGTGTCAAATCTTTTGCCAAGGCATTTATCAAACATGGGGGCAAAAAAATGCCCAACCCAACGCGGGAAGAATTTTGGGCATTAAAAGATGTTTCCTTCGAGATTCAACAAGGTGAAGCCATTGGCGTTATTGGACGTAATGGTGCCGGTAAATCCACCCTCCTAAAAGTTCTGAGCCGAATTACCGAACCGACGAGGGGACGTATCGCCATTAAAGGGAGGGTAGCAAGCTTATTAGAAGTAGGGACGGGATTTCACCCAGAACTGACGGGACGGGAGAACATTTATCTCAACGGTTCCGTTCTGGGGATGAGTAGAGTTGAAATTAAGAAGAAATTTGATGAAATAGTAGCTTTTGCTGATGTAGAAAAGTTTTTAGATACCCCAGTGAAGCGCTATTCTTCAGGAATGTATGTCCGCCTTGCTTTTTCCGTTGCAGCCCATTTAGAGCCAGAAATTTTAATTGTCGATGAAGTTTTGGCTGTAGGTGATTCGGCATTTCAGAAAAAGTGCTTGGGCAAAATGGGTGATGTTGCGACCAAAGAAGGACGAACAGTTTTATTCGTCAGTCATAGTATGCAAGCTATCTCTCAACTCACCAAACGTTGCATACTGCTTTCTAAAGGGAACATTCAGTTTGATGGCCATACTGGCAAAGCAGTACAGCTATATCTGGCTGGGCAGAAAGATGAATCTGCATCACCAGGATATTACCAAGCTCCTGTCAACAAAATTGGCAATCATGTAGCTTGGGTAAAGGCACACACCTCTGAGGAAGAAGGAATTCACTGTTGGGGAAAACCAATTACGTTTGAGTTTGCTCTCCATGTAACTGAACCCCATGAAAGTCTGCGTTTTTCCTTTCAGATAGTAAACTTTTTGCAACAACCTATTTGTATTTTCTGGTTTTTCAATTCTGATGCTCCGTTTTGTAAAGAGCCAGGAACATTTATTCTTAGATGTGAGATTCCCAAATTTAGACTATACATGGGTTCGTACACTTTAACTACATGGTTTTCTAACCGTCGTAGCGAGACTCTGCTAGAAAATCTGAAGGAAATTTGCCCGTTTGAAGTGACTATGCATACTTTTGAGCGTCCAGAGTATCAATGGCAAGCTGATGAGTGTACTTATTTAGAAGATGCTATTTGGCAAACTGTAGAAAAGCATTAATTTTAAGGCAGATTAAATAATGGCTGTAAATGATGATGTCAAGTTAGGCAAAAACGTGAAGATTTTTCATCCCCATCTCGTGAACCTCTACGGTTGCGTTATCGGTGATGACACGAAAATTGGTACATTTGTGGAGGTTCAGAAAGATGTCACGATCGGAAGTCGGTGTAAAATTTCATCCCACAGTTTTTTGTGTGAAGGCGTTGTCTTAGAAGATGAAGTGTTTATTGGTCATGGAGTCATGTTCACTAATGACCTTTATCCTCGTGCAACCAATGAAGATGGCAGTTTAAAAACTGAAGATGATTGGTATACAGTCAGGACTTTAGTGAAGCGCTGTGCCTCTATTGGTAGTAATGCTACCATCCTGCCAGGAGTAACTATTGGTGAAAAAGCCATCATCGGTTCTGGAGCAGCAGTAACTCACGATGTTCCTGATTATGCGATTGTAGTTGGAGTGCCCGCTCGTGTAATAGGGGATGTGCGCGATGGGCTACGCTCCACTGTAGGCGATCGCCAAAATTTAGAAATATCCGCTAGCAGTTTGCGAAAACCTTAAGTTTTGTACGCAATCTATTTATAGATATTGAGTAACTTCTTGGTCGACTCTGAAGCTTTGCAAAGATAAAAGTAATTTGCAATTCATTCAGAAACTACGATCACCTTTTAGTGGCAGTAGTTGATAGCTCATAAAAAATAAATTTTGATTAGTTAAAAAAAATGGCAAATATCATTAATATCGGTGTCATCGGCTATGGCTATTGGGGTCCAAATCTGGTAAGAAATTTTGTAGAAATGCCAGGAGTTCAGGTTAGAACAGTCAGTGATTTTAACCCACAACTACTAGCAAAGGTACAAGCTCGTTATCCGACAATTCAAGTTACTAAAGATTGTCGAGACATATTTACAGATCCCAAAATCGACGCTGTAGCGATCGCCACACCAGTTTCAACTCACTTTGAATTAGCTTTAGCCGCATTGCAGGCTGGTAAACATGTGCTGGTAGAGAAGCCAATGACAACTACCTCCGAACAAGCAATGCGGCTGATTGAAGAAGCAGAAAAACGCAATCTAGTCTTAATGGTCGATCACACCTTTGTGTACACGGGTGCTGTCCGCAAGATGCACGATTTGATCGCCACTAATTCCTTGGGTGATATTTACTACTACGATTCTGTACGCGTCAACCTGGGACTTTTTCAGCATGATGTCAATGTCATCTGGGATTTGGCAGTCCACGACCTCTCAATTATGAGCTACTTACTGCCATCAAAACCTTATGCTGTCTCGGCTACAGGCATCAGCCATGTTCCTGGAGAACCAGAAAATATCGCCTACTTGACCTTATTCTTTGAAAAAAATCTCATTGCTCACATCAATGTCAATTGGTTAGCACCAGTAAAAATCCGTCGCACATTGATTGGTGGTAGTCAACGGATGATTGTTTACGATGACTTAGAACCCAGTGAGAAAGTCAAGATTTACGACAAGGGTATTACAGTCAATGGCAACTCCGAAAGCATGTACCAAATGATGATTGGTTATCGCACAGGGGATATGTACTCACCCAAGTTAGATATGACAGAGGCATTGAAAACAGAGGGATTGCACTTCATGAATTGTATTGAAAAAGGCGATCGCCCAATTACTGATGGAGAAGCAGGACTGCGGGTAGTCAGAATTCTTGAAGCCGCCACCCAGTCTCTCAAGCAGCAAGGCCGATTAATTGAACTGAATGTGGCAGAGGTAGCAGCATGATTCCATTTGTAGACCTAAAAACTCAATACCTGAGTATTAAAGACGAAATTGATACTGCTGTTTTAAAAGTACTTGCAAGTACGCAATTCGTCTTAGGCAATCAAGTCAAAGCTTTTGAGGAAGAGTTTGCCAGTTACTGCAATTCAGATTATGGTATTGCTGTCAATACAGGTACTAGCGCTCTCCATCTAGCATTACTAGCAGCTGGCATCGGTGCTGGTGACGAAGTAATTACCGTGCCTTTCACCTTCGTTGCGACCACAGCAGCAATTTGTTATACCGGAGCCACACCTGTTTTCGTAGATATTGATCCTGTTTCCTACACAATAGATGTCACCCAAATTGAAAAAGCGATAACTGAACGTACAAAAGCTATCCTACCTGTGCATTTGTACGGGCAACCAGCAGACATGGAGCCAATTTTAGACATTGCTCGCCGTCATGGTTTAGTCGTTATAGAAGATGCCGCTCAAGCTCACGGCGCTGAGTACAAAGGGCAACGGGTAGGTAGTATCGGTGACATTGGCTGTTTTAGCTTTTACCCTGGTAAGAATTTAGGAGCCTACGGTGAGGGAGGTATGGCAGTCACCAATAATCCTGAATATGCCCATACTATGGGAATGCTGCGCGACTGGGGTCAAGAACGCAGGTATCACCATGTCCTAAAAGGTTACAACTATCGCATGGATGGTATCCAGGGAGCCATTTTACGGGTCAAGTTACGCTACATCGAAGAGTGGACAGAAGCAAGAAGAACACATGCAGCCCACTATGACAAACTTTTGGCAGAATCTGGTGTAGGTATACCTGCTGTGATGCCTTATAGCCGTCACGTTTACCATGTTTACGCCGTGCGATCGCCTCAGCGAGATGCCCTACAACAAAGTTTGCAAGAGCAGGAAATTCAAACAGGTATCCATTACCCAATTCCTGTTCATCTGCAACCAGCTTATACAGACTTAGGGTACAAGCCAGGTGATTTTCCCCACTCAGAAGCAGCATCTAGGGAAGTTTTATCGCTGCCTATGTATGCAGAACTTAGCACAGAGTCACAAACTCAGGTTGCCAAAGCAGTAATTAGCTTAACATAACCAAGGAATTTGATGTCCGATCAAGGTAAAATTAAGATAGTCACAGCTATCCACGGCTTGCAAGCAGAAAAGCTAGACCCTGATTTTGAAATTCAACTAGCAGCATATTTAAATACTCAATATGAACAAAAACCATTAATCGAATTATACGCACGCTTTGCTACAAGTGATGGCGACTTTGACGGGTTGATGCGGCGAGCTATTTGGCGAGCAGTAGCACGTAAATTTGGACATAACATTCGTATTGGCAATAGTGTAGGTTTTAAGCATCTTGAAACCTTCGAGATTGGGAACCAAGTATTTATAGGTTCACAAAGCTATATTCAGGGAAGGTTCGATGGTACTTGCATCATTGGAAACCACGTTTGGATTGGCCCACAGAGCTACTTTGATGCCCGTAATTTAATTATTGAAGATTATGTGGGATGGGGCCCAGGTGCAAAAGTACTGGGTTCATCACACACTGGATTGCCAATTGATGTTCCCATCATCCAAACAGACTTAGAAATTAAATCAGTAAAAGTAGAAACCGGAGCCGATATTGGCATGAATGCGGTGATCCTACCTGGGGTAACAATTGGCCGAGGCAGCATTGTTGGTGCTGGTGCAGTTGTCACTAAGGATGTACCACCTTATGCGATCGTTGCTGGTGTCCCTGCTAAGTTTTTACGCTGGCGGGAAGGATATGAACCATTAGAGAGTAAATAATATGCAAAATAAGCGAATTTTAATCACAGGTGGAGCCGGTTTCATCGGCTCTGAACTAGTACATCAGCTCATAGCTCAAAGAGCAAAGCAGGTGATTGTTGTTGATAATTTGGTTAATGGACAACGCCAAAACCTAGAAAATCTGCCTACCGATCAATTTGAACTAGTTGTGGCCGACATTCGAGATAGCGATCGCATGGCTAAGTTAATGTTGGGTGTAGATATCGTATTTCATCTAGCGTGCTTAGGTGTCCGCCATTCCATCCACTCGCCACAAGAGAATCATGAGGTTAATGCCACAGCAACTCTCCAGCTATTGAGCGCAGCCAAAGCAGCAGGAGTAAATCGGTTTGTATATGTCTCAAGTTCAGAAGTTTATGGTACTGCCCATTGGGTACCAATGACAGAAGAACACCCAACCTTTCCCATGACTGTCTATGGTGCTGCTAAGTTGGCTGGAGAATGTTATACTAGAGCGTTCTACGAAACATATAGCTACCCGACTGTTGTAGTACGTCCTTTTAACTCCTATGGCCCGCGGTGTCACCATGAAGGAGATAGTGGAGAAGTTATACCCAAGTTCCTACTGCGTAGCATGGCTGGTAAGCCAATGGTAATTTTTGGTGATGGTAGCCAGACTAGAGACTTCACTTATGTGAGCGATACGGCTAGGGCCATTATCATGGCAGGATTTACAGACTCTGCCATAGGTCAAACAATCAATTTGGGCAGTGGCTTTGAAATTCCAATTAATGATTTGGCTAAGGAAATAGCATCAATAGTAGAGCGAGGAGACACGGCTGTGATTCATGATGAATCTCGTCCTGGTGATGTATTGCGTCTATATGCTGAAACGATAAAAGCAGACAAACTGTTGGGATTCAAGCCTCAAGTATCACTGCACGAAGGTTTAGTCAAACTGAGAAATTGGTATTTGAGTCTGGGAAAATCTCCAGAAGTCCTACTAGAAAATGAAATTGTACGTAACTGGGATGTAGGGAGGAGTAAACAGGGTGTCTGAAGTTCAATCTTTTATCCCGATTGCCAAACCCTTAATGGGTGAACCCGAAGCTGAAGCAGCGAAGCGTGCGATCATGTCCGGTTGGGTAACCCAAGGGCCAGAAGTCGCTGCATTTGAGCAAGAGTTTGCCGCTTACGTAGGAGCAATCCATGCTTGTGCTGTCTCAAATTGCACTACAGCATTACACCTAGCGCTGTTAGCTGTCGGTGTGCAACCTGGGGATGAAGTAATTACTGTCAGCCATTCCTATATTGCCACTGCCAACAGTATTCGCTACTGCGGTGCAATACCAGTGTTTGTGGATATTGAACCACAGACATACAACATCAACCCGATGTTAATTGAGGATGTGATTAACAAGCACACTCGCGCTATCCTGATAGTCCACCAGATCGGTATGCCTTGCGACCTCAAAGCCATCCTAGATATTGCTCACCGCTACGATTTACCAGTTATTGAAGATGCAGCTTGTGCGATCGGTAGTGAAATCCTGTGGGATGAACAATGGGAAAAAATTGGCAAGCCGCATGGAGATATAGCTTGCTTTTCTTTTCACCCCCGCAAAGTAATCACCACTGGTGACGGTGGGATGCTGACTACAAATAAGCCCGAATATGACAAACAGTTTCGCCTCTGGCGACAACATGGAATGAGCGTCCCCGATACTGTACGCCACAGTGCCAAACAGGTAATATTTGAGTCATACCCAATGCTGGGTTACAACTATCGCATGACTGATATTCAGGCAGCAGTCGGGCGAGAGCAACTCAAACGGCTTCCAGAGATAGTGGAACGTCGGCGTTATTTGGCGCAGCAATATCAGGAAAAGCTAGCAGATGTGCCGGGATTAAAGTTACCGACTCAGCCAAATTGGGCAAAGAGTAACTGGCAGAGTTTTTGTGTCCGGCTAACAGAGAAATATGACCAGGTAAAAGTCATGCAGGCAATGCTAGATGCTGGCATTTCCACGCGACGCGGAATTATGTGCGCTCACCGTGAAAGTGCTTATCAAAGTGAAGCTTGGTCATGTGGAGTTGAGCCAAAAGCTTGTAAGTGTGGAGTTGGAAATTGCGATCGCCTTTCTGAAAGTGAGCAAGCACAAGATCATACTGTCCTACTACCCCTGTTTCATCAGATGACTCAAGAAGAACAGGATTATGTGGTGAAAGTTTTGAAAATGGCTTGTCAGATTTAAAGAAAAATCCTAAAAATTGTTTTGTGGAAACTGCTTCCAGCAGTTTTTCCACTTTACACAAGAAACTGATACCAATTTGAATAATTTTTGCGACACATTCATTCTTCGTAGAGAACATTGCTGTGCCTCTAGCAATCTGTGACATTCCTTTTTCAAATTGGTATGAGAACTTCTTGTGGCAACCTTTTTACCATCGGTAATCATTAAACTTCATAGGAGATAGCTATGACTATCCTTTTTACCAATCAAGTTCCAAGCATTCCAAATTTCAGTGATAGCGTTTACGAATTAGGAATGAAATTCCGCAGCAATACAGGCGGACAAATTAACGCCATTCGTTTCTGGAAAGCGCCTAGCGAAACAGGAACTCATATTGGCAATATCTGGACGGCAACGGGAACGCTCTTAGCAAGCGTCACTTTTTCTAACGAGACCGCTTCTGGCTGGCAAAATCAGGCTTTGGCCACACCACTTAACATTCAAGCTAATACAACTTATGTAGTCTCTGTCAACGTAAACGCCTATTACGTGGCTACTTATGATGAACTGGGCAGTCCCATCGTCAATGGAAATCTTAGCTCAGTAGCAGACGGTAGTAATGGAGTGTTTAATAGTACTCCAGGAGGATTCCCAACCGGTTCTTACCGGAATACTAACTATTTTCGTGACATAGACTTTGTAGTTGTTTCACTACCGACGATTACAAAAATCAGTGGCGACAATCAGACTGGTGCAGCCGGAACTGCTTTGACCAACCCCTTAGTTGTTCAGGTCAAAAACGGTGCTGGCAATGCTCAATCAGGGGTAACTGTGAACTTTGCCGTTACTAGTGGCGGAGGGTCAGTCTCGCCCGCTAGTGCAGTCACTGATGCCAGCGGACAAGTTAGTACCACTTTAACGCTTGGAGCTAATCCTGGGGCGACAAGTCCTGTAACTAATACCGTGAGTGCCACGGCCAGCAGCGTAGGTAGCGTTACTTTTTCAGCTAGTGCCAGTCCTTCGGGGAACAGCCAAACTATCCTGACAACTCAAGTACCAAGCATTCCAAATGCTACTGATAACGCTCCCTACGAATTAGGCATGAAATTCCGTAGCGCTAAGGGGGGAAAGATTTCCGCTATTCGCTTCTGGAAAGCCGCTAGCGAAACAGGAACTCATATTGGCAAGATTTGGACAGCAACGGGAACCCTCTTGGAAAGCGTCACTTTTGCTAACGAGACGGCTTCTGGGTGGCAGGAGCAGCTTCTAGAAACCCCAGTAAACATTCAAGCTAATACGACTTATGTAGTATCTGTCAACGCAAACGCCTATTACGTGGCTACTTATGATCAACTAGCCAGCTCCATAGTTAATGGCGACCTTAGCACAGTAGCAGACGGCAACAATGGGGTGTATAACACGAACCCGAATTCTTTCCCAACCAGTTCTTACCGGAATAGTAACTACTATCGTGACATTGCCTTTGTCGTCGGCAGTAACTTAATTAAAGTCAGTGGAGACAATCAGAGTGGCGTGACAGGCGCCACTCTGCCCAATCCCCTAGTTGTGAAAGTTGTAAACGCTCAAAATAACCCTCAGTCAGGGGTAACGGTGAACTTTACTGTTACCAATGGCGGTGGGTCGGTGTCGCCCACTACTGCAATAACTAATGCTAGCGGTCAAGCAAGTACGACCTTGACATTGGGATCGGTACCCACTGGTTCTGGAGGAGTGGTAGTAACAGCGACAGCAGTAGGCATCGGCAGTATAGACTTCTTTGCTTCAGCAACCATACCTGTGGAAAAGCAAAATGCCATCTATAAAGAAAACCTAAATCCTGGCACGACTAACTGGAAGCTTGACAACCGGGGTAGTGGTGAAATTGCTGGTTATGCCTCGGCGACTAGTATCGATAAAGGGGAATCTCTGGACATTAAGGTTTCTCTTGGACAAGCCGGAAACTTTACCATCGACGTGTACCGTTTGGGCTACTATGGCGGCACGGGAGGAAGATTGATGGCAAGCAGCGGCCCGCTCAATGGCACGACCCAACCCGCCTGTACCAGAGACCCCAATACCGGGCTGATCGAGTGTAACTGGACAACTTCCTACGTCTTACAGGCAAATACTAACTGGACTAGTGGTATTTACATTGCCAAGCTGACTGACCAAGCAAGCAGCAAAATAGCGCACGTGTGGTTTGTCGTCCGCGATGATAGCAGTACTGCTGATATTTTGTTCCAAAGTGCCATTTCTTGTGTCCTAGCCTATGGCACCACCGGGGGTTACAGCTTGTACAGCTTTAACAGTGTTGGTGGACAAAGAGCTTACAAGGTTTCCTATGACCGGCCAATGTCACAGGCAACTTCTCAAGAGTCCTACGAGTTCGATACACCTCTGCGATGGGAATACAATATGGTGCGCTGGCTGGAATCTCAAGGTTACGATGTGACCTACACCGACAATATGCAGGTTCACACCAACGGACAAAGATTGCTCGATCACAAAGTATTTCTGTCTGTAGGTCACGATGAATACTGGTCTAAAGAAATGCGGGATGCCGTCGAGGCTGCTCGAAATGCTGGAATTAATTTGGGATTTTTCTCTTCCAATACTTGCTATTGGCGAGTGAGGTTTGAAAATTCTACTCTCGCTGCTGGGCAAGTGAAGCCCAACCGGGTGATGGCATGCTACAAACAAGACTGGTCATTGGATTCAGTCGCCCAGCAACAGGGACCATTAGCAGCCACTAATAAATTCCGCAGCTTTCAGAACCAGCGGCCAGAAAACGCCTTGTTAGGAGTAATGTACGGTAGCGACACCACAAATCTTTACGGCGGTTTTAATTTTGTTGTCACCAACAGCAGCGATTTTTATTATGCAAATACGGGACTCCAGAATGGAGATCAGCTGAATTTGTTAATGGGCTATGAATGGGATTTTATCGTTAATAATGGGTCGACTCCTCCCGGTCTTGTAACGTTGTCTGAGTCGGTAGTCACACCTGCTAGTGTATTGCCAACCTTCGACGAACCACCTGGAGAAGAAACCCTCCCTCCAAACCAGGATTTTACAAAAGCTCACACAACACGCTACACCGCCAGTAGTGGGGCTAAAGTCTTTGCCTCCGGTACCAATCAGTGGGCATGGGGGTTAGACAGTGATGGTGTTAGCCCAGCTCGGGAAGATATTCGTGCCAAGCAAATAACTGTCAACGTCTTAGCAGATATGGGAGCTAGACCCCTGACACCAAATGCAAACCTCATTGTTCCTTAAAGCATCCCACAAGGAGTAAAAGAATGACACCACTACAACGTCGACAATTTGGCAAATTAGTAGCCGCCGGTTTGACTTCCACTGTTGTTGCCGACATCTATAGTAAGGCGGTTGCTCAGAGCTCAAGCAGCCCGACTCTTTATGGAATAAAGTTCCCTAATACATCCAAAACTCGAAACCGAGAAGACCAAAGTCCTTCAGTGGAGGTGATCACTGCCCAGTTGCCGATAGTAAATCTTATCTCTGCTATTGTGGTAGAAGGTCTGAAGGTTCTTTCTCAAGTTCCTGTGCCAATTCTGTCGGTTGACAATCTATTGCCTGTACCAAAAAAACCTCAGGCCTTCTTTTTACCTGAATCTGACCGGATTACGAAAGCGATATTACTTGCAGATAAGACTCTTGTAATTTCTACAGTCTCCAACACGAAAAATGGTAACTTCAACTTTATCATTTATTCTGTTGGCAATGGATTCAAATCTAAAAGAGTACTAGATTTCAAGACTTCCAATCAAACGGTTGAAAGTTTCCTAAGTCTTCCCAATAATCAATTTCTGTGCCTAGTAGGAACTGGGGGTGTCCCGCCTTTCTCCCTGAGAACGCTCGATTTCACAACTGGTAGAATTCTTTCTAGCGATAAGCTGGGCTTACCTCCACTGCCGCCCAACCATCGATTCGCTAACCTATGCCTAGGTCAGGGAAATATTTACGCAACTGAGACTGGCTCAGAAGGTATCCCCGTTTTAATCTCGATTAACTTGGAGGAGAAAGCCATACTTACTGGCAATGTCAAAATTAAGAGACTGACCCCACTGAAATTTAAAGGAGTCCCTCTCGTAAACGATGTTAAAGACTTGGCCTTTTTTTCAGGTCAATTGTACGCGCTGGCTACTGACAGTAGTAGAAAAAACAATGTTCTGTTTAAGGTGGACGTGAAAACTGGCAACATGGAGCCAGTGACAAACTTGGCAGCCGAGAAAATTACGTTCTCTGCTTAGTACTACAAAGATGCGATCGCCCGAATCAAAACCGTCGTGCGATCGCTTTGGGTATTGCTTTTTCTTATTAAAAGAATAAAATACTCAGAGAATATGCTAATTATTGATACTCGTAGTATGTGCGATCGCTTAGCTGAAAGTGAATAAGCATAGGACCGTACCATGATTTTGCCATTCTTCCATCAGATGACAGAGCAGGAACAAGAAAACGTGTTTGAGGTTTTGAAAACTGCTTGTCTGATTAAGCTTAGGGCTTACTAAAAGACAGCAGAATTTAGCAAAGTAAAAATAAATATGTCGCTTTATGGAAAAAATAGCTAACGATACACTTAGTCTTTGGCGGGAAGAAGGCAGCCACCTTATTCAAAATAACTTTGAGGTGTTTCGTAGCCTTCTTGATAAAACAAAAAACTTTGTGGAGCGTGGTAAGTATAATGAGGCAGTTGTATATGGGCAAAGTGCAGCTTTATATGCATTTTTGCAACATTGTGGTCTTTTTTGTAGTCCAGAACTAGAGCAGCTTTTTCTCGCGCTTGGACAAAAAACAATACAAACAGGCTTTTATTCTAGAAATAGAATCTCACTGCCTGGAAAAGTCAATAATATTTTGCATGTTGCCACTAGTATATATAGTATTGGTGGACATTCCAGAATGATTTGGCGCTGGATACAGCAAGATGACCAGCGTTCACACTCTCTTGTCTTGACGCAGCAACCATCGGTCTTGGTGCCCAAAATTATGAAAGACGCGGTACTCAAGAGTCACGGTAAGATATATTCACTGAATGAAACAATTGGTGATGCGATCTCTTGGGCAAATCGACTACACCAAATAGCATTCTCGGCCGATATTGTTGTACTGCATATAATGCCTGGTGATGTTATTCCCATAATTGCATTTTCAAATAAAGAGCAATCTCCACCGATTATTTTTGTCAATCATGCCGATCACGGTATGTGGTTAGGAGCGAGTATTAGTGATGTAGTTGCGAATCTCCGTTTTTCAGGTATGCGTTTATCGCAAGAGCGCAGAGGCATAGCACCAGAGCGTAACAAGCTGCTTCCAATTATTTTAAATCTTAATCGTAGAACCCTCACTCGTATAGAGGCAAAGCGGAAACTTGGCATTGACGAAAACAGTGTTTTATTACTATCGATCGCTAGATCGCCTAAGTACAAAACAATTGATGGAATTAGCTTTGCTGATGCACATATTCCATTACTAGAGAAATATCAGCAAGCTATTCTAATAGTTATTGGTGCAAATCAAAGCGAAGATTGGTCTAAAGCTATTCAGCATTGTAACGGTAGAATTAAAATATTTCCGGAGCGTGAAGATACTGAAGTTTTTTACCAAGCTGCTGACATCTATGTTGACAGTTTCCCCATTGTCTCTAATACATCACTACTTGAAGCAGGAAGCTATGGTGTACCTTTGGTGAGTCGCTATCCATACTCTGATGTATGTGGCATACTTGGTGCTGATACACCAGGTTTGGATCAACACCTCATTCGTGTGCGCGATGTGGAGGAATACACAGCAGTTTTGTCTCAATTAGTTGAAGATGAAAAATTTAGATTGTCTATTGGTGAACAGACCAAGAGAAAGATTGTAGAAACTCACACCGGAAGCAACTGGCAAAGCTTTTTAGAAGATGTGTACTTTCAGGCTACCACCCTCCCACGGATAACCTTAGCCTCAGAGGCAATTACAGATCGAATAATGATTAGCGAACTCGATGCCTTATTACCTAAGATTCTTTCTTATGCTTCTGGTCAAGACAAAATTAATGTTGACGAGCTTATTCAAGGACATCCATTTCCCAAAACATTTGCTCAAAAAGTGTGCGTATGGATCGATACGATCAAAATATATGGCTTTGGTCGGGGTCAAATGCAATACTTACTACCGAATTGGCTCTACTGGCGCTTAAGAAAATTGATATCAGCGAATTAGGTAAAGTTCGTAATCACTAATAATGAAGATTACTAAATAAACTTCATGAATGTACTGCACATTAATCAATCTGATATTGGAGGAGGAGCAGCGATCGCAGGCTACCGACTTCATCAAGGTTTGTTAGCTCAAGGTATTAATTCGCACTTGCTGGTAGGAAAAGTTAAAACAAGCAGCGATCGCGTCGCATCTAGCAAAGTTACAAAAGCTGTTGTTTAAGCTTGAATTCAAATTATTAACAAATTTCCGAATTTAATAATTACTCATCAATAATGGTCAGACTTATACTATGAATCAATATGTTGCGTATGAGTTCAAGAGATATCCTCTGCTCGCTTAACATGAAGGCTTAATTATTATAAGTAAGAATAATTTAAGTCTGCATCTATCGTGAAATACTTGAATCAAAACTATAATCCAATCAGATGTATGAATGTCCTGCATATTAATCAATCCGATATTGGTGGCGGTGCGGCGATCGCAGGCTATCGCCTTCATCAAGGTTTATTGCAACAAGGTGTTAACTCAAAACTGTTAGTTGGCAAAGTTAAAACTGATAGTAACCTTGTTGCTGCCGTAGGTCATAAGTATCGTGTAGAAAACCAATTATTGCGTTTGACTAGGCGCTTAGGATTAAATTACCTCCATTTACTAAGCACGTTTGACATCTGGAAGCATGATTTTTATGAACAAGCTGATATTATTAATTTCCACAACCTGCACACAGGGTATTTTAATTATTTAGGTATTCCTGGATTAACCAAAAGTAAACCTGCTATTTTTACCCTCCATGATATGTGGAGCTTTACCGGACATTGCGCCTATAGTTACGATTGCGATCGCTGGCAGCAAGGTTGTGGTCAATGTCCCTACCCTGAAACTTATCCAGAGATAGCAAGAGATAATACTCGTCTAGAATGGCAACTGAAAGACTGGGTTTACAGTAAGTCTAATCTCACGATAGTGACTCCTAGTCAATGGCTGACTGAGCAGGCAAAAAAGAGTATGTTTAACCGTTTTTCAATTTATCACATACCGTATGGTCTTGACACTGATGCTTATCAACCTTTAGATAAAGACAAATGTAAAAATATTTTAGGTATTCCTGCCGAGAAAAAAGTTATCATGTTTTGTGCAGATGGCTTACAGGATTCTCGTAAAGGTGGAGATTTACTTGTACAAGCGATCCAAACTTTACCTAAAGCGTTAAAAGCGGAAACACTATTGCTAACTTTGGGTAGTGGAGGCGAAAAAGTTCTTGAAGTAGTGGGAATACCAACTTTAAACCTGGGGTATGTAAGTGGCGATCGCATGAAATCAATAGCCTACTCTGCGGCTGATGTGTTTATCTTCCCCACTCGTGCGGATAATTTACCTTTGGTACTGCAAGAGAGTATGGCATGTGGTACGCCAATGGTTTCTTTCAAAGTTGGTGGTGTACCTGATTTAGTCCGTCCAGGAATAACTGGTTATTTAGCTCAACCAGAAGATACACAAGATTTTTGTAATGGTATTGTCCAATTACTAGTAGACAGAGAGCAACGGCACAAAATGAGTGAAAATTGTCGAGCGATCGCACTTCAAGAGTATACCCTGGAACTGCAAACAAAAAGATACATTGAGCTATACCAACAGGTGTTGCAATCGCCATAAGCAAAAGAGGGCGTTTCCGTTCTTACGAATTTTCGTAGACTCACAGTCTGGACATTGCACAGTAGATGACCTCAATTCATATCTCTACTAGGCAATGTCCAACATCTTTATGCAGTTTTTGAGGAGGAATCGGTTAGCTCTAATGCACATTAGATTTAGATGAAAAACATTAAGGAACGCCTATCAAAAGGATTTATAATAACATTTTATTCTAGACAAGCTAGTAGTATTTGTGAGTTATCACATCGATATTTGTATAATTTTTACATTCCCAACAAACATTCAATTATTCCCACCACAGCAAGATAATTGACTGTGAAATTTACTCAATTATTTTATTTATGAAACAGCATCAACACATTCTTGTTTCACTAGGTAGCGCTCCAAAACAAGGACCTGGTAGCCTTATTATTATTGATCGTCATCTAAAGCGGCTGCCAAGCAGTTGGCAAATATCTATCGTTGCACCAGAGGAATCTTTTGCTGATACAAATATGCCTGATTCATGGCAGCTTCTTTCTATACCAATGCGTAGATGGTGGTGGCCTCCTTATCGTCGTCAAATACCAAGATTACTTGAAACTAGATTTTTGTGTTGGCAGATGGAGTGTGAAAAGATTTTTTTAAGAGAACGCCCAACAGCAATTGTTACTGTTCTTCATGATATTTATTCTGTGTTTGCTGCCTATCTCTCTAAAATTTGGCAAGTTCCATTGTCGGTAATTGTTCATGATCAAGAAGAGCTTTGGGCAAAATCTGAATTAGAGTATCATTGGATTAAACGGAATTGGCAGGCTGTGCTTAATCAAGCTACAAGAGTTTGGACAGTATCATCAGAACTTGCTAATACCTATAATATTATGGATACTAGTAAAGTCAGTATTCTTCTTCCCATTCCTGAAGGAAGGCAACAAAAATTCGTGGAGTGGAAAGATAAATTTAAAACTTCTCCTGTTGTTGCTTATGCAGGTAGTATTTATCCCAGCCAAGTATCTAGTTTTTATAAAATTGCTTCCTTGCTTGAAAAAATTAACGGTACTTTGCTACTCGTTACTCCTCTAAATCGTCCGGGTATACCAGATTTAATCAATAATTGTCCAAATATAGAGCATCGAGAACTATTCGCTACTAATGTAGAAGTTATAAATTTTTTGGCGGAAAAAGCTAGTTGTATATTGGTACCTTATCCTCTTGATCTTGCTGAACACCCTTGGGCCGCTACTTGTTTTCCTAGCAAGTTAGTTGAGTTTTCTCATCTAGGTTTACCAGCTATTATCCTTGCACCGTTAGATACTGCTTTAGGAAATTGGGCAATCAGGCATAAGTGGGATAGCTATCTGACAAATATGGATGAAGAAATGCTTTTAGAAATTCTCTATGAGCTAACAGAAAAAGAAAAATGGACTAAGATGGCCAACCAGTGTCAAAGAGTTTCTCAAGGGGAGTTCAATCCTGAACTTATTCAGTCTCAGTTTGAATCAGAACTTGCAGTAAGTAGCAAAATTAATGGGTTAGTAAAACAATCAATCAACTAGTTTATTTCTGGAAGTTAAATTAATTTATGAGGCTACTTTTTATCATCCCTGAATATCCTCCCCATTCTGGGGGTGGTATTGCTACTTTTTATAGCAACACATTGCCAGAGATTGTTGCTCAGGGTCATCAAGTTGATGTTTTAGTAGGAAGTGCCTTTACATCCAAATTGCCAAGTTATCAGAAAGATGGTGTTAACGTTGAGTTTTTAAATGACAACTTAATCTCGTCCAATTTATACAAGTTCAACCGTTACCAAGCCATCCCAGAATTTCAACGCCATTTAGCAGCAGCTTGGACTGCTTGGGAACAGGTAAATAAAGGTCAGGGTTATGACTTAGTGGAAACAACAGATTGGGGTATGCTGTTTGCTCCCTGGATAATATCACCACAAAGTCCGCCTACTGTTGTGCAACTTCACGCCAGTATTGGTCAAATAGATTTTCACGATCCCCAAGTTGATAGCCAACTGCAAGGCAATTTAGTTCGCTTATTAGAAGTAAACTTACTCTCAGTTGCAGACCAATTACAGACCTACAGTCAATCTAATGCTCAAGCCTGGAAACAACTAATTGGGAGAGATGTTAGCTATATTCCTCCGGCTATGCCGCTTGTACCTAATATTCAACCATTCAAAAAATCTGATCATGGTTTAGTAGTAGGAAGGATTCAATATTGGAAAGGCACAACAATTGTTTGTGAAGCTTTGCGATTATTAGGAGAAAAAGCACCCATAATAGATTGGATTGGTCGTGATACAACTTATCGTGATTCCAACACTTCTATGGCTGCTTATCTTGCCCAGACTTATCCCGATATTTGGGGAAACAAGGCACAGCCACTCGGCACTTTCTCACCAGAAGAAACTCGCCAACTTCAAGCAATGGCAAAGTTTATAATTGTACCGTCTATTTGGGACGTATTTAACTACACATGTGTAGAAGGAATGGCACAAGGACAGACTGTATTGTGTTCCCTGGGTGCTGGTGCAGCAGATTTGATTACTGATGAAGTAAACGGGCTAACGTTCACAGCAGGCGATGCCCAAAGTTTAGCCAATAGGTTGGATATCTTACTGAGTTGGAGTCAAGGAAAGCAAGAAAAAATTGGCAAAGCTGCTCAAGAGACTATACAAACTTTCCTTAATCCCAAACTTATTGCTCAACAAAGACTAGAAGTTTATGAGAAACTGATTAAACATGGCAGATATTCCATTTCCCCCAACTCTTGGTTAATTGAAGCTGTTTCCCCTCAAAAACCTTTAGAAAAACCTTTAGCATTTTTAGATTACCTACCTTTACGGGAGTTAGCAAACTATTTGCTAGAACGCAGTCTTAAAAAATTGGTAAAACGCTAGCCATGAGTCATCCTTCTTTAGCACTATGTATTCCTGCATACAATGCTACAGCTTACTTACCTCGATTACTTAAGTCTGCTTTAGCTCAAACAATCCAATTTGATGAAATATGGGTGTACGACGATTGCAGTACAGATCAAACAGGAAAAATTGCCGCAGAGTTTGGGGCAAAGGTGATTAGAGGTGAGATCAATCGTGGTTGTTCTCATGGTAAGAATGTCTTAGCAGCGCAAACAACTTGTGAGTGGATTCATTTTCATGATGCCGATGATGCTTTATATCCTAATTTTGTAGAACAAGCTCATCAATGGATGACGTTAGAGAATCCGCCAGATGTTGTGCTATTCAATTATGAATGGCGACGGGATGATACTGGAGAGTTGCTTGGCATTTACAAGTTTGATGATGCTGAATTGAGACGAGATCCGATCGCATACACTATTCAAAAACAAATTAATCCCTTTTGTGGATTGTATCGTCGTTCGGCATACTTGCAAGCGGGTGGTTATGACACTGATCCATTAGTACTTTACAATGAGGATGTAGCATTTCACTGTCGGATGGCGATCGCAGGTTTAAAATTCGCGGCTGAACCGAAAACTACAATCATTAATTACTATCGAGCTAATTCTATGTCCTCTGCTAACCAAATTAAATGTGCCCAAGCACAATTTCATGTTATGCGGAAGGTATCTGAATCTCTCAAAGGGGAATACTCTGATGAAATTTCTCAAAAACTTTGGGGAATTGCTGGAGTTTCTGCTGCTTATTTAGACTGGAACACTGCTGATAGCTGTGTGAATCTAGCTTTCTCCCTCCACAGTAAAACTCCTAATAATTTAAGTGCTTTATTCCGGCTATTATGTAATTTTAATCCTTATTTTGCCATTCGCTTTAGAGAATGGTTAATCAGATTCCTTAAGCCACAGCTTCGCCAGCAAATAATCACTGGGTCTGAGAGACTCTAAATTTGTTGCTGCATGTGGATGGGCAAGATTTTACGGGCGATCTAATAGTTTTAGTAGGTAATGCTCAAGAATCAGTCAGGAATCAGCATTTCGCTCTTTAGAATTGGCTACAAATAACAATCAAAATGTCAATAAGTCCATTAGTCTCAATACTCATACCTGTTTACAATGCCGAGCCATATCTGCGAGAAACTTTAGACTCAGCTCTAAATCAAACTTGGCGAAATCTAGAAATAATATTAGTTGATGATGGCTCTAAAGATGACAGCTTGGCGATAGCTAAAAGCTACGAATCAAAGGGTGTAAAAGTGATTTCTCAAGGTCAAAATAAAGGACAAACGGCTGCTTTAAATAGATCTTTGGCAGAAGCGAAGGGCGACTTTATTCAATACCTTGATGCTGATGACATTTTAGAACCACAAAAAATTGAAGTACAAATTAAGCGTCTTTTAGAAGAACCTAGCGGTACTTTGGCGATCGCACCCTGGGCAAGATTTTATCAAAATGATTTGTCAACCGCTAAATTTGTACCCAACAACGACTGGTGCGACTTTGATGATCCCATCGCTTGGCTGGTGGAATGTTGGACAGGTCACGGAACAATGCCCCCAAGCTCTTGGCTATATCCACGAGAAATTATTGACAAGACTGGCTTATGGCATGAGGAACTAACACTGAATAATGACATGGAATATTTTACAAGAGCCGTACTTGCCAGTAGGCGCTTAGTTTTTTGCCCTGAAGCTAAATGGTACTATCGCTCAGGAAACCCTAGCTTAAGTGGACAACGCTCTGAAAAAGCCTTGTGGTCTCAATATGAAGTCATTCGACTCAGTACAGAACGATTATTAAGCGTTGAAAATAGCGATCGCACACGTTATGCCACTGCTTGCGCTTGGCAATACTTTGTTTTTCTTGCTTATCATCGTTTACCAGAGTTAGTGCAATATGCAGAGAAGAAAATTACTGAACTTGGCGGTTGTGATCTCAAGCCAGACGGTGGCTCACTATTTAGAGTCTTGAGAGATATTTTTGGTTGGAAGGCTGCAATGAATTTGCAAAGATTTTACTATCGATATCGCTATCAAATAAATTATTGAATAGTTTATTAACTCCAGTGTAGTCATTTTTATAATTTTAATTGCTATAAAAAAGAGGAAATCACTTGTCAGACAAAACAAAGAAAGGTCTTTTTGTAACTTTTTCCGTCTATGTTAATAGTGCTTTTGGTGGAGTGCAGCGCTGCACAAAGGAATATCAAGAAGTTATTGAAGCGGCAGGATGGAGCTTAGAAGTTTTAGCGTATGAAATAGATCGCCGATGGCAGGCGAGAATTTTCCGCAAACTTAAACCATCGAGCTTTTATAATCGCATTCCGCAGTCTTTTATTGATGCCTTAATTGCACAAGTTCAATCAAAACATATTCCTTACGTATTTCTCAATCAAGTGGATGCGTTATGTATTGCACCATACTTAAAAAGTGCCGTACCAGATGTCAAGATTGTCTTGTTATCTCATGGGGCGCAATTTGTCGATGATTTTCTGGCAGCGCAGAATCAGACTTCAATATCTTCAAGGAAGCGATCGCACCTAGCTAATACAATTCTTGATGAGATGCAACTTAGGCAACATATAGATCATGTATTTACATTAAGTGAGCAAGAAGTCGCATTTGAGCGTTGGCTAGGCGCAAAGTCCGTAAGTTGGCTGCCTCGCATTATTTCACCAAAGCCTCTAGACTGGAAACCGATTGCTGGTCGTGCAGGGTTTGTTGGCACATTAGATCATCAACCAAACTATGAAGGACTGCTAAGTATCTTGACTAACTTGCAAACTAGGAAAGATTTTGAAGGAACTATCAGAATAGTCAGTAGTTCAAAAGAACTTGGCAGATATTTAGAAGAGCGGTTTCATTTCGTTAAATATCTAGGTCGCCTTGATAACGAAGACCTTAAAAATGAAGCATCAACTTGGACATGGTTCATTCATCCTTTATTTATATGGTCTCGCGGCTGTAGCACTAAGCTAGCCGATGCGCTGGAGTGGCAAATACCTGTCCTAACCACTGAAGTAGGTTGTAGAGGATACACATGGCAAAAAGGCAATGTGATTAGATTCGATGCAATAAACGAGTATTCTTCTTATTTATGTGGCAAGGACTCAGAATATGATATATCTTTAGTCAGACAAAAACTAATCCTAGCCTCAGAAACATCTCCTTCTGTTCTTGATGTCGCTGCACTAGCTAAACTAGCTTTGAACAAAATAAGCTAATCGGCATTTTAATTTTTGGGCTGAGTCCCTAACAGCAATGGCTTCATAGCGATCATCTTACAATTTTAATGCGTGACAGATGCTCGTAAAAACCCTAGTCATTATCTAAAGTTATGAATAATTTTTTAACATCATTAAAAGAAGAAATTAAAAATCAAATCTATAAAAGAGGATGGATAGTTTGTAAATTCAAGAGGTTGTCAACAGGTGTAGATATTTCTGCGGTTTTCATTTTTGTACCACGTCATAGTTCTTTAATATCTGATAAGCGTTGGGCAACCTAAAATGCGTATTCTACTCACTGCCGATCCTGAACTACCAGTACCACCAAAATTGTATGGTGGTATTGAGCGCATTGTTGATTTATTGGTTACAGGATTACAAACTCGTGGTAACACCGTGGGACTAGTTGCTCACCCTGACTCAACCTCAAAAGTAACTCAATTATTTCCTTGGCCGGGGAAGCGATCGCAAAACAAATTTGATGCGTTGCAGAATACAATCACCCTAGGGTCAGCAGTAAAGAAGTTTCAGCCCGACATTATCCATAGTTTCTCTCGCATCCTCTATTTATTACCTCTGTTACCATCTAGCCTTCCCAAGGTGATGTCTTATCAGCGAGATCCCAACCATCGCACCACTCGCTGGGGTACAAAGCTTGCTAAGGGTTCTCTGACCTTTACAGGTTGTAGTGATTATATTTGTAGCATCGGACAAACTGCCGGGGGAGTTTGGCATACCATCCACAACTGTGTGGAACTAGAAAAATACACTTTCCAACCACAGGTAGCTCCCGATGCACCACTGGTATTTCTCGGCAGAGTAGAGCAGATTAAAGGAGCGCATAATGCGATCGCTATTGCTAAAAAAACCGGACGCAGCTTAATCATTGCTGGTAATCATGCCACAACTGGGGAAGCAGGTCAATACTGGCAACAACAAATTCTCCCTCAACTAGGAAAAGATGGAATTGAGTATGTTGGGCCTGTCAACGATGCTCAGAAAAATGATCTGTTGGGACAAGCTGCTGCCATGATTGTACCAATTGAATGGGAAGAACCTTTTGGTATTGTCTTTGCTGAAGCCTTGGCTTGTGGTACTCCGGTAATTTCATGTCCTAGAGGTGCATTGCCAGAGATTGTGCGTCAAGGTATTGACGGTTACTTAATTAACAGTATTGACGAAGCAGTTGTTGCTGTTAACCAATTACTAAATATTGATCGTTATCAATGTCGTCAACGGGCTGAAAAACATTTTTCAGCTTCTGTTATTTTAGATCAGTACGAAAAACTTTATCATAACCTTTTGTTTTAGTTAAAAGAAGATGAGCATAGAAACAATTTCTTTACCTTTACCTCTAACTTGGATACAAGCGCTGGATTTTAAACATAAATTGGGAATTTGCGAACGATTGTTTGGTGAGGCGATCGCATTAAAAGGCATTTGTTGGGTGGAAACCGGAGCAGGAATTCCCTGGAAGCTTGATTTGACAAATTCCACCCATCGCTGGATTGTTTATGGCAAATATGAAGGAGCAGCATTTCTAAACTGGGCGAAAAAATTTCTCCCTAGCGATGGTATTGTTGTAGACTCAGGTGCAAATATCGGCCAAATGTTAATGTACTTAGCTCAGTGGCTACCGCAAGGTAAAATACTAGCATTTGAACCCGGTACTGAAGCAGGCAACTGGCTAAAAGAATGTTTAGCAATTAACACCACACTGCCCGTAGAAATAATTAAGGCAGGACTTGGTGCATCTCTGGCTCAATTACGTCTCAACCATATTGGAGATAGCTTGGGACATGGTGCTTGGAGCCAAATATCTGAAACTGAAGGTGAAAAAATTCAGATAGTACGTCTAGAAGACGAATTAGCTGCACGTTCTATTACAACAGTAGATTTGTGGAAGTTGGATGTAGAAGGTTATGAAATTTCAGCCTTACAAGGTGCAGAAGCTTTTTTAAAGGAGCAACGGATAAAAGCTATTTACGCAGAGATGATAGATGAAAATGGGCAGCGAATTCGAGATTATCTTACTCAGTTTGGCTATAGCTGTTACCTGTTTGACTCACGAGGTAAAATATATTCTCCAAGTCAATTGCCAAGTCATACTAACGGACTTTTCCTGCCTAATTAAATTGTAATATGCAATGTATCCTAGTTTAAAGCGTAAAGTTTTAATCATCAGTCCCCACTTCCCGCCCATTAATGCCCCCGATCATCAACGGGTAAGAATGTCTCTACCCTACATGGAACAATTTGGTTGGGAAGCGCACGTTCTCACGGTTCAACCAGACTATGTTGCAGGTATTGAAGACTCTCTACTAGCAAAAACAATTCCCGATCGCATCCCTGTAACTTATACAAAGGCATTACCTCTGCAACAAACTCAGCGTATTGGCCTAGGTAGCCTGGGTATACGAAGTTTTCCCTATTTACTCAAAGCTGGCGATCGCTTACTTCAGCAAACAAAATTTGATTTAATATACTTTTCAACAACTGTATTTATCACAATGGCTCTGGGTACCCGATGGTATCGCCGCTTTCGCATACCTTACGTCTTGGACTTTCAAGATCCCTGGTTAAGCGATTACTACAAACAGACAAACACACCTCCACCAGGGGGACGCTGGAAATATGGGTTTTCTCAACTCCAAGCAAAACTGCTCGAACCCAGAGCTATGAGCAAAGTCAGTCACGTAATTAGCGTATCACCAGCCTATCCAAAAACTCTACAACAGCGATATCCACATTTGCTTTCAGAACAATTTACTGTTTTACCCTTTGGTGCGCCTGAGCCTGATTTTGAGCAACTACCCTACCTCAATATTCAACAAAAAATATTTAATCCTCATGATGGTAAACGTCATTGGGTTTACGTAGGTCGAGGTGGTAATGATATGGCTTTGGCACTGCGGACTCTATTTCTCGGCATCCAGTCAGAGCGTCGCCATCACCCTGAAAAATGGCAAGCAGTTGAATTACATTTTGTAGGTACTAGTTATGCACCAGGAAATCGCGCTGTCAAAACCGTAGAGCCGATTGCTCAAGAATTAGGTGTTGCCGACTTAGTTCGAGAACATGTCCATCGTATTCCTTACTTTGAAGCCCTACAAGTTCTTGTCGATAGCGATGCTATTCTAATGATTGGTTCTGATGACCCAGACTATACCGCTTCTAAACTCTATCCTTGCATTCTAGCCCGCAAACCTGTTCTGGCCATTTTTCACCAGCAAAGTTCTGTAGTCAATATATTACAGAGTTGCCAAGCTGGTAAATCTGTAACCTTCACTTCCCAAAACAAACCAGAAGATTTGCTCCTCAAGATAGTTGACCAGCTCAATTGGTTATTATCTATCCCAAAAGGTTATGAACCAGAAACTAACTGGTCTGCTTTTCAAGCTTATACCGCTAGAGAAATGACTAAAAAGCAGTGTACTATATTTGACAATTGTCTTACTACTGCCAAAATTAACAAATCATTATGAACGGATACTTTGAGTCTAATCCTCAGCCTTGGGAATACTTTCCTCGCCCCCCAAAGAAGAAACAAGATCAGCTATTGAGAGTATTTTGGATAATCGCTTTAGGGCTTTTTACTTTTGAAATCTTCTTCAATGAAAATACCTCTATACTTAGCAAAGCTGGAGCAGTATTGATTACTATTGCTTCTCTAGTACCTAGCTATCTTTGGTGTTCAGGTCGCGCTCATGGAATGCCTATCTTCCCATTTTTTGCTCTCACTTTCCTTTGGACTTATGCCTTACCACTTGTCAGTAATCATCCAACCGTTATTACTTACTCTCCCAGTAGCCATTTGTTTGCTAGTCTGACGGTCACTGGGTTTCTAGGGCTAGGAACCTTAGTCTGGTTCCGATTTGTCAAATCTATTCCTCCAATGCCTAAATTTTATCGGAGTTTGAATATTCGTAAGGGCATTAACTTTTTTTTATTTATATTGATAACCAGTGTTTTATTTAATGTATATAGTAATGCTGGCTGGCTTGAATCTATTAATGCAGGAACAATTGCTGTAGTGCGCGGTACGATTTTAGGATTAACCGCACTAGGTGTTTTTGTCCTTTCTTATCAATTAGGAAAAAAAGAATTATCAAAATTACAGGCTAGATTGTTTATATTATTTCTAATTGCCAATTTAGTGACAAGTACAGTTACATTGCTGCTTGTTTCTGCTTCTAGTATCGCTTTGCTCGCTATAATTTCCTTTGTTATTTCTCGGAAAAAACTACCTATAATATCAATTATAATTCTTCTGGTTCTATTGAATTTTTTGCACTATGGCAAATCCGAGATGAGATCGAAGTATTGGTTTGCTAAAAATAGCTCTTATTATGTTCAACCCTGGAATTATCCTGCTTGGTATTCTGAATGGATAGGCTATTCACTAACTTATATAAATAGAAATAAGAGTGAAGATAATTTACCTAGTAATTCCGAAGAAAAAGCTTCTTTTGTCGAACGTTCTAGTGTAATCCAAATGCTACTTTTAGCTCAGGAAAAGAGTCCCGATAGAATACCTTATTTATACGGAGCGACCTATGCAATATTACCAGAACTTTTAGTCCCTCGCATATTAAACTCTAATAAAATCAGGTCTCACGAAGGTACAAGCATTTTAAACGTACACTATAAACTACAGACATACGAACAAAGTGTGAAAACTACTATTGGCTGGGGTTTGCTAGCTGAATCCTATGCCAATTTTGGATTAATTGGCTGTGGAGGACTGGCTATTATTTTCGGTGCAGCTTATGGAAAAGCAACTCGTTGGAGTATGAATGCTCCAATTTTATCATTCCAGTCTCTGTTTGCTGTACTGATGATGTCATACTCCTTCCAATCTGAATTTTCTGCCGGGGTATATGTTGCTGCTTTATTTCAATCAAGCACAACAATTGCTGGTATTTCGTTAGTTTTGATGAAAAAGCAGCGGGTTTCACGACATGCTTTTCAGGGGGGACAAATGAATTAAATTATGAATACGATAAAACTGGCAATTATCACATCTCACCCAATACAATACTACGCACCTTGGTTTCGTTACCTGGCTAGTGCTGGTGATTTGCAGATTAAGGTATTTTACTTGTGGAACTTCGGTGTTACACATCAGATTGATACAGGCTTCCAGCAAGCCCTACAGTGGGATATTCCCCTCTTAGATGGATATCAATACGAGTTTGTACCAAATGTTAGTTATAAACCAGGAGTTCATCATTTTTGGGGGTTACAAAATCCATCTTTAATCTCACAAGTGAAAGCTTATAATCCTGATGCAGTCTTCTTGATGACCTACAACTACGCTAGCATCTATAAATTTCTCTGGAAATGGAATTCATCTGAGATACCGTTGCTATTTAGAGGTGATTCCCATCGACTACTACAGCCTACTGGAATTAAAGCATGGGCACGTCAGCAGTTTATTACCCAGATTTATCGCCGCTTTGCTGCTTGCCTTTATGTAGGTAAAGCTAATTATGGCTACTTTCAATATCATGGTGTACCCAGTAATCATCTATTTTTTGCTCCCCATGCTGTTGATAACGATCGCTTTTTTACTCAAGCTGAGAGCGCCAAACACCAGGCAACTATATGGAAGCAAGAATTGGGTATCCCATCGGATCATGCAGTGATTCTATTTGCAGGTAAATTTGAATCCAAAAAACGTCCTTTGGATTTACTGCAAGCTTTTTTGGCAGCAAACCTGTCTCAAGTATCGCTGCTATTTGTCGGTGCAGGTTCTTTAGAAGCAGATTTAAAAACCGCAGCTGCGCACCATTCAAATATCTATTTTGCTCCTTTTCAAAATCAAAGCTTGATGCCTCGCACCTATGCTATTGCTGATTTAGTTGTGTTGCCCAGTTACGGCGCTTCAGAAACTTGGGGACTGGCAATTAACGAAGCAATGTGCCTATCTCGCCCAGTTGTTGTGAGCAATCATGTAGGTTGTGCTGGAGATTTGATTCATCACCAACACAATGGCCTTGTATTTCCGGCTGGTAATGTGTCAGCTTTAGTCAGTAGCCTGCAAGAAGCATTTTCTGATCGCCAGCGTTTGCGGCGCTGGGGAGAGGAAAGCCAAAAAATTGTGTCTCAATACAGCTATGCTAATGCAAGCAAGGGTTTGAAACAGGCGCTTGATTATGTATGTCGTCCCAAGCAAAGCGAAGTTCTGGCTAAATAGATAAAAACTTCATATAAAAATATGAAAGTTTCCTAGCGTTAATTTGCTAATAGTCAATAATAGAAAGTGGATAAAAACAACAAGTACCATTATCATCTCTGGTTTCCTGGCCTATTCAACTCAACAGGTGGAATTGAATGTTACTCTTCTTTGTGTTTAAAAGCATTTGAAAGTCTCTACCCCGATTGTGCTTACGATATTGTAATTAAGCACGATACAGATGTGCCATCCAAGTCACCTAATTTGTGTTTTCATGCAACTGGTAATTGGCCTTTATCCCTACGTACTCCAATACTTGCAGCGCAAATGATTGGTCTTGGTCTTTGGCAACGACCAAAACTCATCTTTTCTACTCATCTCAACTTTAGTGTGATAGCGTACCTATTGAAACGATTAATTGGCATTCCCTACTGGGTTGCAGCGCATGGAATCGAAGCCTGGGACATCCAAAATCCCACCCTTAAAAAAGCCCTCAAGAATGCTGACTTAATTCTAGCCGTTAGTAATTACACTCGCGATCGCCTACTCAAAGAACAAAATCTCCAGCCAGATCAAGTTGTCGTCCTGCCTAATACTTTCACTCCCAATCGCTTTAGAATTGCACCCAAACCAGATTATCTCCTCCAACGATATGGCTTAAATGCACAACAACCAATTATTCTTACTGTGGCTCGGCTTTCTCAATCAGAGCAATACAAAGGCTATAATAAAATCCTTAGCGTCTTACCCCAAATTCGTCAAGCTATCCCAAATGTACACTATGTTATAGTCGGTAAAGGAACTGACCGACCAGCAGTTGAACGGTTAATTGCCGAGTCTCAACTTCAAGATTGTGTAACCTTAACTGGCTATGTTCCTGACCGAGAACTGGGAGATTATTATAATCTTTGCGATCTGTTTGCCATGCCAAGTAGAGGTGAAGGGTTTGGTATTGTTTACCTAGAAGCACTAGCGTGTGGTAAACCTACTTTGGCAGGGAATAAAGATGGAAGTGTTGATGCTCTATGTCAAGGAGAATTAGGCGCACTGATTGACCCTGATGATGTCGAGGCGATCGCTGAAGCTATAACTCAAATCCTCCAAGGTAAATATCCTAACCCTCTAATATATCAACCCGAAGAATTAAGAAAGCGGGTAATTGATAAATTTGGTTTTGAACGCTTTCAACAACGCCTTAATTATTACTTAGAAAAGCAGTTTTCCCAGACTTGATATTGTGTCTTTGCTGTGGAATAGAATGAATTTTGTATAAAAGAAAGTAAATGATGGTAATTTAAGGTGAGCTTCCAAAGAACATCATTCGTTATGCCTTAAGGAAAAGAATCAAGTTTCCTAAAAGTTTCAAGATTCAAAAACTTCTTTCCAGAGCTTGCTTTTCTAAGAAACTTTACGCGAATCTATAAGTACCTCTGTCGTACAAAGAGTAGCTAGCGTCAAGAAAGATTGTAGATTCTTTACCGCTAAATTAAGCTAATCTACTATTAATTTTCATATTTATATCTGTATTTCTTAAGAGGTCTTAAATGTGTGGTATTGCCGGAATTTTAACTAAAACAGAAATAAATCATGATCTGGAAAATTTAGTGCTGAAGATGCAAAATGCTATTAAGCACCGTGGCCCAGATGATTTAGGTACTTATATATCAGAGGATCGACGAGTAGCCCTTGCTCACACTCGTCTGTCAATTTTGGATCTCAGCCCTGCTGGACATCAGCCAATGTCTACACCTGATGGTCGGTACTGGATTACTTTCAATGGTGAAATTTATAACTTTTCACAACTGCGGCAAAATCTCATTTCTCAAGGAGAGCAGTTCCAGTCCCAAACAGATACAGAAGTTATCCTCAAGCTCTATCAAAGAATGGGTTCTAATTGTTTAGAACATTTAAGAGGTATGTTTGCTTTTGCTATTTGGGATGACTGGGAAAAAACCTGCTTTATGGCTCGTGATCCTTTAGGAATCAAGCCATTATACTATTGGTCATCTGGTTCTACTTTAGTCTTTGCTTCAGAGCTAAAAGCTATCCTTGCATCTCGTTTACCTGCCCTTAACTTGAGTCCAGAAGGATTATATGGCTATCTGGTATATGGTTCAGTTCCAGAACCATATACCCTGATTGCAGATATTCATTGTTTAACGGCTGGTCATTGGTTGTATTGGCAAGGCGATCGTGTCACAAAACAACAGTATTGGCAAATTAACTTTACTCCACAAGCAATTTCACCAATAGAAGCCCAAGAAAAAGTTCGTAATGCTTTAGTTGATACAATCGAACATCATTTGGTAAGTGACGTGCCTGTTGGCATTTTTCTTAGTGGTGGAATTGACTCTACAGCTATTCTAGCTCTAGCTACAAAGGTGCAGAATAAACAGATATCTACATACTCTATAGCTTTTGAAGAAACCCAATGGAATGAAGGCGAAGTTGCAAAAAAAATTGCCAATTTATTTGGAGCAAAACACACAGAATATAAAGTTACGGCCTCTATTGCCAAACAGTTCTTTCCTGAATTCCTACAAGCTATTGATCAGCCCAGTATTGATGGATTTAATACTTTTTTTGTATCACAGATTGCCCACGAAGACGGCATGAAAGTAGTCCTATCTGGGCTAGGTGGAGACGAAATTTTTGGTGGATATAAATCATTTGAAAAAATTCCCCAGATGCTAGCATGGGGTAAAACATTGCAAACAATTCCTGTTCTAGGAAAGAATATAGGTAAAGGATTATCGCGTTGGGGAAAATCACCAAAACTAAAACGCCTGGGTGATTTTTTGGAACAGCCTCCAAGTTCTGCATCTGCCTATTCTACTTTCAGAGGAATTTTCTCTCACCAAGAAGCATGTGCAATTATGCAGCAGTATATTCCTCATCAACCTTTAACTACTTATATCTTTCCATCAGCCGATACTCATAAAGCAGATATGACAATAGAAGATGAAGTAAGTTTGTTAGAAATAACCTGCTATATGCGTAATCAACTGTTAAGGGATAGTGATGTAATGAGCATGAACTGGGGATTAGAATTACGGGTTCCCCTAGTTGATCGTCATCTATTTGAGGCAGTAGCTTCTATTCCTAGTAATATGCGTTTAGCAATTGGTAAAAAACTATTAATTCAATCAGTTCCTGAATTGCCAGAATGGGTTGTTAACCGTCCCAAAAAAGGATTTTATGTTCCCGTTGATAAGTGGATTTCTGGGGATTTACAAAATCATTTTAATAATGTAAAGGTTCCCGATAATATTTCTCTTACTCATTGGTATCGGCACTGGAGTTTGATGATGTTACAACATTGGCTAGAGCGAACTTATGCCTAAAAAGTTGTTCAATTTTAAAGGTAACTCGTGAGGACTGCCAAAAAAAGTTAGATTAATAGTTAAAAACCTCACAATTTTGGATAAAAATGAAAATTCTTCATATTATTCCTTCAATAGCATCAGTAAGAGGTGGCCCAAGTCAAGCAGTAATAGAGGTAGTTAAAGCATTAAGAGATGAAAATATTGAAGCAGAAATTGTTACTACTAATGATAATGGTAATGATTTGCTTGATGTACCCCTTGGTAGGCGTATTGAGTACAACCAAGTACCAGTAAATTTCTTTAAGCGTTTTTCTCCTAAAGTTGGCTCCATCAGAGAATTTGCCTTTTCTAGAGAGCTAACTATATGGTTGTGGCAAAATGTTTCTAAGTATGACTTACTACACGTCCACGCTATTTTTTCCTATCCTTCTACAGTAGCAATGGCGATCGCTCGTTTCCAAGGAGTTCCTTACATTGTTCGCCCTTTAGGACAGCTATGTGAATGGTCTTTACAACAAAGCTCTCGCAAAAAGCAAATTTATCTCCAACTCATAGAAAAAGCCAATCTAAATTCTAGTAAATCCATACATTTTACCTCAAAGCAAGAACAACAAGAAGCTTCGCAATTAAATCTAAGTTCCCCAAGTTTTATTTTACCGCACGGTGTTGATATTCCTAATATTAACCCTAACGCGCGTCAGCATTTGCGGGAATACTTAAATTTACCAGCCGATGAACCAATTGTTTTATTTTTATCTCGCCTGCATCCTAAAAAAGGTTTAGATTACCTGATTCCAGCTTTAGGTAAACTATCTGATTACCGCTTTACTTTCGTTTTAGCAGGTAGTGGCGATCCAAATTATGAAAGTGAAATTCAATCTCTTCTTGCTATTAACAACATTCATAACTGTACTCATCTTGCAGGATTTGTTAAAGGAGAAATTAAAGATTTATTTCTGCAAGGAGCGGATTTATTTGCTCTGACTTCTTACTCGGAAAACTTTGGTGTAGCAGTATTAGAAGCTTTATCTGCGGGTATTCCTGTTATAGTTACTCCTGGTGTTGCTTTAGCTAATCTAGTTGCACAGGAAAATCTTGGTTATGTTGCAGAGTTTGATATAACTGCGATCGCGGCTGCTATACAGCAGGTTTTAGATTGTCCCGAAGAAGCACAAAAGCGAGGCGATCGCGCCCGTAAATTTATATTAGAAAATTATACTTGGGATCGTATCGCATCAAAACAAATCTCAGTTTATACTGAGATCATTGAAAGTCAGACTGTTTCTACTACCCGTTAACATAAATGATAAATAATAGGTGATTAAACATATAAATTCAAAGATTACTAACCAATACGAATATCAATCTTCCAATCAATCACATCATTATCTTTATCTCATAAAACCTCTGATGGAGATGATATTGGAATATAATTACAAACATTAAATTTAAGTTTACAGGTAGATTTCCCTTTCTTTGGAAGTCTATGCTTTGTTCTAGTACTTTACTCGGTAATTGATCTGATTCTGAGAGATTTATTTTTGATATGCTAAAGCTGATTACTCCTCTTATTCTCACGTATAATGAAGACCCAAATATTGAACGCACACTCCAGCAACTCACTTGGGCAGAGAAAATTATAGTTATTGATAGCTATAGTAGTGATAAAACTCTAGAAATTCTTAACTCCTACCCACAAGTTCATGTATTCCAACAGGAATTTGAGACTCATGCTAGGCAATGGAATTATGGTTTAGAGCAAGTTCAGTCGCCGTGGGTGCTTTCTCTAGATGCAGACTATATAGTAACTAATGAGTTAATTTCTGAAATTGCTACTATACCGATTGATGGAAAGATTGATGGCTATTTTGCCAGATTCCAGTATTGTGTGTTTGGTAAACCAATGCGTAATTGTATACTTCCACCTCGTCAAGTACTTTTTCGTAAAAGCAAGGCTAAGTACATCGATGATGGACACACACAACTTTTGCAGATGTTTGGTAACTCTGCAACACTTTCTGCCTATATTCACCACGATGATCGCAAACCCCTAAAGCGTTGGTTATGGGCACAGGAGCGTTATATGGTATTGGAAGTAAAGAAATTACTAGAGACTCCTACTAGTGAACTTAGTTTAGGCGATCGCATCCGCAAACAAAAAATTATTGCACCTTTTATAATTTTATTTTATTGCTTGATTATCAAAGGCGGTATTCTAGATGGTTGGCATGGTTGGTACTATGCTTTTCAGCGTGTTCTGGCAGAAATACTCTTGAGCATTCGACTTATAGAAGCTGAGAAATTTAAAACTTAATTAGTCAGTAGTTATTAAGAATTTATTTTCAATATTATAAATATTTACAATACTTCGATACACTCAGTAACCATCAATATGAGATTCAGACCTACAGCTACAAAGGTTGACCACTAAATCTACGATTTGGTGGGGTCTTAAAACCATCTATTCAGCGTTCGACTGAGCCTTGTTGAAGTGTCACACCAAAGTCAAAGTCCGCCAGTCGTATAGAATTCATGTTGAATTCTGGCTCCTGAATGCTATTTCGATAAATTTAACCACCGTATGCGCCTAAATCAATATACTGTTAACGACTATACTCCAGGAGCACCATACTGGAAGCAGCTTCTTTGGTATTTTATTGGATCGCCCTTAGTTGAAAGTTATTGGCTACCATTTTCAGTTTTTAAGATTTGGGTACTCCGCAGTTTTGGGGCTACAGTCGGTCAAGGTGTCCGCATTAAACCTGGAGTGCGGGTAAAATTTCCCTGGCGGTTAGACATTGGTGATTTTGTTTGGATTGGGGAAAATGTATGGATAGATAACCTCGCTTGTGTCACCATTGAAAGCCATGTTTGCCTATCTCAAATGGTCTATCTCTGCACCGGAAATCATGACTGGAATCATCCCGATTTTAAATTAATTGTTGCCCCAATCAATATTCAAGAGGGTAGTTGGATTGCTGCCAAGTCTGTAATTGGGCCAGGGGTCACTGTTGGTCGAGGAGCAGTACTAACATTAGGTGGAGTTACTGGAAAATCGCTACAGTCGATGACCATTTATGCAGGTAATCCGGCTCAACCCATCAAGCAACGAAAGCTTTAATAAGACATATCTGAAAACAGGCAAAGCCTCTATGCAAAAAGCTTCAAGCAGGCGATCGCAGATTGCACTCTTAACGTAAATTTAAACTGACAATGGTACTTTAAGACATTTTTCGTTGTAAATAGGTCAGAATCTAAGCTTATAAATAATCAGACAAAATTACAAAATTAATTATATATGGTTCTCGAACGGTTTGATCCCTGATATACTCTCTGCGTAGTAACGAAAGAAGGATGCCTAGCCTAAATTAATGGAAAAGTGATAGTCATCACATTTTGAAAAAACGACATTTTCAAAATTTTTCCACCCGAATAAATACTGAAGTTGTTAGTTCAATCTCTAATCTATTAGCTCTGACATATTTCAAGAGTCATTAGTAGATGTAGTAACTGGCAGCCTGTTGACTGCGGCTAGTTTGTTTATGTTTTGTTTTGATTCAGCAACGCCGTTTAATTTCAGAGGATAAATGATGTGAACCCTAAATTAAGCAGATTTTTTCTGCACACTGCTATTACGTTACTGTTACTACTGAGTTTATCCGGCATTAATCATGTATTAAATATTCCGGTTTTGGAGCCACTGAAGGTTGTGGCGGCTACCAGCACATTGACTATTCCGTCGAGCGCATCGGCACCTTGGCCTGTATTTAAGCGTGTAGATGCTCTCAACTCATCGTTTCGTTCTGGACTAAACACAGCCTGGGGAGACTATTGGGAGCGTAGCGAAAATCCTTTTGATCTTGTGTATACAGAGCAAACCCAGGAACTAACCAACACCGCCAATGGTAACTATGCAATATACAACAACCTTGACTTAGGTAGTGGTGTAGAGGCATTGATGCTGCGTATCGCTTTACCTTCTGGGACAAACAGCGTTGAAGTGCGCTTAGGTTCAGTTAGCGGCACTGTGGTGGGGAGCTGTACTATCAACAGCACTGGTTCTCTGTCAAACTATCGTACAGTTCCGTGTCCTTTGAATAAGAGCCTTGCAAAAGGAAAACAAAACCTGGTCATTAGGTTTCCAGGCTCTAACCGTTCTATGCGCTTTAATTGGTTTGCCTTCTGGGCAAAGGATACAGAGCAAAAAATTGACGAGATACAAAAAATCCAATCCAATAATGTAAACCAAGGTTCGCCTGTTATTCCTATTTCTGGCAGACCGATACGAACACAAAACCAACTGCCAGACAGTTCTCAGATTCTGGCCAAATCCTATGGGCTGTGGTCTCCTGGCAAAACATGGGAATGCCCCAAGTGGATGCATGATACTTATTTTACCAAGGCCGAGGATAGCAAAGTCTACCCCACATGGCATCCGCCTGTAGATTTCAACCCTGAAACAAATACGTATTGTACCTACGGTCACGAGCATGGCGACGATCCGCTCAGTTCAGAGGTATTTAATATTGCAGGGATGCCAGCTTTTGGCTATGTAAATGAGCAACTAGCAACTAATAATCCATCTAATCCATCTGTTCATAGAAATGAAGATCACTTTGGGCATAAGGTTCTTGTTGCCAACAATTGGCAGATGTCCAATGCCAGCAACAGCAGTTTAATTAAATCCTGTGACGTGAGCTTAAAACTGCACATGGGTACACATTCGCCGGATGCGCTAGTAAATACAGCCCATGAAATGTTTGCGTCTGGTAAATGTGATGGGCTTGAACCCTTCAATTTAAAGCATTTTGCTTTGTTTGGTGCTGCCGGAGAATTTAAAGAACCTGAAACTTCTTTGTGTAACTTATCAACGGTAAATCCTGGCATTCCTCCCTCCCCTATGAATCAACCCTATGGTGATGCCCATCGCGCCATTCCTACTGCTGGTTGTTACCAGCGTGGGACAGTTGATCAAAAAACGGCAGATGTAAATTCAAGAAATACTGAATCTTGGCTTACTGGCTTTGCTGGAAAAAGTTTTTACTTTAAGGTCACAAATCCTTCCCGTTTTTATGATCCGTCTACCACAACGAAGATCAATAGGACTGTGAATAGCTGCTACGACCCAGCGCATCCTCTTTCTACAACTTTAATTTGCGAAGAAACATTAGCTGCTGGTAGCAAAGTAGAATGGGACGACCCGCGATCGCCCTTCCGAGGAACAACTCAGAGAGAAACTCACTTTTCTGGTCTTGCATTTAGCAATTCTGCAAATTCAGTAATCTATACAGATGCTTATGGGAGAAACGCAAGAATATCACCCGCTCCCGCTCAAGGGATTACGTTCATGCAAAGAGTTCCTGTCCAAGGATTTAAGTATGATGTAAATAGTGCAGCCAGCCTCTTCCCACCCAGAGACTATTCTGCATTGGGACAAAATGGGGTAAGAGCGCCTAATTAAAAGAAACCGAGCAATTCTAAATCCGTAAAGCAGGGCGATTGTCCCAGCATTCCATAGAAAACTCAAAGTTTCAGTTTCTCCATCCGCCGATGCCGCGCCTTCGACCGAGCAACAATAGCCCCATTCGACCATTTGTCAGGGTGTGGCACAGGCGGTGAAAAATACTAGTTTTCATGATGAGTTGTTAATTATAAAGACTTTTTCAGACGGAGATTTATTTAAATCCAGATTCCGCAGGTAATCTCGTAAATACTGTATTTTTGAAAATGACCTAAATGCTGCATTTTAGAAGCATGACAATCACCATCAACCGCTTTTGTCACTCTCCAAAAACTTTTGCCATTTTTAAATTCTAAAGCTTTTGTATACGAAGCGATGGCTCCGCCCGCCGCAGGCATCGCAAGATTTTTCGACGTTGCTGAGTGCGGTATGAATTAATTAAACACCGATATAAAACGATACTTCAAGTAGTGAAGTAATCATCGAATAGAGTATTTTAATATTTCTACGGTCTTAGAATAACATAGTATTTTGCGATAGCGAAGCGGTAGCGACGTTAGGAGGGTCAATAAACTGAGGGTAAACTTTCCATCCGTCAGTAACATAAAATAATAATTTATGAGTCAAAATATTGACGCAGCTAGAATTTCTATTATTATTCCGACTCTTAATGAAGCAGGGAATATCAAAGAAGCAATTGTAACTACTCAACCCAATACAAATATAGAAGTAATCATAGTAGATGGTGGCTCTAAAGATGACACCATAGAAATAGCTCAGTCTTTAAATGTCAAAGTTATCTCATCATCTCCCGGTCGTGCTGTGCAAATGAACGCGGGTGCTGTAGCGGCTAGCGGTGAGATTCTGTTATTTCTTCATGCAGATACCCGTTTACCGACTGGGTTTGATGACATGATTCGCACAGCGCTAGAACAACCTGGGATTGTAGCTGGTGCATTTAAGTTGCGGATTGATGCCCCACTTTTAAGTTTACGATGGGTGGAGTGGGGAGTAAATGTGCGATCGCATTTTTGCCAAATGCCCTACGGCGACCAAGCAATTTTTTTAACCAAGGAAGTATTTCAGCAAATTGGTGGTTTTCCTGAATTGCCTATCATGGAAGACTTTGAACTCATACGTCGCTTAAAACCCATTGGACGAATTGTAATTATTCTTACACCTGTTGTTACTTCAGCCCGTAGATGGTTGCAAAAGGGAGTATTCAAAACTACGCTGCTTAATCAAATAGTAATTATTGCTTATTTACTCGGCGTTTCACCTGAGCGAATTCGTTGTTGGTATCGCCGAGAAAAATTTAAAAGAATTTAAGCTGTTTCTCATCTGGGTACTATATCTTAGGAGCAGTGAATTTAAAATCTAGGTTTCAAATTTGAGCCTCAGAAGGTCAAACTTATAAAAATGAAAAAACCTTTATTAACTTCTAAACTCAAACTACTACTCCTAAGTTGCCTGATTTTCACTTTAATAATTGCTGCTAAACAATTAAACTTTCAAGGACTTTTACACACATCAATCATTTGGGTTGAGAGTCTTGGAGTTTTAGGGCCTATCGCTTATATATTCATTTACAACTTGGCAACGTTATTATTTATACCGGGTTCTCTCTTGACACTCAAAGGTGGTTGTCTGTTTGGAGTATTTTGGGGGTCAATATATGTGCTAATTGCTGCAATAGTCGGAGCAACTTTAGCTTTTATTATTGGACGCTACCTTTCACGAGATTGGGTTTCTCGACAAATGGACAAACATCCTAAATTTAAAGCAATTGATTTAGCAGTTGCTAAAGAGGGATGGAAAATAGTTTTTCTAACTCGTCTCTGTCCCGTTTTTCCCTTCAATTTATTAAATTATGCTTTTGGAGTCACACAGGTTTCTCTCAAAGACTATATATTAGGTTCCTTTGGCATTATTCCTGGTACTGTGATGTACGTTTATATTGGTTCTTTAGCTGGTAATCTTGCCATGATTAACACGTCTCATCAACCAACTACTCCAGAAACTCAAGTCTGGCAATGGATAATGCAAGTAGTTGGGTTGATTGCTACCGTTGCTGTGACTGTATATATCACAAAAGTTTCTCAAAAAGCATTAGCTCAAAGTGTGGCATTAGAAGAAATAACAACCCATGACAAAAATAACAATCATTCAGATATTTAAAAGTATTGATGCCAGAAACTTACAGAAGCTTTTTAACCTAGGTGTATTAATATTATTGATATTGGCGAGTGCTTTCGCATTAAACACAGACGCGGCTCTAGCAGAAGAATCTGCAAATCCAAATTATTTCAATCCTCAAACCATTTTACGGGATTCGTTGCAGTGGATTGATAGCCTGGGTGCATTGGGAGCCATAGCTTTTATTGCCCTTTACATTATCGCCACCGTTGCTTTTTTCCCTGGTTCTATTCTCACCTTGGGTTCTGGCGTTATATTTGGCGTAGTTTGGGGTTCTTTGTACGTCTTCATTGGTGCAACCCTTGGCGCTACAGCTGCTTTTCTCGTTGGACGTTATTTAGCAAGGGGTTGGGTTGCTGGTAAAATTGCAGATAACAAAAAATTTGCCGCTATTGACCAAGCTGTTGGCAGAGAAGGATTAAAAATTGTCCTGCTAACGCGACTCTCGCCAATATTTCCTTTCAATTTATTAAATTATGCCTTTGGCATCACGGGAGTTTCACTTAAAGATTATTTCATTGGCTCTGTAGGGATGATTCCTGGAACCATTATGTACGTTTATATAGGTTCCCTTGCAAGTAATCTTGCCATGATTGGTACTGAAGCTCAACCTACTAACCCAACTTTACAATGGGCAATTCGGATTTTGGGTTTGATTGCGACAGTAGCCGTTACAGTTTATATAACCCGGATTGCACGTAAAGCTTTAGAAGAGGAATTGTAGGTACTTTATTGTGGGCTATTCAACAGCAAATTGCTGTAAATTATCGATTGTTGAAACGTTTATACAGGAAAACTTTAATCGTATCTGTCAATTCCCAAACGGACAAAACAATTCAAAGGTTGTATTTATTATTAAACAAACATAAAAAACAAGAGACTGAACCAACTAAATTTATCAGGATTCTTAATTTTCAATTCCTCCCAAAGGTAGTTGACTTTAGTATTTTCAATTCTTAAAAGAGGTTTCGCCAATGACCAATTCAGATTTAGAGAGAGTCACGGTTCGCCCAACGGATGAGTATAACCAAAAGTTGGTATCTTACGTGCATCCGCAAAATTGGGTTAATCCTCAACCTGCCGATGTTTATGATTTGGTAGTAATTGGGGCTGGTACGGCGGGATTAGTGGTGGCGGCGGGTGCTGCGGGTCTAGATTTGGGTTTAAAAGTGGCGTTAATTGAAAAGCATCTTATGGGTGGAGATTGCTTAAATGTTGGTTGCGTACCATCTAAAACTATTATTCGGTCTGCCCGTGTAGTTGGCGAAATCTGGGATGCTAAAAACTTGGGAGTTAATATTCCCCAACATAATAATATAGATGTGGATTTTCCCAAAGTCATGGCAAGGATGCGGCGGATAAGGGCTGATATCAGCCACAACGACTCGGCGGAGCGGTTTCAAAAGTTGGGTGTCGATGTCTTTTTGGGTAGCGGTCGATTTGCGAGTAAGAATACTGTGGAAGTTGGCGGTAAAACCCTGCGGTTTAAAAAAGCTGTAATTGCTACTGGCGCAAGAGCCGCACAACTATCGATTCCGGGAATTGAAAATGCGGGTTATCTAACGAATGAGACGGTTTTTTCCCTAATTCAACGACCGGAACGTTTAGCGGTGATTGGTGGCGGCCCCATTGGTTGCGAATTGGCGCAAGCTTTCCGCCGCTTGGGTTCTGAGGTGGTACTTTTCCATAGCGGTTCTCATCTTTTGAATAAAGAAGACGCTGAAGCTGCTGAAGTTCTGCAAAAGGTTTTGATTAGGGAAGGAATTCGCGTAGTGTTGAATTCCAAATTAGAAGAAGTGGTAACTGTTACTGAGGGGAAACGACTTTACTTTTCCTCCAATGGTCATCGAGATTCGGTGACAGTAGATGAAATTTTAGTCGGTGCGGGGCGATCGCCAAATGTCGAAAATCTAAATTTAGAAGCTGTGGGTGTAGAATACGACAAGCGCCAAGGTGTGAAGGTAAATGATTACCTCCAGACGACGAATCCCAAAATTTATGCGGCTGGCGATATCTGCATGAACTGGAAGTTTACCCATGCTGCTGATGCTGCGGCGCGGATTGTAATTAAAAATACGCTGTTCTCTCCCTTTGGCTTAGGACGCTCGAAACTCAGCAGTTTGGTGATGCCGTGGGTAACTTATACTGACCCAGAAATTGCCCACGTGGGGATGTACGAACACGAGGCGCAGAAATTGGGTATTGAGGTGACGACAATTAAAATACCTTTTAGTAGTGTAGATCGAGCGATCGCAGATGGTGAAGAATCAGGATTTCTCAAAATCCACCATAAAAAGGGGTCTGATGAAATAATTGGTGCAACTATTGTCGCCAGTCACGCGGGTGAGATGATCTCAGAATTAACTACAGCAATGGTGAATAAGCTCGGTTTGAGTAAGTTAAGCTGTGTAATTCATCCTTATCCCACTCAAGCCGAAGCTATTAAAAAAGCAGCTGATGCTTACCGCCGCACACTCTTGACATCAAATACTAAAAAATTATTGGGATTTCTGACAAAGTTATCTTGACAAAAATCAGTGCACAGTTATTCGACTGTTCACTGATAATTGATACAGCAGTTTTCAAGTAAATGAGGTATAAAGTACAGGATTCAAAATCAGGCATAAAAAGTTTACTTCCTTCTTCCTGCCTCCTGCCGACCTCGCGGACTCGCTACCGCTGCGTTATCCTGCATCCTTCAAGTCATCTCTAAGCAGGTCGGAAGCGATCAATTTCACCCCCGGTCAAGTTTGCGTAGTACAGATTACCATCTTTTCCTGTGGTGATTTGTGTAGGCACTCCTAGATTTGGCGTGTCTGCTGAGGAAGCAAACCGCTTAACAGAGACAAGTTTGCCTTGGCTATCGAATGTCAAAGCATCGATAGTTCCTTGACTGAAATCACCAACGAATAACGCACCTTGATAGATTGAGGGGAAAGTATTGCCTGTGTAAAAGTCACCCATAGTAATCGAATTGGAACTAAAATGCTTGTAAGTATAAACTGGTGCTGTAACAGTTTTGCCACTACTATAAAAGTCTTTTGCTGCATTTAGGGTTGCATATTTTGGTTGTTGCAGGCTGACAATGTTGCCTTTTGCATCAAGACCTCCTTCATAGAACGGCCAGCCAAAGTTAGCTCCTGGTTTTCCGATATTGACCTCTTCGTAAGTATCAAAGCCAACATCACCAATAACAGGGGTATTGGTCTTCTTATCAATTGTGAAACGGAAGGGGTTACGTAAACCTAAGTTATAAACCTTGGAACGATTGCTATTGGGATCGCCGTTGTAGAAAGGATTACTTGATAGACCTTGACCAGTAATCGCATCAATATGCAGGATCTTGCCGGACAGATTATCGATATCCTGAACGCGAATTGCTCGCGGATCTATCCCGTTGTAGGAAGTCCCGTCTCCTAAGCTCACAAACAGAGAACCATCGGTACCAAAGCGCACAGCACCAACTGAGTGAGATTCACTATCGTTGGCTATAAAATTCTGGACATTTTGGACTTTATCAAGATTATTGAGATAATCCTGCAAGCTAGTAAACGGCTTACCAGTATCTTTGTTAATAATTCCTGATGGTGCGTAGCCAAGTGAGACATTTGTGCTATTTCCATCTGGACGGCTAATATTATCCCAAGTGGCATTAGTACCCAATAGCACAAATTGGCTGCCGGCAATGGCAGTAGTGTAATTTGTTTTCGGGTCAGCTGTTACCCGAATTAGCTGTGCAGTCCGATTCCCATTCTGATCGGGATTGTCCAATGTGCTATTGGGATTGTTCTTTGGGTTGTTTGGATTAGTTTCTGGTGGATCGTAAGTATACAATAGGTAAACATAGTTATTGCCAGTTGGACTTTTGCCAAAATCTGGATGTACAGCAATGCCTAAAAGACCGCGATCGCGCGTGTCATTTACCTGTCCAGAAATATCGATAAATGGTGTTGCTAATAATTTGCCGTTGTCTAAGACTCGCACTACCCCATTTTTCTGAGCAATGAACATCTGCTTTTGGTCAGCTGTCCAGTCAAAAGCTGCGGGTTGATTCAAACCAGAAGCTACTGTATCTAAAGCAAACTTAGTAGAGTCATTATCAAGAATCGTGATAGTTGTTTGTTGATTAGTTAGTTGGACTCCAACTGCATTACTAAAGTTGAGAGTAAATGTTTCATTTGATTCCTCAACGTTGTCATTAATAATGGGGATAATAATGTTTTGCTGGCTTTGTCCTGCGATAAAACTCAAGGTTCCAGATTTACTTTGGTAGTCAGATCCAGCTTTAGCAGTTCCATCCACAGTTGTGTAGTTGACACTAGCAGCCCCGACAGTGTTACCCCGTGTAGCTGTCACTGTAGCTGTACCGGCACCCTCATTAATTACTGGCGCACTAAAATCGATGCCAGAGCGATCGTTATCTTGAATCGTAATTCCAAGAGTTCTTTGGAGTCCTAGTGTTGCTCCCCCTGGCTGATCGATAACAAAACTAAAGGTTTCATCTACTTCTATTAATGAATCGTCATTGATCGGAATTGATACTTGTCTGCTACTTTCACCCGGCGCAAAAATAATTGTTCCAGCGCTTTCGCTACCATCACTTCCGTAGTCAACTCCTGCTGTGGCAGTACCAGCTATGGTTGCATACTTGATTGAAGATGTGCTGCTTAAATCACCACTCCTGAGCAAAGTTATGGTAGCATTAACAGCGCCTTCGTTTAGAGTTGTGGAAGATGATCCTAATGTGATTGTGGTCTGAAGAACTGGTGAATACAGTTGTGATTGAGGAATAATTTCTTTGGTCTGAGAAGCACTCGACCAAGCCAGTTTGGAAACGGCATTGACGGTATTTTCGAAGTATTCAAGCTTAATATCATACTTCTGACCTGCAACTAGTGCGATCGAGCCGCTAAATTCAGTGGCAGATTGATTGACAAACTGATTGATGATTTGCTGACCATTCACCCAGAGTCGCACACCATCATCGCTAGTGGTATAGAAGTTGTAAGTCTCACTGTACTTGGCTTGTACCTGACCTGTCCAACGTGCTGAGAAGGTATCTGGAGCAATGAACGATTCTGGAGAACCAAAACCCCAGTCAAAGTTAACTGTCGTATCTGTACGGGTTTGCTTCAGGTTGGTAAAGTCGATGTTGTCGTAGTACTCTGCTTTGAGTCCGTTGCCGTTGCCATTAGCGCTTTGACTATAAAGTTGGGACTGAGGAATGATTTCTTTGCTTTGAGAAGCACTTGACCAAGCCAGTTTAGAAACGGCAGTGACAGTATTTTCGTAGTATTCAAGTTTAATATCGTACTTTTGACCTGCAATTAGTGCGATCGAGCCAGTGTTTTCTGTAGGTGATTGATCGACAAACTTATTAATAATTTCTTGACCATTGACCCACAGCCGCACACCATCATCGCTACTGGTGTAGAAGTTGTAAGTCTCACTGTACTTAGCTTGTACCTGACCTGTCCAACGTGCTGAGAAGGTATCTGGAGCAATGGTCGGATCTGGAGAACCAAGACCCCAGTCAAAGTTCACCGTCGCATCTATGCGGGTCTTCTTGAGGTTGGTTAAGTCGATGTTGTCGTAGTACTCTGCTGTGAGTCCGTTGCCATTACCACTAGGAGGTACGTTGCTCTGGCTATAAAGTTGGGACTGAGGAATGATTTCTTTGTTCTGAGTAGCACTCGACCAAGCCAGTTTAGAAACGGCAGTGACGGTATTTTCGAAGTATTCAAGCTTAATATCGTACTTCTGACCTGCAACTAGTGCGATCGAGCCGCTAAATTCAGTGGTAGATTGATTGACAAACTGATTGATGATTTGCTGACCATTCACCCAAAGTCGCACACCATCATCGCTAGTGGTATAGAAGTTGTAAGTCTCGCTATACTTGGCTTGCACTTGACCTGTCCAACGTGCTGAGAAGGTATCTGGAGCAATGGACGAATCTGGAGAACTAAGACCCCAGTCAAAGTTCACTGTCGCATCTGTACGGGTTTGCTTCAGGTTGGTAAAGTCGATGTTGTCGTAGTACTCTGCTTTGAGTCCGTTGCCATTACCAATAACAGGTACGTTGCTCTGACTATAAAGTTGTGACTGAGGAATGATTTCTTTGGTCTGAGTAGCACTTGACCAAGCCAATTTGGAAACGGCAGTGACAGTATTTTCGAAGTATTCAAGCTTAATATCGTACTTCTGACCTGCAACCAGAGCGATTGAGCCAGTGTTTTCTGTCGGTGATTGATTGACAAACTTATTAATGATTTGCTGACCATTTACCCACAGCCGCACACCATCATCGCTAGTGGTATAGAAGTTGTAAGTCTCGCTGTACTTGGCTTCTACCTGACCTGTCCAACGTGCTGAGAAGGTATCTGGAGCAATGGACGAATCTGGAGAACTAAGACCCCAGTCAAAGTTCACCGTCGAATCTATGCGGGTTTTCTTCAGGTTGGTGAAGTCGATGTTGTCGTAGTACTCTGCTTTGAGTCCATCTCCTTGAGAAAGCAGACTGGCACTAGCTTGAGGAGAAATACTTGGCAGCAGCGTCTTATCAAGGGTTTGTAGAGATTTATTATCAATTACTGTTGGGTTAGAATTTTGATTCTGTAATTCATTCATTGAAATATATGCCTCACAATAATGCTAGAACTAATTCCATAATTAATGTTGTGGAACTAGTTTTATAATGGATATTTCCAACAAAAAAGGCGTATCTATACTAGGTGTAAACATATTAATAAGATAACAGTAAATTTTCTTATGAATATATTTGTTGCATGTAATATTTTCTCTTAATTGCTGATAGAAACTATTTTTTTATATATGCTCCTTCGCTCATATCCCTTTCTAATGGGCTGCCTATTTGTGTCAACCTCAAAATGAACGAATATGGACTGATGTACCTTTCTATATATTCTTTGAAGGTAGATTATAGAGAAGAATTGGTACTACAAGAAATACCAGATATTAATTATCGGAAGGGTGCAATAGTCCTTATAAATGGTTATTTTTTGTTACAAGTTTATAATCTTTTGATTAAATTCACCAAAGTGAATTTAATTAAAAATTACAAGTAACCTCTCAAGAGAGCCTTTAATCTAACTGATAAGCAGTTACATAAATTTGAAACAAAGCAAAATCCAAGATGTCAGATAAATGCTTAAGTAGTCGAAAATTATATTTTACATGAGAATGCTTAAGTACTGTCATTAGATTTATCAACTACATATTTGACACTATATTAGGGTGTTATGTCTATCTTTTTTATAGAACTTTATTTAAATATTCATATTGCTATATACCTTTTTAAAGGAATATAAAAGTTTTAATGGTTTTTAAATAAAAATTACCAATATAGGGAATGATGTCATGTTTTCTAGCCTCATATTTCTTAATGAAATGAAAATTATATAAAGAAAATTTTTAATATTTAAAGATTTAAAAAAGTAATATTTATCTATGCTTCATCTTGACTATTAATTCATATCTTTGTGGTAAGAAACAGGAGAGAGGCTTTGCAACCCAGTTGTTGTTTTTTTCCACTTATATCAAACTACCCTGCCTTCTCGACGCGGTAAGGGGGAATTCAAAGCCTCTCGATCTTTCGCAAAGAGGAATGGAAGCGGGGTTTATAGTATACTTAACGACTTTCCAAACATCCTCTTAAACTCAATAAAGTTCAGTTAAGGGCTACTGGCAAAAATTTTGGGTTTTTGAGATGCACGATAAATCGCCGTCTCTACAAGTGTTTTGGTCTTATCTGAACTCTATTGCTCTTAAACTAGGGTGTAAGTGGGAATGTTCAAGCTGATTTGAAGATAACAAGAAACCACCGAAGATATCTATACCTTGGGTGGTAGTGTGCAGTCGGGAGCGACAACTATTTTCAGATGAATTTATTAGAAATTGCTCAGAAGCAGGTTGTATGGTTGTTGGTTTTTACTTATAACCAATACACCATTACAGGAATAATTATTAAGTCACAAGAAAAAATCTTAACAAAAGTGGTAACACTGACGGCGTTTGTCCCTTTGCTGACTTGTAGCTAGCGGTAATGTGCGTGCCCAGTCTTCTACAGTGGTGATTCGAGGGATGAACACTGATGAAATGCGATCGCTTGGCATATTGCAGATAGTTGGCCGCGAAACGATCGCTACTATCTAGGCTTACTTTCTGCAAAAGCGATTAGAAGTAGCGATCGCGGCATGTGCCTGTTAGCGATTTCTGTATTAGCTTTTATCTCTGGTTCAGCACTGCCGTTTCTATTTTGCTACCTCCTGTTTAGATCCGGCATTGATGTCAGCACCATTTATTACTACAGAAGTTGATGTAGTAGGCGTTTTGATTTATTTCAATTTGGCGCAGTTAATTTTAAGGTTAAGAAAGGAGTCATTGGTCATTAATCAATAACAAATTACAAACGACAAATGACTATTTTTTACAATTCTGATTCCGTCACTGGAGCAACAATTTCGCCAGTACCCAATTGCAGTATCATGTCTTGTTCAGTAATTAATCCACTGAGTTCTTTTACTTGTAAATTCATTTCTTCACAAGCTTGTCTGAGTTCTCGGGCAAATTTGTTGAGGTCTTGACCATAGCCACATTGATAAGCAGCAGTTTCAATTCCTTGCTTGGCATTTGCTCTAGCACAATCTACTAGTTCTGTGCCATATAGTGGTGTATGAGATGCCATAGACGTAGTTGTTATCTCTAAATGTATGCTGCTGAATAGACTATCAATATTTCAATTTTTACTCATCCCTCTAATGGAAGACAATGAGGGTAGAGTTAGTAGTTAGAAGTTAATAAGTTATAATTTTGAACTCTGATAACTTTAGTTTTTGAATTTGGAATTAAACAAAAAATATAAAATTCCAAATTTTATGACTTCTAACTCCTAACTTTTTTATTGAACAGAATTCAGGAGTCAGAATGGGCTAAACCTTAGCTATCCGCTAACAGAATTAATTCTGTACGAAAAAGCGGATAGCGTAGCGGTAGCGTTCGCGCAGCGTCTCGTAGAGAGGAACGAGCGTCTTGATTCTGACTCCTGTTAGCGGTAGCGGGGCGTTTAGCCCATTCTGACTTCTGAATTCTTCTTCAATTAGCCATTGACAACTTCGCCACCATTTACGTGCAGAACTTGTCCAGAGACATAAGAAGCATCATCAGATGCTAGATATACATAACTGGGGGCAACTTCTTCTGGTTGTCCGGCTCGTTGCATTGGTACTTGTTTCCCAAAATTCTCAACTTTCTCTTCGGGGAAAGTTGAGGGAATTAAAGGTGTCCAAATTGGCCCTGGTGCGACAGCATTAACGCGAATTCCTTTTGACACCAAATTTTGTGATAAGGAGCGGGTAAAAGCAACGATTGCACCTTTTGTAGAAGAATAATCTAGCAGATGTGGGCTACCTTTATAAGCTGTTACCGATGTGGTATTGATGATAGCACTGCCTGTTTGCAAATGCTTGAGTGCAGCTTTAGTCATAAAAAACATTGAGAAGATATTAGTGCGGAAAGTTCGCTCTAATTGTTCTTTAGTGATTTCTTCAATACTTTCTTTAGGATGTTGTTCGGCGGCGTTGTTGACGAGAATATCGAGTTTGCCAAACTCACCAACTGTTTGTTGGATAGCTTGCTGACAAAAAGTTTCATCGCCAATATCGCCTGCGATAGTTACTGCCCGACGACCTTGTTTTTCTACCAAATGTTTTGTTTCTTTGGCATCATCGTGTTCATTCAGATAAAGGATAGCCACATCTGCACCTTCTTTAGCAAATGCGATCGCTACAGCACGACCAATACCACTATCTGCACCCGTAATCAATGCTACTTTATCTTGTAACTTGCCACTACCTCGATACTGGGCATCATCTGCTTTCGGTTTTGGTGTCATTTCTGATTCAACACCTGGTACTTCTTGCTGCTGTGGCGGCTGCAATGTTTTCTCTTTTTTCTCTTTTGATTTAGGCATAGGTTTTTCTTGGTAATTGAATATTGAGTTGGGCATTTATTACCCCTATCTTTCTCATTAGCCATTTTCAAAAGCAAACCCTGGATCAAAAATTTAACCCAAGGTCCATTTTCTGTATTTGGCTCCTACTTGCTATTTACAATTTTTCGGGTATACATATCCCGAATTTGTAAGCAAGGTACTTATTTCTAGCAATTGTAGGCGGCTGACGTTATTTATACTCAAACATGACAGACACTATTCACCTGACGGCAAGAACAACTATAAAACTATGATTCGATGAAATAGTTATCTCTTTCATCTGCTCTTAAGTTAACTATTAAGTTGCTGTAATTTATCGCTCTATAGAGGTAAACTAAGTTAAAATTTGCTCAACCTTAAGACGGAAAATAAATTAAATAATAAAAATTATTCAATTAGTTAATCATGATTCTTCTAGCTCACTCAATAACCATGCCATTTTCAATAAATGAAAATATAGATTTATACTTTTTCACTTTGTAGCTGCACAACTACCTACCAGTTTGTCAAGTTTAAATTTATAGATATAGGAATCCACTTTGATTTTTTTCGCGTAGCGTGGCGTAGCCATAGTTACTTGCGTATGCAGGCAAGAAGCAATAGGAAAGAAGACTTTCTAAATTGTACGGAGTTTTTTCACGTAATAAAAGATGAATCCTAGGGACAATTTTAGATTAATGAGTTTAGTCCTTATTTTCTAAGTAATAAACTCATTACTACAAACCTTTAAAAGTAGCTTGACAGAATAGTAATATCATGCGTTTAAAGTTCATGAGTATTAATTTAAGCTGATATCTGCATAGCCACATTTTTGCAGGATAAAGTACTTGCTTACTAGTTACCAAACTAATAGGCCAAAAGCCTGCGTGGTGCGCTACATTGGGATTATTAGAGGGCAGGGGTTATGGCAATACTAAATATTTCCGAGTTAGAGCAGGCTGAAAAGTTTCGCCAATTACAATTAACCCTGCGCGATCGCTGGAAAACGATCGAGTCATTTGACAATAGTGAAGCGGATATTTTAATTATTCCCTCCCTGAGTCTTGACCAGCGCGAACTCCAAAAGATCGAAGGCTGCGAACATTATGAAGAAAGATTACTATTTTCTTTAATTCGGTTGCAGAATCCCCGGACTCGGCTGGTTTATATAACATCAGTACCACTGCATCCTAGTATCATTGATTATTATCTGCAACTTTTGCCAGGAATTCCCTTTTCTCATGCTCGCAATCGCTTGCTGCTACTTTCTACTTACGATTCTTCCCTTAAACCTCTTAGTCAAAAGATTTTAGAACGCCCCCGTCTACTAGAGCGGATTCATCAATCTTTGAGGCTAGATAAATCATTTATGATCTGCTACAACTCTTCGCACTGGGAAGGCGAATTGTCTTTAAAATTGGGTGTACCACTGTATGCTGCTGCACCAGATTTACAGATTTGGGGGACAAAAAGTGGCAGTCGGCAAATCTTCGCTGAAAGCGGAGTTCCGCATCCAGATGGTAGCGAAAAAATTTGGAACCACACAGATTTAGCAGAAGCTACCAGTGATTTGTGGGAAAGACAACCAACATTAAAACGGGTAGTGGTAAAACTCAACGAAGGCATTTCGGGAGAGGGAAATGCCTTGCTCGATCTGAGGCCAATTGAGAATTTAGCACCAGGTATTGGTACTCATGCTCAAAGGGTAGCAGCAATTAGCGATCGCTTCTCAACAATGCGCTTTCAAGCAAAACTTGAGACTTGGGATAATTTTTCGGGAAGAATCCCGGAATTAGGGGCAATTGCCGAAGCATTTGTAGAAGGGGAAATAAAGCGATCGCCCAGTGTCCAAGGACGGATCACACCCACTGGTAAAGTGGAAATCCTTTCAACTCACGACCAAATTCTCGGAGGTCCAGACGGTCAGATTTATCTTGGTTGTAGCTTCCCGGCTGATGAAAGCTACCGATTGCAATTACAACAATTAGGACTACAAGTTGGTAGAAAGCTAGCAGAGAAAGGTACTTTAGAGCGATTTGGCGTAGATTTTATCACCGTTGACAAGGGTAATGGTGAGTGGGATATTCAGGCGATCGAAATTAATCTGCGTAAAGGTGGCACAACTCATCCATTCATGACCCTGAAATTATTAACAAACGGTCGCTATGACCTTTCCACGGGCTTATTTTATAGTCAGCAAGGTCGTCCAAAATACTACATTGCTACTGATAATTTGCAAAAAGAGCGCTATCAGGGATTGTTACCTAATGATTTGATGGATATCATCGCTGAACACAGACTACACTTTGACACTGGTACAGAGACTGGCACAGTGTTTCATCTCATGGGTTGTCTTTCGCAGTTTGGCAAGTTGGGATTAACCAGCATCGGTGATTCTCCGCAACAAGCACAAGATATTTATAACAAAGTTGTCAAGTTTTTGGATGAAGAAACCCGCAGCGAAAATCATGATTTCTCGGCGTTTTCAGATTATTCTTTTCCTGTAGCTTGGGATGAACATAGGTAAGCTATTAGCTAATTAGTTCTGAATGCGATCGCTATTAGGTAAACTTTCCTGGTTGCTAGGTTCTTTACGAGATTGAGTATAAATATAGGCCACCAAGGCTAAAGTCAGCCCAATGGCCAACACTACTCCCAAGATTCGCAAAAAATTGGGAGTAATTTTCGTAGCTAGCTGCTCACTTAGCTTTGGTTGGTAAATAGTGTCATCTAGTGGTGCTTGTCGTCTGCCTTGACTGGATGCAGACCGTGGTTGATACAATGTCACATCTGGCGGTACCTGTTGTCCGCCTTGATTCGCTCCAGGTCGCGGTTGAAACAATGTCTTATCTGGCGGTACCTGTTGTCCGCCTTGATTCGCTCCAGGTCGCGGTTGAAACAATGTCTTATCTGGCGGTACCTGTTGTCCGCCTTGATTCGCTCCAGGTCGCGGTTGAAACAATGTTTTATCTGGTGGTACCTGTTGTCTACCTTGATTTGCCCCAGGTCGCGGTTGATACAAGGTCACGTCCGGTTTCCTGGGGTTGGGATTATTTACAGGACTCTGTGGACTTTGCTCAACGGGATTAAACTGCCTCGGAACTGTTTCGTTATTTGAACCTTGGTTGTATCCAGGCTGAAGGGGAGGAACTGTTTCCTCAGATTGGTTTTGCTCAATCGGGTTAAATTGTCTGGGAATAGTCTCGTGATTTGAACCCTGATTATATGCAGATGGAGGGCGGAGAACGGTGTCGTCGTTTGATTGTCTGGGAACAGTTTCGTGATTTGAACCCTGATTATATGCAGATGGGGGACGGAGAACGGTGTCGTCGTTCGATTGTCTGGGAACAGTTTCGTGATTTGAACCCTGATTATATGCAGATGGAGGACGGTAAACGGTATCGTCGTTTGATTGTCTGGGAACAGTTTCGTGATTTGAACCCTGATTGTAGGAAGGTTGTGATTGCCCGGTAGCTTTTTTGGGTAAGTTAATAGTGTTTGTGACGGATTTTGCAGCAGCTTGCAAAGCAAGATTGAGTTCTTCTACCGTTGCAAATCGGTTAGCTGGGTTCTTGTGGAGGCATTTCATCACCACTGCTTCCAATTCTACGGAATAATGCTCACAACCTGGCTGCGATCGCAGTGGCTTCGGTGGTTCATAGGCATGAGCTAATACCCAAGAAGCCTCGCTGACATGACTACCCTTAATGCTGATTCCAAAGGGATCGGCGGCACTCAGCATTTCATAAAGGATAATTCCTAAACTATAAATATCACCTCTTGCATCCAGGTTTTTATCGCTTTGGATTTGCTCAGGAGGTGCGTAACGAAATGTCCCAATAAAAGTACTGGTAATATTTGTAATATTGTGATTTTCTGAAGATTCACTCCGAATTTTGGCAACACCAAAATCCAAAACCTTCACCCACTCACCCAAATCTGTAGGTACTAAAAATATATTATCTGGTTTCAGGTCACGATGAATTACCTGAATATGTTCAGTACTTTTTCCGCCTTCCCGTTGGAGAGTAACCCCTTGATGGGCAAGCTGTAAACCTTTGCAAACTTGCGCCATAATTTTCACCGCCCGCTCAACAGATAGCCGCTTCTCGCGCAGCAGTAATTGTCTGAGCGTTTGCCCGCGTAAATATTCCATTACGTAAAATGGAAAGCCTTCTGGGGTGAATCCACAATCACTAATTTTAACTATGTGGTCACTTTGCAAAGCAGCACAAACTGCTACCTCACGCTCAAAACGCTTTCTCATTTCTTGTGATGCCACCAGCGTATCTTTGAGCAACTTCAACGCTACCTGTTGACCCACACGGGTGTCCGTTGCCAGGAAGACATCTCCCATGCCACCCCCGCCTAACCGTTTGTCTAAACGATATCGCTCGTTATCACCTACCAAGCGACCAATCCAAGAATTTGAAGGAGGTGGGGATTTCATCTGGGGGAACCCATTCTAGTAACTTTAAGGTTTTGACTTTAGCTCAGATATACTACTAGTATTACAAATATTTTGCTTACTTGGTAACTTAGATGAATATTAGTAATATATATTACTTAGCGTTTATCTGATTATACTCAGCTTAACATATTACTAACTTAAAATAATATTAGCAATTTGATAAAATGTTTAAAATTAAGCCCTATGGTACTTTAAATTGGTTCCTGATGTGAAGTTAACGCAAATTATACGAGGTCTTTAGGTTCATTAGTGCTGATACTTCGTATGCCATGCGGATAGTCTCTGTTACAGAATATTTAAAGTTTTGCAAAATATATTCTGTCAATGTACTCTGGCGTACATGATTAAGATGTGCTATTGCCATGAGGAACGAGGATGAGTAATGTACTCTCTATAGCCGCCGTGACAGCAGTACTAAAAGTCTTGCTGGAAAATGGCTTAGTCAGCGATCCGATCGCTGCGAGTGTTGGTGATGTGATTGTAACTGCCCTACCGCCCGATCGAATTTCAGTTGAAGCTGACGAGCGGGCTCAAATTAACCTGTTTCTTTATCAAGTAACACAGAACCGCAATGTAGATTGGGTATCTCAGGAATTTCGGAGCAGACATTCACGTATAAATGGAAACACATCCTCTCAGAGCCAGCCACTAGCTCTTGACCTCCATTACTTACTAACAGCTTATGGAGCCAAGGATTTTCAGGCGGAGCTTTTATTGGGCTATGCAATGCATTTATTACACAAAACACCAGCCATCACATCGGATATTATTGAGAATACTCTGATAAATGCTTCTACAACCAATACCTCAAGCGCTTTTTCGCAAGCTGTAGCAAGTGTATCTGTACCTGATTTAGCTGAACAAATTGGTCAGATTAAACTGACTCCAGAGTTTTTTAACATGGAAGAAACTTCTAAATTATGGTCTGCGTTACAAACACACTATCGACCTTCAGCTACCTATTTGGCATCAATGGTATTGATTGAGAGTAGCAAACCTGAAAATTCTGAAGTCTACATAATGCCCTTGTCTCAACCGACTATAGAGCAAGTTATGGCTTCGGCAAAGACGGAGCAAACGATTGTTACGGGCACAACATTAGTAATTCGTGGTAAACGTTTACGCGGTGAGATTACCCGAATCCGTTTGAGTCATAGGGAGACTTTACTAGTACCTCATGATGTTAAAGAAACACAAATTAGCCTGTTAATCCCATCAGATTTATATGCAAGTGTGCAAACTATCCAAGTTGTACATCTAACAATGGGCAATGCAGGACAAACAGATTATCTATTTGAATCAAACGTTGCAGCTTTTGTCATCCATCCAACAATTACGGCATTTGTCGCTCAAGTGGAAAATAGCGGTGAAAATTTACGCACAGCAGAAATTACGGTTAAATTCCAGCCCAAAGTTGGTAAGGCGCAGCGAGTAGTTTTGCTACTCAATGAAGTATCAGTTAATAGTCCGGTAGCTTACTCTTTCTTGGTTGCACCACGCACTGAAGACACCGATGCAATTACTATTCCTATCAAAAATGTAAAGCCAGGGACTTATATTGTTCGGGTGCAAGTAGATGGGGCAGAAAGTCCACTGTACCAGAAGAATCAGTCTGGAGCTTATGATTCGCCACAGGTGACAATCTTATGAATGCTACAACAAATAGTAATTGGGATGAGGCAAACTACCGCTATTTATCAGCAGCCCTTGCCGTGGTGCGTGGAATTTTAGAAAATCACACAGCAAAAGAGCAAAATCAATCTGTAGAGAAAAATCAAGAGAATTTACAGCAAGCTTTACAGGAAGCGGCGGCTGCAATGCCTGCGCCATCGGCATTGGAGAGAGTATGCAAAATATTTAGCCTCTCATCCTTTGAACGTGATTTGTTGCTGTTGTGTGCAGGTATGGAGTTGAATGGAGATTTTGCTAAATTGTGCGCCATAACGCACGGAGATTTACAACGAGCTTACCCAACTCTAAGTTTAGCTTTGTCCGCTTTACCTAACGTCCACTGGGATGCGATCGCTCCAAATGCTCCCTTACGTCATTGGCGGTTAATTCAAATTGGTGATGGTCATGCCTTGACTCTCAGTCCCGTCAGAATTGACGAACGAATTTTACATTATCTCACGGGCATTCAATATCTTGACGAACGATTAGCTGGCATCATTGAACCATTACCAGAGGTTAGCGATCTAGTCCCCTCGCACCAAGATTTAGCAGAGCGAGTTGCAGCAGTTTGGTCGCAAGCTGACAAAATTAATAGCTTACCAATCGTGCAGCTATCTAGTAGCGAAACAACTAGCAAACGCGCCATTGCCGCGGCCATTTGTCAACTCCAGGGTTTAAGTTTGTGGGTAATGCCTGCACAACTGATTCCCTTAGTACCTAGTGAGTTAGATAATCTGATTCGCCTATGGACTCGTGAGACGATTTTAAGTAAGTGTGCGTTACTCATAGACTGCAACGAACTAGATAATAATGATATGGCGCGGCTGAATGCGATCGCTCGTTTCATCGAACGCACCAAGGGCTTTTTAATAGTTACGAGTCGAGAACGGATTGGACTAGGACAACGCCTAGTAGTTAATTTTGACGTACATCAACCAACTAGCAAAGAACAAGGTACAGTTTGGCAAGATGCCCTAGGTTCAATGGCATCACAAATGAACGGGCAAGTTAAAACCCTAGTGGATCAGTTTAACCTAAGTGCTGCAACCATTCGGGCTGCTTGTGCAGAAGCCGCAGGACAGTTAGCACAAAAACCAGACAACGATATCACTAGCATTTTATGGGATGCCTGCCGTGTCCAAGCACGTCCGCGTTTGGATGAACTCGCCCAACGGATTGAGCCATCTGGTGATTGGGAAGATTTGGTATTGCCAGAGGCACAGAAACAAGTTCTGCGAGAAATTGCGGCTCATGTCCGGCAACGCAGTACTGTATATAACAATTGGGGTTTTGGTGGCAAGAGTGCTAGAGGATTGGGAATTAGTGCCTTATTCGCAGGTGCTAGCGGCACTGGTAAAACCTTGGGGGCAGAAGTACTCGCCCATAAATTGCGCCTCGATCTTTATCGCATTGACCTATCATCGGTAGTTAGCAAATATATTGGCGAAACAGAGAAGAATTTGCGCCGGGTATTTGATGCTGCTGAACAAGGTGGGGTGATTTTGTTATTTGATGAAGCTGATGCTTTATTTGGCAAACGTAGTGAAGTTAAAGATGCGCGCGATCGCTATGCCAATATTGAAGTTAGCTACCTGTTGCAACGGATGGAAAGCTATCCAGGTTTAGCAGTCCTGACTACGAACTTAAAAAGTGCAATTGATACAGCCTTTTTGCGCCGGATTCGCTTCGTGGTGCAATTCCCCTTCCCCGATACAACACAACGAGCCGAGATTTGGCGGCGCGTCTTTCCCGCCGACACCCCAACCGCAGACTTAGATGCTCTGCAACTAGCACGGCTAAATGTCGCTGGGGGTAACATCCGTAACATAGCCTTAAATGCAGCTTTCCTCGCCGCCGATGCCGGGGAAGCAGTGCAGATGAAACACGTATTACGGGCTGCTCAAACGGAATATAGCAAGTTAGAGAAGCCTTTAACTGATGCGGAAGTTGGGGGGTGGATGTGAAGAGGGCAGGGGGCAGGAGTTAATTTTAGAAGTTGCCAAATCATTTTGCAAATATGCAACGTCATATTTGATATGATGCGTGATTCGTGGGTTTTGTAACTCACCTAAGTGAAGAGTTTTAGTTAGTGTGATTGGTTCTACGTTAGAACAACTTGAAGCGGTGCTTGCCAATCTAAATGCAACTGTGAGTGAGCATTACCGCTATTAATGGCAATTTCTACCCAGCCGTGACTGCCAACTAAAGCTAGTATCTCTCCCAAGTTAACATCACTGTAAGCTTTACAACCTGGTATATTCAACCCAGCAGCTTGCACATACCAAGTTTTGCCTTGTACGTAACTCGCTGGAATGTTGCTCACTAGGTTGCCAAAGTGATCAATATATTGAATGCAACCCACTACACCATTGCTTGTCTGCTTGCACTCGCCTATATCCAGTTTGACCAAACTTGCTGGATCGATTTCTTGTCCTAGCTGTTTCAAGGGGACACCACTAGCAAGACTAGCTGCCACTGGTGCAAAAATATCTCTACCGTGAAAATTGTTGCTTGGTTGAGGAGTTCGCCAATAGTTAAGATTTGTAAGTTCGACGGCTGCTATCGCCAGAGTTTGACTAAGTACCCCGCTAAAGATACCATTATCTGGGCCGACTAGAAACCCTTGAGCAAATTCTACTGCGATCGCTCGTCGCTTGCTTCCCACACCTGGATCTACTACTGCCAGATGCACTGTCCCAACTGGGAAATAGGGATAAGCATTCATCAGGCAAAATCTAGCTGCGGCGATGTCTTGCGGTGGAATTTGGTGCGTTAAGTCTATCACCCTCAGCCTGGGATTGGCTTGGGCTATGACTCCCTTCATTACGCCTACATAAATATCGCGATCGCCGAAATCGCTTAGAAAAGTCATGAGTCGTTGTTGACCTATTCGCTGCTCAGACATCTTTCTGTTAAGATATACAATAAGACATAAAATTCTGTAGCAACAGCTACAAAATATATGCTATGTTAACAATACCAGACATAAAGTGAAAGATTAAAGAAGGTAATCACTATGAATCAAGGTAGACTACAAAGTGCAAGGAAAGCACAAGAAGCTCACAGAGAAAATATTCAAAAAAGCCTAGAGCATCGCTTGCAAGTAGCCAGAGCAAAGGGCGACGAACAGCTAATCCGTCAACTGGAAGCTGAGATGAGGTATTCCAGCTAAATCAATTTTTCATTGTTCTTAGTTTGTTGTGTAACCCGCTACGGCGGGTTTTTTTTGTTAACGATTTTTGCGTAAGTTCTGTAATTATGCGGACATAATAGCTCAATTTGATGTCATGGCATTACTGCAACCGCAAAGCGTAATGGTAAAACTCTTCATTCTTAATGTAATCTTGCGCTTCATAGAGTTTTTGCGCGGTTATGTTAGAAATTTGAGTAGATAGAATTACTCGAATTGCTCCACTTTCTTTTGCATATTCTTCCGCAGCACTCATCAATAATTTTGCAATTCCTCTACGGCGATGCGACTCTTCTACATACAAATCGTTCAATATCCATACTCGTTTCATCGACACTGAAGAAAAGCTGGGATAAAGCTGAGTAAATCCAACTAATTTCCCATTGTCATTAGCTGCAAATACTACTGAATCATTATTGTTGAAACGTTCCTTGAGAAACTCTTTGGCAGCTTCAAGGTTTGATGTCTGATTGTAAAAAATACGATATTTATCAAATAGTACTGAAACACTTTCAAGATGATTAATATTAGCTAAGAAAACTTCCATTAATTCTCCTTATAATTTACATGCAATACTGTTCTGTTAAGTTAAATGGTAGATGAAACCAAGAAAAATATTTGCTTTCTCAATTCAAGTCGTTAATCAGCATTGCCCACCCTACTTGTATTGGAGTTACACTAGGACTTTGGCTAATGGATATAAAGATGGATGTAATTACAAATGAATTTAATAAATATTTTTATAAATGGAAAATTACCTTGCCAGAAGAGAATATACAAAAGCGTCAGAAAGGTTCAATTTTTCAAGCTGGTTGGAAGATAAATTTTATTTTTGGGATAAAAGATGATGCTGAGTATCTTGAGTATTACGCTATCCATAGAATGACCAATGATCGTCACATCATAATTTATGAAAATGGAGAAAAAGAACATTTAGAGTGTTTAGAGCCTCCTTTAGAATACAGTCCAGCAATTGATGAAAGGCAAAGGGAGCATAATAAACATAACAGAATAGTTAAAGAAGAACTGAGCTATAAAGGCTTACTTTAACTTTCTGTACCCCCCTTGCACTTTGTTAAGCTTTTGGTTTATAAGTCGAAGCAACGTGCAATTCTTTCAACTGTTTAGCATCTACACTTGAAGGTGCATCTGTTAACAAACAACGCGCTTGTTGTGTCTTCGGAAAAGCAATAACATCTCGAATGGATTCTTCCCCAGCTAGCAACATTACCAAACGATCTAAACCGTAGGCGATGCCACCATGCGGCGGTGTACCATATTCAAATGCTTCTAAGAGAAAGCCAAATTTACTTTGTGCTTCTTCTGGAGATAAACCAATCGCTTCAAACACCTGCTGTTGAATTTCTCGCTGATAAATCCGTAGACTTCCGCCGCCAACTTCTACGCCGTTGAGTACCAAGTCGTAAGCTTGGGCGCGTGCGGTTTTTAAGTCGCTCAAATCATCAGGATGGGGTGCTGTGAATGGGTGGTGGAGTGCTTCTAAACGTTTTTCGTCAGCATTCCACTCGAACATCGGGAAATCTGTAATCCACAGCAAGTTGATTTTATCTGGATCGATTAAGTTAAATTCTTTAGCGATCGCTTGTCGTAATCTATCTAAAGTTTTATTAACTGTAGCAGCATCACCAGCACCAAACAACAGCAAATGTCCAGCTTTAGCACCTGTGCGGCGTAAAATTTCTTGTTTTTGTTCTTCGCTGAGGTTATCTTTAATCGCGCCAATGGTGTCAATTTCGCCATCATCCCTAACACGGATATAAGCTAAACCTTTAGCACCGGCTTCGCTGGCTTCTTTAAATAAGTCGCCGCCTGGTTTAATGCGGACATTAGAAATTACATCGTTACCGTTAGGAATGGGGAGGATTTTGACGATACCGCCATTAGTAACAGTGTCCCGAAAGACTTTGAAACCAGAGTCTTTGACAATATCTGAGACATCAACTAATTCCAAACCATAGCGGGTATCTGGTTTATCACTACCGTAGCGTTCCATCCCCTCAGCGTAAGTCAGACGGGGGAAAGGACGCTGTAATTCAATGCCTTTAACCGTTTTGAAGATATGACAAACTAAGTTCTCGTTTAGTTCGATAATTTCTTCTTGGGACATGAAGCTCATTTCCATGTCCAACTGGGTAAACTCCGGTTGTCTGTCGGCGCGTAAATCTTCGTCACGAAAGCAACGGGCAATCTGATAATATCTATCCAAGCCAGATACCATCAGCAATTGTTTAAATAGCTGGGGTGATTGCGGCAAAGCATACCACTCACCAGGATTGACGCGACTGGGTAGAACATAATCCCGCGCCCCTTCTGGGGTAGAACGGGTAAGTATTGGGGTTTCGACTTCGATAAAACCTTCCAAATCTTCCAGATAACGACGCATGGCTTTGACAATTTGATGACGCAGTTGCAAATTTTGCGCCATGCGTTCGCGTCGCAAATCCAAATAACGATATTTCAGCCGCAAATCTTCCCGCACTGTCTCCGTGTCAGCTACGGAAACTTGGAAAGGTAACTGTTTGCGGACAGCATTGAGGAGTTCAATTTTATCAGCATAGATTTCTACCTCGCCTGTGGGGATGCGGGTATTCAGCGATTCTTCGGGACGTTGTGTTACCCTACCAGTGATTGCGACAACATATTCATTTCGCAGGGCGTTCGCATCTTCGTAGGAATCTGGGGTGCGTTGCGGATCGCTGACGATTTGGACAGTTCCAGAGCGATCGCGTAAATCTAAAAATATCACACCACCGTGATCGCGGCGACGGTCTACCCATCCGTAAAAGGTAACAGTTTCTCCAATATGTTCTTTTCGGAGTTCGCCGCAATAGTGAGTTCGCATAAGTCTTAGTTATTGTTTCCGGGCTAGATTGGGAAGAAAATGTCAAAGCCTTCCCATTATCTAGCATCAATAGTAATTGTAGTAGTTCTGGTGCAATAAAAAATGGAATAAGCTGATGTGCGCCTAAATTGTATAAACACTCTTTATGGTCGTTAACTGTTAACTGTTGACAGGTTTTCGGTTATCAGTCATCAGTCTTCATGTAAATGTTCAAGTTAAATGCGTAACAGCTTATCACACTACATATATAGGAGAATCCATGAGAGCAGAATGGTCAGTTTTACCTATTTTTACGATAGTTCCCGGAATTCATCACGGCTGATCTGACAGTCACGGAGTATCTGTGCTAACAAACCAGAACCAATTGTTTCACCAGAATGCACTGGAACAACAGTTCGACGACCATCACTGTGTATCAAAAAATGGTGATTACCTCGGATTCTTGCTACCTCAAAACCCGCTTTTTTTAAAGCTGTAATTACTTCCTGTCCAGTCAAACTTGGTAGCTTGCTCATACTTGAACAGAAACCCTCTGCACACCAATAAACTCTAATGCTTCGGCGTTTTCTTGTTCAACCTCTAAACAAAGTTCAATAGCTTCTTTAACGTGTTGCGAAAGTCCCCACCTTCTCTGCGAATTATACTTATAAGGTAGGGATAGCTGTTCCTATAAGTCCGGGAGCCGCTACCAGTTGCAATAATATTGATAACGACAGCTTAAATATGGTGTGCAGCAAGTCGTTGAAATGCCGACGGTGCTGGAATATTGGCGAAGTGCTGGCGTATCACCTCGGCACACGCACCCGAACTTAATAACGAGGTATCGACTTCAAGATCGTAGATGCCAGGGATGTGGACTTCATGTTGCCATAACTGAACCGGATGTGGTATCAACGAGTCGGCTGCATTTTCCACTTTCCCCCCCGTTTTTTGTCGCCGTTCCATAATGGTTTCAATGGGGCAGCGAACGCCTACGAACAAGACCGGTAATCCGTTCAAACGCCGGGCACTATCCGCCAGAATGCCTCGCGGGATTGCGTAGGCATCATGGTGTCCGACATCAACCACAACATTCAGACCCAAGCGGCTGTGGGCGGCGATGGACTCATACATAGCGCTGTACAAAATAGGAACAAGGGGTTCGATGTCCTGGCGTTCTCCCCCTGGCCGCAGACCGATCCCAGGCAGATATCGTGCGGGAGTCATTTGCATAAAGCTATCGACACCCAAGTTCATCCAAAGACCATCAAATGTCTCTTGGATAACTGCGGCAATGCTCGACTTCCCCGATCGCGGGGCACCATTCAAGATGATAATCTGCCCTAGCTCCTTTGCCTGTCCCACGATCGCTCCTCGCATCTTTGATAGTTAGCAATTTCACGTTAAGGCTAAAACGTTAAATCGGCAATTGAAAAACAGGCTGCGCGTAGCGTAAGAGCAAAGGTACGGTGGGCACAGAGGACGCAAAGAAGGTAAAATTATGAGTAAAAATATTAAGAAATTTAAAGAAACTAATCAATGTCCAGCATTACTATTGACAAAAGTAACTCTCGTGTCGTTGTTATCGGTGCCGGAATAGGTGGACTTACTGCTGGAGCATTATTAGCTCATAGAGGTTACAGCGTCTTAGTTTTGGATCAGGCCCTCGTACCGGGAGGCTGTGCTTCGACGTTTAAACGGCAGGGATTTACCTTTGATGTTGGCGCAACTCAGGTGGCTGGGTTGGAACCAGGGGGAATTCACCACCGCATTTTCTCAGAATTGTCAATAGATTTACCACAAGCAACGCCTTGCGATCCGGCTTGTGCGGTGTATTTACCTGGGGAAAGCACACCGATTAATGTCTGGCGCGACCAAGAGAAATGGCAAGAGGAACGACAAAGACAGTTCCCCGGTAGCGAACCGTTTTGGCAATTGATGGCAACTTTGTTTGATGCCAGTTGGGAATTTCAAGGACGCGATCCGGTTCTACCACCACGTAATTTATGGGATTTGTGGCAATTAGCGCAAGCGGTGCGTCCCAGTACATTAATTACCGTCCCCTTCACTTTGTTTACGGTAGGAGATGCTTTACGATTATGTGGATTGGGAAATGACCAGCGATTGAGAACTTTTTTAGATTTACAACTGAAGCTATACTCCCAGGTAGATGCAGACGAGACAGCGTTACTTTATGCCGCCACAGCGTTGAGTGTATCCCAACTGCCCCAAGGATTGTTTCACCTCCAGGGAAGTATGCAAGTATTAAGCGATCGCTTGGTACAATCTTTAGAAAGAGATGGCGGCAAGTTGTTGATGCGCCACACTGTAGAAGAAATCAAAGTAGAAAACGGCAAAGCTACTGCTGTAGTAATTAGAAATCAGAAAACTGGCGAAGTCTGGACAGAAGCAGCCAACCACATAGTTAGCAATGTCACCGTGCAAAACTTGGTGCAGTTATTGGGAGAACAAGCGTCATCTGGATATAAAAACCGGGTGGAAAAACTACCCCAAGCATCGGGTGCGTTTGTGGTGTATTTAGGTGTAGATGCTAGCGCAATTCCGCCTGGGTGTCCTCCGCACTTACAATTTCTGTACGATGTCAATGGCCCCATTGGCGAGAATAATTCCCTGTTTGTTTCCGTCAGTCATGCAGGAGACGGCCGCGCACCGGAGGGGAAAGCGACAATTATTGCTTCTTCATTTGTCGATCCTGCACAGTGGTGGGAGACTGAAGATTATGAAGGATTAAAAGAAAAGTTTACCCAAGAAGCGATCGCTCGTCTTGCCCAATACTTCTATCTCAAACCAGAAACGATTATTCATCAAGAAGCCGCAACACCCCGCACCTTTGCTCATTTCACAGCCCGCGATCGCGGTATAGTTGGCGGTATTGGTCAAAGGATTCCTACCTTTGGCCCCTTTGGATTCGCCAATCGTACACCCATCCAGCATTTGTGGCTAGTTGGTGATTCCACCCATCCCGGCGAAGGTACGGCTGGGGTGAGTTATTCGGCGCTGACAGTAGTTAGGCAAATTGAGGCGCAAATGTAAAGGCACATATCTGTGCTGCTTTACATAACTCCGTGAAATGCTATAAATCATACTTATAACCGATGGCAAACAGGACGCAAAACTGATGAAATAAGGTTAGTGTTGCGAATCTGGAGTAATGACAGACAGAGTTTTAATTCTTGGTGGACGGGGGCGGATTGGTAGCACTGTTGCTCACGATCTAGCTACTCATACGCAGGCTCAAATTACAATTACTGGGCGTTCTGCGGAGTTTGGGAAGGCTGTTAGCTTGTCTTCGGGAGGACAAGTGCAGTTTTTGGTATTGGACTTGGCAGAAGTTGACAAGTTGCGAGATGCGATCGCAAACTCTAACTTAGTCATCCATTGTGCTGGCCCATTTCACTATCGAGATACTAATGTTCTCGAAACCTGTATTGCTAAAGGCGTTAATTATGTAGATGTCAGTGACCATCGTTCCTATACCAGCAAAGCTCTCCACTTTAGTGAAAAAGCTGCTGCTGCTGGTGTGACGGCAATTATTAATACTGGCATTTTTCCTGGTATTTCTAACAGTATGGTGCGTCAAGGTGTTGAACAATTTGATAAACCAGAAAAGATCCATCTAAGTTATTTAGTTTCTGGTTCTGGTGGTGCTGGCATTACAGTGATGCGGACAACTTTTTTGGGGTTGCAGTATCCTTTTGAGGCTTGGATAGATGGGAAGTGGGAAATAATCAAGCCTTATAGTGAAAGAGAAATAGTTGAGTTTCCACCTCCATATCGACGCACCGGAGTTTACTGGTTTGATATGCCAGAAACCTTTACATTGCCCAAAGCTTTCCCATCAGTAAAAACTGTAATTACTAAGTTTGGCTCTGTTCCCGATTTTTACAATCACCTAACTTGGATTGCGGCACATATTTTTCCAAAATGGTTAATGCAGCGTCGTTACATGATTGAATTTCTATCTCATGTCAGCCATTCGATGACAGATTTCACTAATAATTTTAGTGGAATTGGGGTAGCAGTTCGTTCAGAAGTGACAGGGCAAAAAGATGGTAAAACTGCCGTTTATTGTTCAACGGTAGTGCATGAAAATACAGCCGTGGCTTCTGGTTGTGGCACAGGTAGTATTGCCCAATTGTTACTAGAAGGAAAACTCCATAAACCAGGTGTTTTTGCTGTGGAAGAAGCACTCCCAACAGATTTATTTGAAGAAGTAATGCAAAGCCGAGGAATTAAAATCAATCACAGTTGGTTATAATCCAATACGCTTGGATTAAGCAAAGCGCAACCCAACAAAAGCCCGGAAATGTTGGGTTTAGTTCCTCAGATCCTAAAAGCTTCAGATAGGTTTAACTGAACTACAGGTAAAAATTAATATACCCTGCGGTAGAAGGAAAAACTGTACCTAAACACTTAGGATGCCTGTGAGTCTTAAATATTGAATGTATTTATACATGACCAAGGCTCATTAGGAAAACTAGGAGTATTATTCCATGCAAAAAATTCGATTAACTTTAAAAAAAGCGTTACGCTCAAGCTTTTTGGTTGTTTGCTTGATGGTTTCTATCAGCTTATCAGGTTCATTTCTATTCGTTCAGCAAGCTAGTTATGCAACTACTCTTGAAGAATTGAAGCTAATACCTCCACAGTTTAAACCAAATTCTGAAGAAAAAATTAATCGTGCTAACGAATACGACCCAGGTGTTGGTATTCAAGAAGAAGAAAGACAAAAAGCTTATGAGCAAGCGATAAAAGATTCAAAGAATCTTAATACTATAGAAAAAACTTACGAAAGAAATTTGAAGGCAGAACAAGAACAAAATCCCCCAGAAACTTTTGGTGAAAAAGCGAAAGAAGTTATTGACAAGGTGACAGGTAAATAGAGAATATAGACCTAAGAATACCCTCACTTAGTAGATTTGGTGAGTAATATTAAAAGCCTCTATACGGTTTGGAATCATAGGTTTATCAAATTAAATTGTAGGATGTGTTATCACTGTATCGTAACGCACCCTACAATTTTTTTATTCAAATTCATCAATTGTGTCGGGAGGAGTGGTCTTTCTGCGATTAGCAAAATTGCGCTCATACCACTTCATTAATGGAGTTGCACTAATGCCATGAATAATCACAGAAGCGACAATAGTGGTGTAAGTTATCCAAGCAATTTGTTCGGCAGCTTCACCTTTTAAGCCATTACCAAAAGCATAGGCGAGATAATATAAAGAACCGACACCACGAATGCCAAACCATCCAAATAACCAACGAGTTTCTGCATGAAAGGTTCGGCGACGTGAGTCTAAAGGTCTTTTACCTATAGTGCTAATCCAAACTCCTAAAGGTCTGATTATCAAGAATAACAAAATTATTACTAGCAAAGATTGCATAGCATAATTGAGTATTGGCTTTAGCAACAATATTGAACCCAATAGTAAAATTGTTCCAACTTCCAGCAGCTTTTCAACTTGCTCAATAAATTCCAATTGGGCTAGTGGTTTTTCAGGATTTTTGTAACTGCGTTGGACAACTAATCCAGCCACAAATACTGCCAAAAATCCATAGCCATTCACCATTTCTGTTAAAGAATAAGTTATAAGAATTGTGCTGATAGCAATAAAATCTTCCATTAACTTATCGGCAGGACGGCGTTTTTGAATTTTATTTTCAATCCAAACTATAGATTTGGCAACAACAATCCCCATAATAATGCCAACTGCGATCGCCCAAATTAAATCAACTGCAATCCACTGTTTAAACCAGTTACCCCAGTTGTCATCTTTTAACGCATGAAGACCAAAATAAACGAAGGGGAAAGCTAAAGCATCGTTTAACCCACCTTCAGAAGTTAAACCAAATCTCAACTCATCTTGGTCATTTATATCAGTCAATTGTACTTCTGATGCTAATACCGGATCGGTTGGTGCGAGAATTGCTCCTAATAAAATTGCTTCTCCCCAACTCATCCCTAAAAATAATTTACCCACAACAGCCAGAGCAAAAATTGAAATGGGCATCAAAAATACAATCAATCGCACTGTAATATCCCAAACCCCCAACCTTAGAGGACGGACAATTCTTAAACCGCAACTAAACACAGAAATAATTACTACAAGTTCTGTTATTTTTTCCAGTAGTTCGGCATTAAAAACTTCATCTCGACGTAATTGAATCAGTCCAAAGGCATAAGGGCCCAGAAAAATACCAACTATTAGGTAGATAATGGCAAAAGAAAGAGGTAGGCGAGCAATCCAACCTGACCCTAATGTTACCATCAGCAGAAGTAGACCAATTACAAATAGGTCAATAATATAGATATCTACCATATAGCGATTTGTATAAAATTAGGCGTTACTTTGTAAGCTTAATTGCAATACTTTTTTATTAGCATTACCTATGGGCAGATTTTCTGGAATTAAGGATTAGAGATTTAGACGCGCCACCAAATTAGACAAAAAGGGAATAGATAAAGCAGTTGTCCTTTGCATTAAGTACAAAGCTACAATTTTTGAGGTATGAGTCAGGAGATAGAAACATCTTTATATTTGATGCGTGAGTCTTGTATTTTCTATCTCACTTACTTGCAAACTGCTGTAAGTAAGTTGGCACAATAAAATCAAACTATGTAAAGAAAAATCAACTAGGCTAAAATCCTTATACCTATTGCCTGTTGCCTGATCTCAACGACAATTATTTACACCCACTTACTTAAATTTAGCATTAGCTTTGCCCAACCTAGACATCGCACTTCGATTCTTCGCATCTGCCCTTAAAACAATGGGATGTAGCACGCGAATATGGTAGCAGCACACACGTGTACTACTTTTTCACTCAGGCATGGCTTTTTAGTACAAATATACTATAATAGATATAGCGTCCACAAAGCCTAATTAAATGCCTAACGGCTGTGTGACAACCTTCTGGAAGATGGATTCAAGGGTTAGTTCGATGATGAAGCATTACATTCTCAACCTCAATCCGACTGCCAAACATGAATGGGATCGGTGTATTTTACGCGATCCGCTAACTGCCAAACGCCCAGACATTGCTAAACTAATTGCTGAAGCGGTTGGTGCTGATACAGGCAGTTATTTGGTAAGCGTGAATATCGAAGTTCAAGTTTTGCAGCAAGCCGCAGTCCCTCAAGCAGAACAACTCTCGCTTTCGTTTCCAGAAGTGAGTGTGCAGTCACAACCACAACTGCGGGAAGCGGCTTAATGCGATCGCTTGAAACATCTGCATAATCAATTTAGTGTAGCTAAGTTGAGAGCAAGATTAGCGTAGCTTGCCGCCGTAGGCATCGCTCAACAACTCATATCATTCAACTAGACAACGCAAGACAAGGGGTTTCCAAAAAACAAATTATCCAAAATGATTTATAGGGGATCTTGTCCAAGATCCCCTAATTCCAGCGTGTACTAGAATGTGTGGGACAAAAGTTGAGCAATTTGCTGATTAATAGTTGCAACATCAAAACGCCGACTAGCAGTAGTCCTGGCATTATTAGCTATACTTGCAGTTATTTCCGTCTCCTGAAGACAGGTGATTATTACCTGTGCAAGTTCCTGGGGTTCTCCTGGTGTCACTAGAAAACCATTAAGTCCATGTTCTACTAATTCCATTACACCCCCAGCTTTTGCTGCAACTACAGGTTTTCCACATAGCATCGCCTCAACAATCACTCTACCAAAGGGTTCTGGGGAAATAGAGGTATGTGCCACCAAGTCACAAGCTGCCATTAACTGGGGAATATCTGAACGAAATCCTAAAAATTGGACGCGGTTTTCTAATCCCAGATCGGCAACTTGTTGATGTAATTGTTTGACATAATCTTGTTCGCCAAACAGTGCATCTCCCACTAAAATTACTGTCACTTCTAGCGGACATTTGGCAAGAGCATCAATTAAAATATGCTGTCCTTTCCAAGGTGCAAGACGGCTAAAGTGTCCAACTACAAATTTTCCTTGCAATCCTAACTTTTGCTGTAATTTATTAATGTCAGATTCATCAGTCTGATAAATTTTTGGCTCAAAGCCGTTATAGACAACTTCGACTATATCTGAGCGTCCTCCCGCTTGGATAAAGGCTGTTTTACTAGCTTGGGAGTTAGCAATTACTAATGAGGCACAACGATTAGCTAAGTTAATCGCAATGCGAAGATTAGTTTGGCTAAAATGTTCTGTGGAAAGAATATCATGTAAATGATAAACCAGAGGACGACGACTAAAAAAACTTGCTAATGCTCCGACAACTAATGCTTTCTGAGTGTTGGCATAAATTAAATCGTATTCACGCGCTTTTTTTATTACTTTAGTAATCAAAGGTGCAAGTTGTTTTAAACTCTTTAATCCTTGTGCCAAACTGCTTTCTTTGCGAACTTGGATTGTTTGAGTTGCGAGAACTTCTACTGGGATATGATTTTGCTGTAGTAAATCTTTAAATGGGCCATCTGCAAATAAACCTACTAAAGCGTGATGAGAGTATGGTTTAGCAATATCAATTAAACATAATTCTGCACCGCCGGGTTTACCACTTTGGTCTAAGAAAAAAATTTTCATAAAACTTCCTTATAATACAATACGATTCAGACGCGATTTATCGCGTCTCTACAAAGCAATTTTTGCGTCTCTAGTTTAATTTAATAGAACATTTCGCACTTGTTGAGCAATTTGATTCCAGTCGTAGTGTGTAGTTGCGTAATGACGACATGCTTCTCGTGAAGGTATGGGGATATTTCCCAAAAGCACTTGTTCTAATTTTTCAGCAATAGCTGAGACTTCTATTGAAGTAGTAATTAAATCAGGTGAAAACTCTGATAAAATTTCTGGCATTCCGCCAACTGGGGTACATAAAATAGGAGTACCACAGGCTAGAGATTCGACTATTGCTAATCCGAATCCTTCAAAAGATTGGCTAGGCATTATAGTCAATTCCGCAGCTTGATAAGCTATAGGTAATTGCTCATCAGGGAGAAAACCTAAAAATTTAACGTTGTCATCTAATCCTAATTCTGTAGCCTGTTGTTGTAGTGCAGCTTGGATGTGACCACGACCTGCGATCGCTAGCCAAACATCTGGTATTCTGGGCTTAATTATAGCCAAAGCTTGTAATAATTTATCAACTCCCGTTCGATGCACTAAACGGCGTGATGTAAATATAATCCGGCGATTATTTGGCCAGCCTAGCTGTTTACAAGCATCTTGGCGTGATAAATTTGGTTGAAACCAGTTAATATCAACTCCACCAGGGATAATATTAATTTTGCTCCACGGTACTTGATATTTATCATGTAATATTTTACCAAATGCTTTGCTTAAAACAATGAAGCGATCGCAGCGATTATATGTATTTTTTTCTATTAAATGATGCTTAATCAAAAGACTGAGATTCTTATTAACTACCTCTTGCTGACTCTCAGAAGCCCAAGGGCCATGAAAATTAAAGGTAACTGGTACTCCCTTTGGTAAAATATCTAAAAGCGGAAAGCTATATAATGCAAAGTGTAGATTAATAGCATCTGGTTTGTTTGTTCTTGTTTTCTGAAAGTTAGTGCGAATAGACCATAATCTTTGCCAAATAGCGCTATCGGGAGAAGCCAAGTTAGTCAGCTTAATCGGTAAATTTAGTTCAGTCTCTGGTAGCCCAACTCCGCATAATTCAACCTGGTCTTTATTGGCTGCTAATTTATGAGTTAGTTCATACATATATCTTTCTAATCCTCCAGGATTTTTGGGAAACCAGCCTAATCCCAATGTGAGAATAGATGCAGATGATGAAGCTAAATTTTCTGGTTTATTTTTCACTAATATGTCTCCTATAAATATATGAAAACAGTAGGTGTGTAGAACTGTAAGCCACTACAGGATGTTCCAAAGATTAATTACTAAACCTCATCTATGTTGAAACCTAGAGTTTTTTAAAAGATATTTTTATGTAGATTGGGTGGAGTGAAATGCAACCCAACATTACCACCTTATTTATGTTGGGTTACGCTATCGCTGCACCCAACCTACAAAACTTTAAGCCCCTACAGAATGTTCCAAAGATGAATCACTGTAATTCCCAAATACACATTTCCAATAAGATTTTTATATAGAACACCAATTTATAAACTATTTATATGTCAACGTCAACAAGGTATAAAACCTTGTGTTTTTATTAACTACACAACACCGATTAGGATATATATGATACTTGTGAATTGACAAGAGTGAATGCTAGATATAGAGAGCCGAAAATCACTATAAATTAATAATTATAGAAGTATCATGTATTAATATTTACGATATTTGGGTACTAAACGGTAGCTATTAATACCTTTAATAAGGTTTTAGAGATATTACCTGAAAAATTAAATAATAAAAGGATTTTTGTAAAGATAGTGTAAAATTATCGCTCACTTATAATAATTATATTTTTTACTGATTTATCAAAAAATGATTGTATATAAATAATTAAAAGCTGAAAAACTATATGATAAATAAAATAATGACGAAGTTAGTAAAACTTCGTCATAAGCTTAATCAGCACATCAAAAATTTATCTAAACTTAGATATTTACAAAGAAGTAAAACCTTCAACTTTTTACTCAGTTTGACTGTTGGAGTCATTGTTACTACCCTGGGAATTACAACAGACTGGGCAACAACAGAAACACCCACGCTTACATACAAAACATCGTGGACAAGTAATTCTATTGATAATACAAATCTGCTGGTACAAAACAATACTGAAACACCCACGCTTACTTACAAAACATCGTGGATAGGTAACACTATTGGTAGTGGAAATCTACGGGTACAAAACAATATTGAAGCAATGTATGTTTCTCCTGATGGCACAGTTTATACCAACAGCCATTGGGATGAGGCGGGAATGGAGGCAGCCATATACAAAGAAGGTAAGGTCATTGGTGCTATTGGCGATACTCACGGCTGGAGTCGTGGAGGTGGCATCGCTGTAACAGCAAATAGTAAATATATTTACCTTGCCATGACTCAAGGATCGAAGGGTAAAACTGATGAAGATTACCCAGCAGAAGGTACAAGTTGGCATTGCGTTAGACGCTATGATTTGTCGGGAAAACCTGCACCGTTTCCTGAAGGGCGTGGCTGGGATAAAAGTATGTTAATTACCAGCGCAAAAAGTGAAGTTACTGGATTAGCAACAGTAGGAAGCGAGTTGTATGTGAGTGATTTTGCTGCTAACCGCATTCGTGTCTATGATACTGATACGATGAAGCAAGTACGCAGTTTTACCTTTGTTAATCCAGGAGCAATAACTGTTGATCCACAAAAAAATCTGTGGATTATTCAAAGCAAAAATGGTAGTAAACCCGCCAAAATCTTACATTATTCCCAGAGTGGAAAGCAATTGCTCGAACAGATTGCAGATATCGTTGAACCAACTGCGATCGCAGTTGATCGTCAAGGTAAGCTGTTAGTGGCAGAAAATGGCCCGCGTCAGCAAATATTGATTTATGACATCAAAGATCAGCCAGTGCAGACGGGTAGTTTTGGTTCTAAGGGTGGTATTTATACAGGAGTTGCTGGCGAAGTTGGAGATTTGAAGCTTTACGGACTTACCGGAGTTGGTGCAGATGCTTCAGGTAATATCTATATAAATAGTAATGGTTTCAACAAATCGGGAACAGATTTACGGAAATTTTCGCCATCGGGAAAACTAATATGGCGATCGCTAGGATTGATATTCGTCGATAATGCAGATGCCGATCCTAAAACTGATGGTGTAGATTTATTCACTAAACAAGAACACTATCTCATGGATTACAGTAAGCCTGCTGGTAAGCAATGGACTTACAAAGCTTACACCTTAAATCCTTTCAAATATCCTCAAGATCCACGTCTACATACATCACCCGATGGAACCTTTGTGCGCCGCATCCAAGGAAAGCCGTTTTTGTTCCTCACAGATATGTACAACAGCTTCCTGCAAATATATCGTTTTAATCCAGACAAAGACGGAAAAATTGCTATTCCAGCCGGAATGTTTGTCGGTAGCAATGGCGCAGACAAACCATTTCTAGCCGGAAATTGGCCACCGAATCAACCACAAAAAGGCGAATGGATCTGGCGTGATCGCAACGGTAATGGCAAATTTGAAAATAATGAATATGATACCAGCAAAGATTATCCTTATATCGGCGGATGGTGGGTAGACAGCAAAGGAGATGTTTGGAAAGCTTTGCGAACAGAAGATGGCATTCGCCACTATCCTTTACAGGGAATAGATGCTAAAGGCAACCCCATCTACAACTATGGTTCGATGGAAAAGCAAACTACTCCCAGAATATTTAACGACTTGCGGCGGATCGAATATTTCCCTGAAACAGATAGTATGTATTTGTCAGGCTTTACAGTAGATCACCCCGCCTTCGGTGACGATACTGGAGTTGCTGGATCTGAAATTGCCCGTTTTGACAATTGGAGTAAAGGCAATCGTACCCCCAAGTGGCGAGTTGTGATTCCCTACGACACCACCGGCAAACGCGAAGTGTCTACAGCAGCCATGAGTGTGGCGGGCGATCGGGTATTTGCTGTGACAGTCAAAACCGCAGAGGTATATGTCTATAATGCCAAGACGGGAGCGCAAGTACAACAGTTAAAACCAGGCCCAGAAGTTGGCAGCGAAAGTGGCTGGATTGATATACCTTATGGTATCCGCGCATTTCGTTGTTCAAATGGCGAGTATCTTGTATTTGTAGAAGAAAACTGGAAAGGAAAAGTGATTATGTATCGCCTGGCGGGGTAAGCTACAAAGATCGCATTCCGTTTTTTGGATTTGATTTAGGGTGTTCGCTATTTTTGAACACTCTTTTCCGATGCCACCACATCACAAATCCGGTGACGAACAAAATCACTGGAGCTAAACCGACAAAGACGTAGAGAATCTTGGTAGGTAAGCCGCCAAACGTACCAAAGTGCAGCAAAGTAAACTGGTTCAAAATGGCTTCAGCACGAGACGGTTTGACTCCATTCTGAAGCTGAATCACTGTACCCGTAAATTGATCGAGATAGATTCTGGTATTACCATATTTGCCTACTTCCTGAGCCTGCTTTTTGGCAACCAGAAATGGAGCTTCCGGTTTGTTGGCGAAAGAAATGTAGGTAGTTTTAGCATTTGGAACTGCTGCGTTAGCTCGTTGCATTAAGTCGGCAATCGGCAACGATGACTTACCAGGAATCAGTTTTGAGACAGGATCGGCAGGTTTGCGCGTGAAGGTTATGGCGTAGATACCTGCTTCAACACGGGCTTGGGGAACATTCCAGGCGAACCCTGTGAAGCTAATCAAAGCAAGAAAGATTGCCGTGACAATACCTGCCACTTTATGCAGATCAAAATTGACCCGCTTGATATGCCCATCCCATTTTATTTTGAAGCCCATAACAAGTTTGCGCCAACCGGGCCACAGCACAATCCCCGTGAGGCTGAGAATCAGGGTAAAGAGGGCGACAATACCCATGATCAGCAAACCAGTGTCGCCTGCGAGGAGCTTGTAGTGGAGATCATAAACCCTGCCAATCCAACTGGTTTCCCACTGGCGATCGCCCATAATCTTCCCGGTGTAGGGATTAACGAACACTTCTATATAGCGATCTGCTGCGTCTAAAAATGATGCCATGTAGGGTTGGTTGGCATGATCGGGGAAACTAAGACTACTAAGGGTTAAGTCTTTGCCAGTGTAGGCAGCTTTGACAGTTTCCGCGATCGCAGTTACCGACAAAGCCTCTCCAATCGGGATGACCTGACCGAACCGCCACACCAGCATCGCCTGATCGATTTCATGCCAAAAGACTAAAATACTCCCAGTGACACCTGCGATACATAAAAGAATGCCAGCAGTTAATCCGATCCAGCGATGAGTATGAAAGGCGATCGCTCTCAGTTTAGGATAGGTAAACCAAGTTGGGATGTGGTTGGTAGTCATAGGATGATCGTTAGTGGCTAGATGAGTGATGTGAAATGAGCATCAAAATTGCCAGGAAACAGTTCCTTGAAGTGTAAAAGGCTGTCCGTAGTAAACTCGATTACCTAGCGAACTTTCAAAATAGTCTATGTCAAATAGATTTTTGAAATTGAGGGCAACTCTGAATCGATCTTGGTTATAGAAAATAGCTGCATCAGTCCGAAAATAGCTAGGTACTGTATAAGTATTACCAAAATCAGCGCGATCGCCTACAAAAAACAAGCCTATTCCCGCCCCTAAACCTTGTAAGTTACCTTTTTGAATTTCGTAACTTGTCCACAAGTTGAAAGAATTATTTGCACTATTTGATAATCGGTTTCCAGGTGTCAAAGTATTATCTTTAGTAATGCGGGCATCGATATAAGCATAGCCAGCAAAAATATTCCATCCTGGTAAAATTTCGCCCGCCAGATTCAGTTCAACCCCCCGGCTATTCTGCTCACCTACTTGAATAGAAAAGTTTGGTCTATTGGGGTCTTCTGTCGTGACATTGGTACGGGTTAAATCAAACAATGCCAAGGTTGCTGAAAGTCTATCATTCAAATCTACTTTTACCCCAATCTCATACTGATTACCACGTTCTGGCTCAAAGGAGGAGTCAACGCCAAAAAAGTATGATCCGCCTGGTGGAGTAAATGAACTTGTGTAACTGCTATAGAGAGAGATCGCAGGAATGGGTTGATAGACAATACCAAAGCGAGGACTAAATGCACTATCAGTCCCACTGCTTTCCGTGTTACTAACTAAATCTTCATATTTTCGATCAATCACGTCAAACCGCCCACCCAATAGAAACTTCAAGTTATCCGTGAGTGCAACTTGGTCTTGTAGGTAAATTCCTAATGAGTTCGTCTGCTGTCGAAAACCCTCAGAAAAAATAATATTCGATCCTCGCGGGTTTCCATATACAGGATTAAAGATATCAATTGATGCCGCCTCGAAAGTAGGAGTGGCTGGATTGTAGTTGTCAAAACGATTTAAATCAAATCCAAATAATAGCTGATGCTGAATTGAACCTGTAGCAAACTTCCCAATCAGATTTGTTGACATCGCATAGTTTCTATTTTCGGAAGAGCTTTCTGAAGCCGATCGCAGCCAAGTGCGATTATCTGCGTCTAAACCTCTAGAATCCGTGCGTTCTTGATCGAGATCACGAAATACAAACCTAAACGCATTGTTTAACGACCAGTTTGCGTCAAACTTATGTTCTAGTCGGTATCCAAGCCTTGTAATTGTCTGCTCAATTTTATCAGAAGGTTCAATCAGGTTGAGGTTACGGGACACTTTACCATTTGGGTTAGGTAATAAACTACCAATCACAGGTACACCAGATGCATACCTATCGCTTGTTTTGATGTATTCTGCCTCCAAGCTCAGGTTAGTTTTTTCACCAATTGCCACACTGATTACAGGCGATATATTTAAGCTTTCACCATCAAAAAAATCGACAGAACTACCTGAATTTCTGTAAGCCAAATTGAGACGATATAAAACTGTTTTCGAGTCATTTAGCGGCCCCGATAAATCAACTGCACCTCGATAAAAACTATAGCTGCCAATAGTTGCATCAATAGTGTAAAAAGGTTCGCTCAAGGGACGTTTAGATACAAGGTTGATGCTTCCCCCTGGATTACCCAAACCAAATAGCACTGATGCGGGGCCTTTGAGAACTTCGACTCGCTCAATACTGGAAAGTTCACTCACTTGTCCAGCCAATGTGTCAATCAGTCCATCTCTGAGAAGATTCGTCTCTGTTGCATCGAATCCGCGAATGCTATAGAAGGTAAATGGCCCAAAGTTAAAATTCTGATTAACACCAGGGACATTTCTGAGTGCATCATCTAAGCGAGTAACTTGTTGATCGCGTAATACTTGTTGTGGCACTATCTGAACTGATTGGGGAATGTCACGCAAAGGCGTATCGGTTTTTGTCCCCGTCGTTGTCTCTTGTACGCGATATCCATCTTCTTCCCCCGTCACCACTAACTCAATTTGGTCATCCTGCTGGGCTACGGGTTGCTCTTGTGGTGTCTCATTAGTAGGCTTTTCTGGTTGTGGCTGCGTCGCAATTGCTGAGGATGTCACACCAAAAATCAAACCTTCGTTATCATCAAATAGCTCGACTGCTGGTAAACTATTTTCACCTACAACCGTGACTCGAATTGTTTGAGCGTCAAAGTTAGTTACAGTTATTTCCGTAATTCCCACCACTGGTTTTTCTGAACGGAAGGTGAAACCATCACCATTAGGCAAACGCAACTGAGCATTAGGAATATCAGCAATAAAATTATTACCAGTACTGCTGTTGGTGATTTGTAACTGTTCCCCTTTGCTAGTTTGGAGAATTATCTCGACACCTTTTTCGGTAGGATTTGCCTTGACTCCCGTGACTGGGATGATTTCTGATGTGGATGTTGGTGACTGTACCAAAATTTGAGCGCTACGATTAGAATCAGCAGTCTCTGCCCATGTTGCTTGGATCTCCACAAGAAAAAATATACCTGTCAGAAATAGCGATATCTGCCACAAATTCAACACTGCTCACACCAAAGTTGATAAGAATTCTCAAAAAGATTACTCAAATCTCTGGTGTGATGGAAAGGCTTTTTTATCGCTAGAGGGATTTTTTTCTATCGCTAAACGGATTTATTCTGTTGCATTTGATATTGTTTTGGACAAAGACCAAATTTTTTTCTATAGGCTGCGGCGAAATAACTGTGACTGACAAATCCCACGATGTTAGCAATTTCTGACACTTTTAAATCTCCATAGTCTAGGAGTTGACGTGCTTGTTCCAAGCGATAGTGATGTAAATAATTAAAAGCTGTTGTGCCAAATACCTGACGAAATCCCTGTTTCAGCAAATAATCGTTTAAACCTACTGTCCTTGACAATTCCATAAACGAAGGTGGATTATTCAATCGTTTCAGCAAAATATCTCTGGCATGGTAGATTCTTTCTACGACATCCGGCTTCAAAGTGTGCAGGTGGTTATTAGCATCCTTGATTTCTGTCTCCTGTACAACCAACATACCCATCAACTCTAAAACTTTGCCTTCCAAATACAGTCGCTTGGCAATTCCCTGATAAGGACACTGGATAATTTGCCGTGCAACAGTCCGCATTGCAGATGTTGCAGTTCCACAACGGCAGTAATATGTTTGATGAGATTGCCGAATCCACGGTTGCAACTCCTGGGGTAATTGTCCATCTTGATTGGCAGCAAAAGAATATAGTGATTCCGGCTGCATCAGGATATTCACCTCTAGAAAGGAGTGTTTATCCGAACAATCACTGGTTTGCTTGGGATCTAGTCCACTTCCTACGAAACTGTACTCGCCTCCACCAACATTTCTGTATTCATCCCTATGTTCTCCAGAAAAATGAAAGTGATACTCTAACCAATCATGTTCTTGTTCTGGTTGTAGAATAATCATGCGATCGCGCATTTGCAAATTGCCAATTATCAACTCTAACCCTTGGCGCAACTCAATTCTCCGCCAGTAACCTTGTCCCAATCGTCGCGGATATTTGTACACCACATCGAACACATCATCTGGATCTGGGTGTTGGGAACGTTCCACCGTCTCCTCAAATAGTTCATCAAAGCCTTGCTGGGAAAGGGTGATTGTCATAGCGATCCCTTGAGATGAAAACTTTTACTCTTAATAAGAAATTATCTCATTAGATTTGGTTAATTTGATTGTGGCGTTCACGCTTGGGGTTGCTATGGGCATTGCTTCTGTAGTTTACAAGTCTGCCAAGAATTGTTCTCGTCTCAGTTTTGCCATAGCTTACTATTAACCGATAAACAAATAAATTAAATAGAATACTTCATGCGTAGAGACTCAATTTTTTACAACCTGTTTCAACAATACCTCAGTCTTCTATTTGAACTATTGACAAATTTCCCTATAAATGAATGAAAGTGCGAAGAAATTAAACTATCTCTTGCAGCTTTTGACTGAGATACATCGCAATTCCTTTCTCGTAGTAAGCGGCTTCATTAATAAAAATAGGATAAACAGTAGACTCTCCCTCATAGAAAATATCTTTTCCTGCAAAAGTTAGAAACATTGGATCGCCTGGATTCAGAGGTTCATAGTCTCTAAACTGAAGCTGGGGATGAATCATGGCTTGAATCTCCCCACTTTGCAGCCCGCCGTAAGCATCGCTTCTCGGATAATCGATAGTCTCAATATATTGATAGAGTGTAAGCTGGCTGCTTGTCTGCGGAATATTACCTTGATTGCACCCTTCAAAATAGTCTAAAATTGCATAAATAAGCTGCTCTGTTTGCTGAAATAATTCGGCATTTAAAATATTCTGAGCCACAGCACCAACTTCGATAACAAAACCCAATTCGCACAAAGAACGAAGAAAACCACCTTCTTTAGATTGCTGATTCACAAAAACCTTTACCATCGGATTGATAGAACTTAAATAAGCAGCTAACCGAAGTAAGAAAGGATTCAGATCACAAAAAATCAGACTTAACCCCATGTTGGCAGTTGTGCTGTGCAAATCAACAATTACATCTACAAATGGCAGATTTTGCGGTTGCAGTATTTGTTGGATTGCTTTCGCGCGCGTATCTTCATAACTTGAGAGTTGAGGATTTTGTAAACCTTGATTGGTGAAGCAACGGTTTAAATCCCTGTCAATGTATCGTTTACCTTCTTCAATAGCTTTAAGATTGCCAAGTAATGGCAGAGTTTCAAAAGTTGTTCTGTTGATTAAATTTGGATACTGCTGAAACTTTTTGACTAGATATACTCCTGTTAACTCATTACCGTGGTTTCCTCCAACGATCGCAACTCGTTTAATCTCACTCATAACAACCTCACTGTCTCCCCGACGGTTATTGAGAATAGTGCAAGATACAAGATAGAAGTATAACTGCTGCTGACTAAATCTTGTAAAAGACTGACGCGAACGCTCCATGTTCGAGCCAAAATGTGATAACTGTTAAGCTGTTAGCTCTAGCACAAAAGGGGTGAAAATTTATGGAGTATAATTTTCAAGCGTTAGCTGAACTTTACAAAAACGCCCTCCTCAACGACGTACTCCCATTTTGGGAAAAATATTCTCTCGATTGGCAACAAGGCGGCTATTTCACTTGCCTAGATCGCGAGGGCAAAATTTATGATACAGACAAATTCATCTGGCTGCAAAACCGCCAAGTGTGGACTTTTTCCATGCTTTACAACCAGCTAGAAAAACGCGAAAACTGGCTAAAAATTGCCAGCAATGGCGCTAATTTTCTCGCCCAACATGGCAGAGATACTGATGGTAACTGGTACTTTGCTCTCACCCGTGAAGGAAAACCACTGGTTGAGCCTTACAACATCTTTTCTGATTGCTTTGCAGCGATGGCATTTAGTAAATATGCACTTGCTGGAGGCGAAGAATGGGCAAAAGATGTGGCAATGCAGGCTTATAACAACGTTTTACGCCGTAAAGATAACCCGAAAGGCAAATATAATAAAACCTATCCCGGCACACGCCCGATGAAATCATTGGCTGTACCAATGATTTTAGCCAACCTGACTCTAGAAATGGAATGGCTGCTACCAAAAGAAACCCTAGAGAATGTCCTAGCTGAGACTCAGGGCGAAGTGATGACCGATTTTCTCGACCCAGAACGGGGACTAATGTACGAAAATGTTGCCCCTGACGGTTCCCACATAGATTGTTTTGAGGGACGGCTAATTAACCCTGGTCACGGTATCGAAGCTATGTGGTTTATCATGGATATAGCCCACCGGAAAAACGACACCAAAACTATTAACCAAGCTGTTGATGTGGTGCTAAATATCCTAAATTTTGCTTGGGATAGCGAGTACGGCGGATTGTATTACTTTATGGATGCAGACGGTCATCCTCCACAACAATTGGAATGGGATCAAAAATTGTGGTGGGTTCACCTAGAGTCTTTGGTTGCATTAGCAATGGGCTATCGCCTAACAGGGCGTGAGGTATGTTGGGAGTGGTATCAAAAGATGCACGATTATGCCTGGTCACACTTTGCCGATTCAGAGTACGGTGAGTGGTTTGGCTATCTCAATCGACGCGGGGAAGTATTGTTAAACCTCAAAGGTGGAAAATGGAAAGGATGTTTTCACGTGCCGCGTGCATTATATCTTTGTTGGCAGCAGTTTGAGGCATTAAAGTAAGTTGAGCTATCTCAGCAAGTAGATTTTTCTAGCTAACCACTTAGCTAGGATTTATTGGAATTGAAAGTTTATTTGAAGTAAATGCACTTTATAAGAATCGCACTTTATAAGAATCTATATAAGGAGATAACTATATAGGACTTAGGCACGGGTAAGGAAAACGAACCACAGAGGGCGCAGAGGTCACGGAGGAATGAGAGTTTTAGAGGGTTTTGGCGTAAGTCCTACTATAATGTGCTGAAAATCAAGAGTTAAAGCCACTTGCCATCTGAATTAAAGCTTTAATTTTGTTTTAATTACTGCCTCATCTCTAAAGCCTACTAACACTGCTGTTCCATCTTTAACGAAAATTGGGCGTTTTAGCAGCATTGCATCGTTAGTAAATGCGTCAATCCACTGTCGCTCAGTCCAAGTCTTCTTTTCATCCCCTAAAGCTCGATAAGACTGACCGGAGGTATTTCGCATGGAAGCAGAACCCAAAGACTTCATCCAGCTTTTGATCATCTCACTCTTGGGTGGAGTTTCTTTAGTATTGATGAATTCATATTCAATGCTATTGCTTTGGAGCCACATCAGAGCTTTTTTGCAAGTGCCACAGTTGGGAATTCCGTAAACTTGAATGGACATAAAGTAGTTAAGCAATAATTACCATTTTTATACATAATATAATCGATGTAACCCTTGTTTTCAGTTTTTTGAAAGTTTATATTTTACTTCTTGTGGGTGCAGAGAGTTTATGAGAGTTTTGAACAGTAAGCACTACCCAGCCAAGAGAAAATAAGGAAAATATATTATGGTATATGCACAATCTGTAGTTTTAATAGCATTAATATCTCTGTATTCGTTAAGCACGTACAATTTAGGTCGGTTATTACCCACATTAGTCTGATTGTTATTAGTCAGAATGAAGTGGTGCAATAGATTGCACTCTTACCAAAGCTAAATATAGAGGTAAACTATGTTTCCTTTTTGGGGTAATCCTTGCTATGGAAGCGAACCTATTTCGCACAAAGCTAGCTTAGAGCGGAAATTAAAATTCTTGATTTGGATACGAGATGATTTAGAGTCTAAACTGGCTGGCATTAATGCTTCTATTGATACCATTCGGCAGCAAATAGAACGCTCAGACTCAGCTACTTAGAATTTAATTTTTGCAGAGATTTGTATTTCAAACGACATGCTTTAATTTTATGCTTCGATAGTTGATCGGGAGCGATGTCTACGACGGGCTACGCCTACGCCTTGCAGAAAACCTTAAAAACAAGACGTAGACGCATAAAGTTTGTCATTAGACATCGCTCAATCTGCCTTTGCCGTTAGTTACAGTTTGGGTGGGTTGAGTGACGGGAACCGTTACAACTATAGGAACTTGTGAAATAGATTTTTTACTCGTACTCCGCTTTCGGCTAGAGCCACGTCAATACGGTTCGGATAAGCATTTTTCACTTTCCTTGTGGTCTGGGTAAAGGGTAAGGGGTAAAGGGGAAAGGATGTATTCAAAACCTTTTCCCTTTACCCTTTAACCGAACCGTATTGAGAGCCACCTGCTTTTGAATACTCCATGCTGTTTTTATCGTAGACAGTTGCAACTGCACTAAGCATCCTCTCAGATAGTTCCGAGAGTCCTCTGTCCATCTGATTCATCGTCTTACGAGATTCCTCAAGATTAGACAGAAGGGTATTATGGGCTTCTAGCGAATGTAGTCGCCGAAATAGCAAATGTGATCGCTAGAATGCCCTATCTCTTCACGGCAATGGATGTATAATTACAAATCCTGAAACGTAGATAATTATTTCTCCCCTTTCCCTGACTCTTCTGGTCATAATGAGGCTTGCACAAGTGTGATAATTGGTGAAAAAATTGATCGTGAGAGCCTAATCAGGTATTCTCGTTTGCAAGGGACGCACGAGGAAATCAGTGAAAGTTTTAGTTGTAGGTAATGGAGGGCGCGAACACGCTCTGGCATGGAAACTGTTGCAATCTAAGCAAATTGAGCAAGTTGTCTGTGTACCAGGGAATGGGGGAACAGCAAGTATGGAACGTTGCCAGAACTTGCCCCTAGCAGTAGATGATTTTGAAGGCATCAGCCGATATGCCCTAGAACATGGCATAACTCTAGTAGTAGTTGGGCCAGAGGTACCTCTATCTAAGGGAATCACAGATTACCTTCAAGATAAAGGATTGATGGTATTTGGCCCAGTCAGAGCGGGAGCGCAAATTGAAGCGAGTAAAGCTTGGGCAAAAGCCCTGATGCAAGAAGCAGGGATTCCGACGGCGCGGGCTGCGGTATTTACGGAGGCAGGAGCAGCAAAATCTTATGTCAAGTCTCAGGGAGCGCCAATTGTCGTTAAAGCTGATGGCTTGGCAGCTGGTAAGGGTGTGATAGTAGCTGAAACAGTTGCACAGGCAGAAAGTGCTGTTGATGCAATTTTTCAGGGACAATTTGGTAGTGCTGGTGAATTTGTCGTCATTGAAGAATGTTTAATTGGGCAAGAGGTATCAGTTTTAGCATTAACGGATGGGTTAACGATTCGTCCCTTGCTACCCGCTCAAGACCATAAGCGAATTGGTGAGGGCGATACAGGTGAGAATACTGGTGGTATGGGAGCATATAGCCCAGCACCCATTGCGACACCAGAGTTGATGGCACGGATTCAAACAGAAGTTTTAGAAAGAGCGATCGCAACCTTACGAGCTAAAGGCATTGATTACCGGGGTGTGCTGTATGCTGGCTTAATGATTGCACCCGATGGCGACTTGAAGGTTTTGGAATTTAACTGTCGCTTTGGCGATCCAGAAACCCAGGTGATTTTGCCATTATTAGAAACACCCCTAGAAGAGTTACTTCTAGCCTGTGTACAACAGAGGTTAAGTGAATTACCGCCCATTGCTTGGAAAAAAGGAGCATCTGCCACTGTCGTTGCCGCTTCAGGTGGTTATCCCGGAGAATATGAGAAAGGTAAGGTTATTACTGGTATTGGCAACGCAGAGGTAACAGGAGCAACTGTATTTCATGCAGGTACAAAATTAAACCAGCAACAAGAAGTTGTGACAGATGGGGGTCGAGTATTAAATGTGACTGGAATCGGAGAAAATTTTGAGCAAGCGATCGCCCAAGCCTACGCAGGGATCAAATATATTCAGTTTGAGGGCATATATTACCGGAGAGATATCGGTCATAAAGTGGTAAGTGCGAAGTAGGAAAACGAACGCTATAGTAAGCGATCGCATTGAACATATATTTGGACTTACACAAAGCTAGATGCTGTAGGGGCAATTCATGAATTGCCCCTATTGGCTATTTATTATTTGCGTAAGTCCTGGAAAGATAGTATTTTGGACTGCCTGTGCCACACCTGACAAATGGTCGAATGGGGCTATTGCTGCTCGGTCGAAGGCGTGACATCGGCGGATGGAGAAACTGAAGCTTTGAGTTTCCTATGGAATGCTGGGACGATCGCCCTGCTAGAATTGCTCAGTTTCTTTTAATTAGGCGCTCTTACCCCATTTTGTCCCAATGCAGAATAGTCTCTGGGTGGGAAGAGGCTAGCTTGACCATTTACATCATACTTAAATCCTTTGACAGGAACAATTTGCTTGAACGTAATCCCTTGAGCGGGAGCGGGTGATGTTCTTGGGTTTCTCCCATAAGCATCTGTATAGATTACTGAATTTGCAGAATTGTTAAATGCAAGACCAGAAAAGTGAGTTTCTATTTGAGTTGTTCCTCTAAAAGGCGATCGCGGGTCGTCCCACTCGACTTTGCTACCAGCAGCTAATGTTTCTTCGCAAATTAGAGTTGTAGAAAGAGGATGTGTCGGGTCGTAGCAGCTATTCACAGTCCTATTGATCTTCGTTGTGGTAGATGGATCATAAAAACGGGAAGGATTTGTGACCTTAAAGTAAAAACTTTTTTCAGCAAAGCCAGTAAGCCAATATTCACTATTTCTTGTACTTACATCTGCCGTTTTTTGATCAACTGTCCCACGCTGGTAACAACCAGCAGTAGGAATGGCGCGATGGGCATCACCATAGGGTTGATTCGTAGGGGAGGGAGTAATACCAGGATTTACCGATAAGTTACACAAAGAAGTTTCAGGTTCTTTAAATTCTCCGGCAGCACCAAATAAAGCAAAATGCTTGAAATTGAAAGGTTCAAGCCCATCACATTTACCAGACGCAAACATTTCATGGGCTGTATTTACTAGCGCATCCGGCGAATGTGTACCCATGTGCAGTTTTAAGCTCACGTCACAGGATTTAATTAAACTGCTGTTGCTGGCATCGAACATCTGCCAATTGTTGGCAACAAGAACCTTATGCCCAAAGTGATCTTCATTTCTATGAACAGATGGATTAGATGGATTATTAGTTGCTAGTTGCTCATTTACATAGCCAAAAGCTGGCATCCCTGCAATATTAAATACCTCTGAACTGAGCGGATCGTCGCCATGCTCGTGACCGTAGGTACAATACGTATTTGTTTCAGGGTTGAAATCTACAGGCGGATGCCATGTGGGGTAGACTTTGCTATCCTCGGCCTTGGTAAAATAAGTATCATGCATCCACTTGGGGCATTCCCATGTTTTGCCAGGAGACCACAGCCCATAGGATTTGGCCAGAATCTGAGAACTGTCTGGCAGTTGGTTTTGTGTTCGTATCGGTCTGCCAGAAATAGGAATAACAGGCGAACCTTGGTTTACATTATTGGATTGGATTTTTTGTATCTCGTCAATTTTTTGCTCTGTATCCTTTGCCCAGAAGGCAAACCAATTAAAGCGCATAGAACGGTTAGAGCCTGGAAACCTAATGACCAGGTTTTGTTTTCCTTTTGCAAGGCTCTTATTCAAAGGACACGGAACTGTACGATAGTTTGACAGAGAACCAGTGCTGTTGATAGTACAGCTCCCCACCACAGTGCCGCTAACTGAACCTAAGCGCACTTCAACGCTGTTTGTCCCAGAAGGTAAAGCGATACGCAGCATCAATGCCTCTACACCACTACCTAAGTCAAGGTTGTTGTATATTGCATAGTTACCATTGGCGGTGTTGGTTAGTTCCTGGGTTTGCTCTGTATACACAAGATCAAAAGGATTTTCGCTACGCTCCCAATAGTCTCCCCAGGCTGTGTTTAGTCCAGAACGAAACGATGAGTTGAGAGCATCTACACGCTTAAATACAGGCCAAGGTGCCGATGCGCTCGACGGAATAGTCAATGTGCTGGTAGCCGCTACAACCTTCAGTGGCTCCAAAACCGGAATATTTAATACATGACTAATGCCGGATAAACTCAGTAGTAACAGTAACGTAATAGCAGTGTGCAGAAAAAATCTGCTTAATTTATAGTTCACATCATTTATCCTCCGAAATTAAACGGCGTTGCTGAATCAAAAGATAAATCAACTAGCCGCAGTTAACATGCTGCTAGTTATTACATCTACTAATGACTCTTGAAATATGCTAGAGATAATAGATTAGAAATCTAACTAACAACCTCAGTATTTATTCGGCTTAGAAAATTTTCGAAATGTGATTACTTCAAAATGCGATGATTATCACTCTTCCATTAATCTAGGCTAGGCATCTAGGCAAACACATCTAAATATTGACGAGCCAGAATGAGATTGTAATTCACCGAGATCCTTATTAGATATGACTTTCGAGAAAATAAATCTTCCTATTCTCCAATACTCTGCCAATTTACGAGGGTTCAACGCCCGTAGAAACGGGATGAATAATTGAGTGCTTGAGCAAATTCCTAGTAGAGTCAAGTAGCTTCATAAATATCTGTTTTAATATCCTGCTCAATGGTACTGTTACATAAATATTCGTCAGATACATTACCATAATCAATCTTCTCACCAGACTGACGACGAAAGCGTTTATTGGAGTCAGGATTTTTATAAGGTATATGTAATACTGAATCGTAGCGAAGCTTGGAAATTATATGGAAGTTAACTTGCCGAGCCATCTGCAAGGCATTATAATTTCCAAAAATACCATTTAGTACTAAGTAAGAAAGAGAAATAAATCCGTCTAAGAGGATGTTTGAAAAGTCCTGTTGTTGGTAGCAAAAAGTTTTAGATCCCCCTAAATCCCCCTTGAAAAGGGGACTTTGACTGTGGTTCCCCCCTTTTTTTAGGTAGCTTAGGGGGGATCTAAAAGTGCCTAAAGTCACAGCAAAACACTTTTCAAACAACCTCTAATAACTGGAATAATGAATTAATCAATTTCTGAATTCGAAGTAATTCAGATGTGAAAATTACCTCGACTTTATTCTTGTTCTTACTCCCTTTTGGTTGTCCACTTTTACGTTTCTCTTTGGGTCTCTTTCTCTATCAGCGATCGCTCGAATAATTGCCATCCTAGTAATACCATAGTTTGCGAGAAACGCAAGCCAAAATGTAGGAATATATTGACAACGGAGTTAAATTAGGCTATTTAATTAATCCGAAAATGCGTCAAGTAGAAATCTATTGTCTTGGTAAACTAGTAGAAATACTAGCATCTTCACAAGAATTATCAGGAGAAGATGTTTTACGAGGATTTATTTTAAATTTGCAAATAATTTGGGGATAAAAATTTGATTTGCGATAACAACTGCGTAACGGCTTACAACAAACTGTCAATACCATAGAAACTTGTGTTGTTCATAGCATTTACGTAATAATGCTTATGGAAACCACCAGTTACTTCTATTGCTGTAAAACTGAAATCGTCCAAAACCGAGAAATTGTCCATGAGATTTTTCACCCACCGGAAATGCTGTCACACCTAGTAAGTAGACACCAGAAAAGCTAGGATTACTCACAGGACGGAGGGCGATTGTCACTGTTTGTCCGGGAGTGACGGGCGGCTCAAAATTCACAGTAACGGTTCGTGTGTCGCGTTCGTCTGTGACTGGGCCTAGTGTTAGCCGAAATTCTTTGCGCTCGCTCGTTCCGACAAAGGCGCGGGTATCATTAAGATTGTAGCGGATGTTCTCTGTTCCCTCCCTTTGTGCGATCGTTACCTTCTGAAGGGATTCTCCAGCATTTTCCGGCAGTTTGATAGTGAAATAGTAAGTTCCACCCCAAACATTCACATCTTTGTAAGTAGTCCTTGCATTCACAAGTTTCGGCGGTTGGACAAAGTAGACTGTACCATCTCTAAGCTGCACCGCTTCAGTCACCGGAAGCGTTACTCCCCCAATACCGATTGCTAACGAAAGTGTTATCCCAAATAAAGTTGCAATACGCATAATTCAAATATAAAAAACGCACTCATTTCAATTTTAATTCTTTGGGAATGAGTGATTTGGGAATGATGGAAGCTTGTTTTTCCCAATCAGAAGATTTCGTGTACCACCAAGCCCAAGCAATTAAAACTGCTTGCAAGGGAAGCCTGACTACGTGTACCCAAGGTGAATTTGGTATATGTTCAATCTTAATAAGATTAACCGCCATATTAATATTGGCAGGGTAAACAGCAATAAAAAGAGCAAGAAGTCCCCAAGCAGCAGCTTGACTTACAGGCGGGACTAATAAGCCGATACCACCCAAAATTTCATAAAAGCCACTCAGATAAACTAATCCTAAAGGGTAAGGTAGTTGTGGCGGCACAATTTTGACATATTCTCCTGGAACAACAAAATGTGTCACTCCAACCACAATGATGGATATGGCAAGGACGACACGTAAGATTTCCTTATACTTATTCATGGTATTTGCCTCATTATATACTTCCCTCTATTAATTCAGTTTGATTTATCGATGTTAATCTGTCTTGAGTCAACAGGAGGAAAATCGGCAAAACTTTTCAAAATACCATTTAATTAGCCCTTTCAAGATGACTGGTAAAATCTCTTTTTTTCTCTCTGTGTCCTCCGCGTCTCTGCGGTTCAAAAGTCTCTTATTGAACCACAGAGGCGCAGAGGACACAGAGTAAAGAGCTTAAAAAGGAATTTATTGAAAAAAATTTTTACCCACCTTGAAAGGGCTAGTCCTATATATAATTAAGAAATTTATTTAATTGCCCATCATATCTTACAGATACGTGACCGATTCTTTAATCCAATTATTCATAGAAAAATGAGTGATGCTTTTAGCCGACTTTCACCCTTCATCCAAGAATATATTTATCATCATCAGTGGACTGAGTTACGACCAGTTCAAATTGCCGCTTGTCAAGTTATATTTGACACCGATGCTCATTTACTAGTTACTGCTGCAACTGCTGCGGGTAAAACAGAAGCAGCTTTTCTACCAATTTTGACTTTATTATATAACAACCCTGCTACCACCATCGGCGCATTATATATTAGTCCAATCAAAGCTTTAATTAACGATCAATTTGAGCGCCTTAACGACTTACTCAAAGAAGCAGATATTCCAGTTTGGCACTGGCACGGTGATGTTTCTCAAAGTCGCAAAAACAAACTTTTAAAAAATCCTCAAGGAATTCTTCAAATTACACCAGAATCTCTAGAAAGTTTGTTAATCAACAAAAATCATGATCTCCTTCGTTTATTTGGTGACTTAAGATTTGTCATCATTGATGAAATTCACGCTTTTATGGGTTCAGAACGTGGTTGTCAAATTATTTGCCAATTACAACGTTTAGCACAGTTAACGCAAAAACAACCGCGCCGTATTGGGTTGTCGGCGACTCTTGGTGATTACTCACTAGCTGAAGATTGGTTGCGTTCAGGAACAGATAAGCCAGTGATTACACCTCAAACTGATGGGATAAAACGCCAAATAAAACTAGCTTTAGAACATTTTTATATTATTAATGAAGTAGATGAATCTGAGGCAACAGCTTATGAACAATATATTTTCAACCTCAGCAAATCTCGCAAATGTCTGATATTTGCTAATAATCGCACACGTACCGAATCTGTTATTGCATCTTTGCGACAAATTGCCATAGAACAAGGACTACCAGATATATATCATGTGCATCATGGGAGTATATCTGCTAGCTTGCGGCAAGCTGCTGAAAATGCAATGCGTGAACCGAACAATCCAGCAGTTACCGCCGCCACTCTAACTTTAGAATTAGGCATAGACATTGGTCATTTAGAGCGAGTTATTCAGTTAGAATCACCCTTATCTGTAGCTAGCTTTTTACAGCGTTTAGGACGTAGTGGTAGGAGAGGCGAAGCTGCCGATATGCGCTTTATCTGTGCTGAAGAAAAACCATTAACAGAAGCTTCTCTACCAGAGCAAATACCCTGGCAGTTGTTACAGTCTATCGCTATCATTCAACTTTATTTAGAGGAACAATGGATTGAACCAATCAGACCGATTAAATATCCTTTGAGTTTGCTTTATCATCAGACAATGAGTATCTTAACAGCAACAGGAGAACTTTCACCTAATGCTTTAGCTAAACAAATTTTTAGTCTGCCACCCTTTGCTGCTATTTCCAAAGAAGATTTCCAATTATTGCTTCGCTATTTAATTGATATTGATCATATTCAGCATACTGAGCAAGGTAAATTAATTCTGGGTTTAGCAGGAGAAAAGATTGTAAGAAAATTTCAGTTCTATGCTGTCTTTGCTGAACAGCAAGAATATATTGTTAAGCAAGGTACAACGGAAATTGGCAGTATCGTCACGCCGCCTGCTGTTGGAAATCAATTTGCTTTAGCTGGCAGAAGTTGGGAAGTCGTAGAAGTTGACTTTAAAAAGAAGGCTATTTTTGTTAAACAAGCCCAGGGTAAAGCTAGTATTTATTGGCGTGGTAGTAGTGGCACTATTCATACCAAAGTTTTGCAACGAATGCAACAGGTTTTGTTTGAAAATATTGAGTATAGCTATTTGCAAAAAAATGCTTTACAACGTTTATGTCAAGTTCGTCAATTGGTACAGAAGATTGGATTAGATAAACAAAATATTGTGCAATTAGAAAAAGGTAAATGCTGCATTTTTCCCTGGATGGGTACGGTTGCTTATCGCACCCTAGAAAGATTACTCAATTCCTACTGTAGAGAATCATTAGAAATTACAAGTATCGGCGGATTAAATCCCTATTATTTCACAATCAAATTAGGCAAAGATAAATTTAAATATCTTTATCCCGAAATTGCTTCATTGTGTGAACAAAGAATTAGCTCAGAAGATTTACTAAGTACTTCAGAAGCACCGGAAATTCAAAAATATGATCAATTTATTCCTCATCCGCTTTTACGAAAAGCTTTTGCTAGCGATTATTTAGATATGAGAGAACTCAAGCAGCAAGTGGTGCAGTGGAGAGAATAAATAGAGAATACCTTAAAATGCTCTGGCGATTTCTAATCACCGAGTATATTTGCTATTTTTTATAAAAATCATAAGTAGGTAATCCAGTAACATCAGTTTGGAGAGCAAACAAATCACCAGAGTAGAAACTTTTTTCGATCTCTGCTTGGCTTAGTCCAACTGAAGCAGTGGTAATATAAAGGGTTTGCAAATTATCTCCGCCAAAAGTACAGCTAGTTGGCAATTGCACAGGTAGCTTTATCCTCAATATCTCTTCACCCTTGGGATTGAAACGAATCACACACCATCCATCCCACATAGCTGACCAGATATGTCCTTCACCGTCTATTGTCAACCCATCTGGATAGAAATATTCATGAGTTAAATCAACAAAAATCCGACGATTAGTAATACTTCCAGTTACTGAATTAAAATCGTAAGCATATATTTTTTGTTGAGGAGAATCTGTTAAGTAAAATGTCTTTTGATCGGGACTCCACCCCAAACCATTAGAAATAGTTAATCCCGTTTCCATTACATGCAATGAACCATCAGTATCATAGCGATAGAGGCTAGCTTGAGGTTTTTCTATAGAACACATTGAACCAAACCAGAAACGTCCTTGAGGGTCACATTTACCATCATTGAGACGGTTATCTGGAAGATCCATTTCAATTTCCAAAATAGGAGTAACTACACCTGTCTGAGTGTTGAGGAATGCCAAGTGATGACGCAGCAACATAATCAATCTATCTGCACCTGCTGTTGCGATCGCACTTACCACGTCTCCTACATCAAAAAAGCCGTTTTCCCCCGTAGCCGGATTGAACTGATGCACTCGATGGTTATAAATATCGACCCAGTATAGTAGTTTTCGGATAGAGTCCCAAATGGGGCCTTCACCCAAGCGGGCACGGGCTTCTAGAACATTGTGGAATGGATATTGCAACTCGTTCATTTTATCAATCAATAACACCATATAGGCAACAGGAAAAAATTTTATCGAAACAGAATTCAGGAGTCAGGAGCCAGAATTCAGTTGAGTATTTTGTGCTACTGGTGGATAGCGCAGCCTTAGTGAGTCTGCGAGCGTCTGAATCCAGGGGTTTAAGACCCCCAATCAAAGATTTAGTGGTGCAACAATTTCGTGGCGGGTCTGAATCCCCCACTGATAGCGTAGCGGTAGAGAGGAACGAGCGTCTTCATTCTGACTCCTGTTAGCGGTAGCGGGGCGTTTAGCCCATTCTGACTTCTGAATTCTTCTTCAATCAAATTCAAGTAAAAACTGAAGACGCGATGAATTGCGTCTTCCCCAGGTAAAAGAAAAAATTCTTCCTTTTGGCTAAGTTTGAGATTCCCGACTTCGATAAAAAAGCGGGAATCTTGTTTTTAAACAGCTTGTAAAATCTCGTCATCTACAGAAAAATCTACTTCGGCTTTATCTTTTGCATTAGCCAAATAATCATTTTCCAAAGAGTCTTGCAACCCAGAAATCAAATCATATTCAGGCTGCCAGTTTAATTCTCTTTGCGCTTTATTCACCGAAGCAAAGAAATGCTGCACCCGCATCGGAAAAGCTTTGCGCTTACCAAAATCAAACTTTTTCGGGTCGTAATGGACGATTTTTACAGCATCGGGTGATTTGCCAGCCGCTACAGCACTAGCACGGGCTAAACCATCAAAGGTGACAAAGCGATCGCCTGAGATATTATAAATCTGTCCTACGGCTTGTTTATTGCCCAAAACCTGAGTCAAAGCTTTTGCCAAGTCTTTTACGTGACCTAGCTGGGTGATATGCAAGCCATTTCCAGGGATGGGAATGGGGCGATCGCGCACAATTCTGTCAAAAAACCACCCTTCTAACTCATTATAATTACGAGGCCCGTAAATATAAGTAGGACGAATGGAAGTAAAGGGCAATCCCAATTGAGTTAAATAAGCTTCTGTTTCATGCTTACCCTTATGGCGACTTTTGGGATCTACTAAATCTCCTTCGACATGGGGTAGTTGATCGGATTTGAGATACACTCCGGCAGAACTCATATACACAAAATGTTGCACTCGACCTTGAAAAATCTCTGCAAGTGGTTGAGTATCAGTAAGTTCTCGCCCATTATTGTCAAAAATGACATCAAAGCTTTCTTGTGATAACTTTGCTTTTAATTGGGTAGGGTCAGTGCGATCGCCTATAATTTGTCCTACTCCCTGTAAAGAAGGTGCTGGCCGATTTCCCCGATTGAACAGCACCACCTCATGTCCTTGTTCCACTAGTAATTGAGTCAAATAGACACCAATGAACCGAGTACCACCCATAATTAGAATTCGCATAAATTCACCTTTTGCATATCAGTTGTCGTTACAGGAGTAGGGAGTGAGGAAGCAAGTGGGAGAGATGAAGGAGCAGAGGAATAATAATGCCCAATGCCCAATGCCCAATGCCCAATGCCCCATACCCAATCTGAGGTTATCATCCATCTGGAACCTCTAACGGAAAAATTGCGTCTTATGTGCTAATCTGGGGCGCTTCCCATTAATTAATCACAAGGGGAAACTTTTCAGTTAACGTCATCAAGTTAGCCTTTGTATCTTCCATTTATTCAAGTTAGCTGTGCCCTTGAAATATGCTCTGGTTCATGAGTGGCTGACACCCAAAGCCACCGGTGGTTCTGAACTCGTTGTCCGAGAAATTTTGAATCACATTGATGCTGATTTGTATGCTCTGATCGATTTTGAATCCAGCAATAAAGAAAGTTATTTATATAAACGTCAAATTGGCAAGACGTTTCTCCAAAACTTTCCATCTGCCCGCAACGGTATACAAAAATACTTGCCTTTGTGGCCTTTGGCAATTGAACAACTTGATTTGCGGCATTATGACGTAATTCTGTCTTCATCTCACGCTGTTGCCAAAGGAATCCTTACCACTCCCGAACAGATGCATATTTGCTACTGTCACAGCCCTATGCGCTATGCCTGGGACTTGACCTTTGATTATCTTCGCTACAGCAAACTGGGTAGTGGCTTACCTGGGTGGGTGACGCGATATTTATTACATCGTTTGCGCCAGTGGGATGTATTGAGTGCCAATCGCGTTGATTACTTCATTGCTAACTCGCAACATACGGCTCGGCGGATTTGGCGTTGCTATCGGCGAGAAGCAACAGTCATTTATCCACCAGTGAATATCGCGGAATTTCCATTTCTGTCTGAGAAAGACGACTTCTACCTGACAGTTTCCCGCTTAGTGAGTTACAAGCAAATATCGTTGATTGTCAAGGCTTTTAATCAACTAAAACGACCATTAGTAGTCATTGGTACAGGAGATGAAATGAATAAGATTCGCGAGATGGCAAACTCTAATATCCAAATACTGGGATGGCAACCCGATAATGTGGTAAAAAAATATATGTCTAGGGCTAAGGCCTTTGTGTATGCAGCTTGTGAAGATTTTGGGATTGCCCTAGTGGAAGCACAAGCCTGTGGTACACCAGTAATTGCCTACGGTGCAGGAGGGGCTCTCGAAACAGTGCGAGATATCCGCTCTTGTGTAGATACAGGGACAGGTATATTCTTCAAGACGCAAACAGAGGCGGCTTTAGTGGAGGCAGTAGAAAAGTTTGAAGTGTATGAGGGTTCGTTCAGTTCCGAGTATATGCGATCGCACGCCGCGCAGTTCTCACCGCAAATCTTTGCAGATCGTTATCTAAATTTTGTAAACAAGTGCAACGAAAAAGACCGTTTTCGGAATGATGGTCTTGGTTAATGTCTTATTTTTTTAGGCTTTTGGCAATTTTCCCCAGAAGCACATCATTTTGGCTTTAATATTGGGACTATGTGTGGTGTGGATTATTAAGGAGTATGATGACTGCCCAGAGCTCACTCCTCTCCGGCAAGCGAGGCGTACGGCAAGACACTAGAGCGTCTACGCGTACTTTCTTAAAACGCGGTCAAAAAACAAAGACGCCAAAAGTTAAACCCAAAGGTTTATCTTTTCAGGGTTTAAACGGAGAGTTTGCCAAACGACTGTTCGATATAGTGTTTTCGCTGTCGGTATTGATTTTGTTCTTCCCCGTCTACTTAATTTTGGCCTTGCTGATTGCCTTCAGCTCAGAAGGCCCAATATTTTATGTCCAGGAACGGGTAGGAAAAAATTACAAAGCGTTTAATTGTATTAAATTCCGAACAATGGTAAGCAATGCAGACGAAATCCTCATGCAGATGATGGAAACATCGCCCGAATTGCGACAAGAATTTGAAAGCAGTTTTAAGCTGAAACAAGACCCCCGGATTACCAAAATTGGTCAATTTTTGCGAATTACTAGCTTAGACGAATTTCCCCAGTTCTGGAACGTTTTAAAAGGGGACATGAGTGTAGTCGGTCCCCGGCCCTTAGTAGCAGAAGAACTACCAAAATACGGTTGTCACATTGATGAGATTTTAACAATTCGTCCAGGAATTACTGGTTTGTGGCAGGTATCTGGGCGTAATGACATTCCCTATCCTCGGCGAGTCCAAATAGACCTGCATTATGTCAAATTTAGGAATTTCTGGCTTGATTTATGGATCATCTTGAAAACTGTTGATGTAGTTATTCTACCCAAAAATAACGGGGCATACTGAGTCAATACTTAGGGGCGATTCTGTGGGGCAGTTAATGCCCCTAAAATTCTAATTTCAAATACCTATTTTATTCAGTCTTCACAAAACCAGACATATATGAAATTTTGACAAAAAAATAACGTACACAAAAAGAATCTTGATATATCTGGTAAAAGAAAAATATACATACTTAAAAAATCTTGGTCTATCTAAGGTTTAACTTAGGTGTTAAATTACTTTTTATTAAGTATATTTATTTACGGAAAAAAGTCTCATAACAACAAGAACTCGTAGGTTTCCCGTTAGGCAATTTAGCGATTAACTGCTAGGTTGTATCAGATTGGCTGTAACTTTTTAATACATATACAAGGGATAATTGAGCATGACGCAACAGAAGCGAGCGTTGATTACTGGTATCACTGGTCAAGATGGTTCATATCTAAGTGAGTTTTTACTGGAACAAGGCTATGAGGTTCATGGCATCATTCGCCGGACTTCTACCTTCAACACAGACCGCATCGATCACATTTACGAAGACCCCCACAAACAGGGAGTGCGGTTGTTTCTTCACTATGGTGACTTGACAGATGGTACGACGTTGCGACGTATTTTAGAAGAAGTCAAACCAGTAGAAATTTACAACCTCGGCGCTCAATCCCATGTCAGAGTAAGCTTTGATTCACCAGAATATACAGTGGATGCTGTAGGAATGGGGACACTGCGTCTGTTGGAAGCAATTCGAGACTACCAACACCGGACTGGAATTCAGGTGCGATTTTACCAGGCGGGTTCTTCAGAAATGTATGGTTTAGTACAAGCAATACCCCAAAGTGAGACAACGCCCTTTTATCCCCGCAGTCCTTACGCCTGTGCAAAAGTTTACGCCCACTGGCAAACTGTAAATTATCGTGAGTCTTACGATTTGTTTGCTTGCAATGGTATACTTTTTAACCACGAGTCGCCAAGACGTGGTGAAACTTTTGTAACTCGCAAAATTACTAGAGCAGTTGCCGGTATAGTTGCTGGCAAGCAGAAAAAGATTTACATGGGTAATCTAGACTCTAAGCGAGATTGGGGCTACGCGAAGGATTACGTGAAAGCAATGTGGTTGATGTTACAACAAGACCAGCCAGAAGATTATGTAATTGCTACTGGTGAAACCCATTCAGTGCGAGAATTTTTGGAACTAGCATTTAGTTACGTAAATCTCAATTGGCAAGATTATGTAGAGTTTGATGAGCGTTACCTGCGTCCATCTGAGGTAGATTTGTTGATTGGCGATGCTACAAAAGCACGCCAGCAGTTGGGCTGGAAAACATCAGTAACCTTTGAAGAATTAGTTTCCTTAATGGTAGAAGCAGACTTACAAGCATTGGGTCATACTTCACCCAATGGAAAAGGTTCGCAATTTCCATTGGATATTGCCACTGTTCGTCAAGAACTAGGCGCTTTGCACTTCTGATTTGCACCACAGAGGATAAAAATATGACCGCCTTAGAACTAAAAAATCAACGAATTCTCGTCACTGGTGGGTCGGGGTTTCTAGGTCGTCAGGTGATAGATCAACTGTGTAAAGCAGGGGCTGATCGTGAGAAGATTACAGTAGTGCGATCGCGCGATTGTGATCTGCGTGTCTGGGAAAATAGCCAACGGGCAGTTGACCAGCAAGACATAATTATCCACTTAGCAGCTCATGTGGGTGGCATCGGTCTAAACCGCGAAAAACCCGCAGAGTTATTCTACGATAACTTGATCATGGGTACGCACCTAATTCACGCTGCCTATCAAGCTGGAGTAGAAAAATTCGTATGTGTTGGCACTATCTGCGCCTATCCTAAATTTACCCCAGTGCCATTTAAAGAAGACGATCTTTGGAATGGCTACCCAGAAGAAACCAACGCCCCCTACGGAATTGCGAAAAAAGCGCTTTTAGTCCAATTGCAATCTTACCGCCAGCAGTACGGTTTTAATGGAATTTACCTACTGCCAGTGAATTTATATGGCCCAGAAGATAACTTTGACCCCGGAAGTTCCCACGTTATTCCAGCATTAATTCGCAAAGTTCACGAAGCCCAAATTAAGGGAGAAAAGCAACTCCCAGTTTGGGGTGATGGTAGTCCCACCCGCGAGTTTCTGTATTCAGAAGATGCAGCGCGGGGGATTGTTATGGGGACTCAATTCTATAACGAATCGGAACCAGTTAACTTGGGAACGGGTTATGAAATCTCCATTCTTGATTTAATAACTCTAATCTGTGAATTGATGGAGTTTAAGGGTGAAATTGTTTGGCAAACTGACAAGCCTAATGGTCAACCCCGTCGTTGTTTGGATACTGAACGGGCAAAGCAAGCCTTTAATTTCACTGCTCAGGTGGGCTTTCAGGAAGGGTTAAAGAATACCATTGAGTGGTATCGTCAACACGCCGCATAACAATGTATTAGTGAATGTAGGGTGTTATAAGCTGGGCGATGCCCAGCTTATTTGTTTGAGGCTATAAATTTTCATGGATAAAGTTAATCATCAACTAAATAAAGCAAAACTACGCCGCACTCTACTCAAAACACGCCAATCAATGTCTGTTGAAGAATGGAGAGAAAAAAGCGATCGCTTATGCTTTCATTTACAAAACTCTACTTTATTTACCCAAGCAAAAACAATACTCGCTTATTTTAGCTTTCGCCAAGAACCTGACCTCAGTCCACTATTTGCAAATACCAAATACCGTTGGGGATTTCCTCGCTGCGTTGATAAATCCTTGTGTTGGCATATTTGGACACCTAAAGATTCTATTCAAAGTGGCGCTTATGGCATTATTGAACCGCACCCTGACGCTCCAATCTTAAATGCTGCCGAAGTGGATTTGATTCTTGTCCCCAGTATAGCTTGTGACTATCAAGGATATCGCCTGGGCTATGGCGGCGGATATTACGATCGCTTGCTCAGTTTACCGCAGTGGCAGACAAAACCGACTATCGGAATTGTCTTTGATTTCGCCTATTTATCCCAAATACCTATTGAATCCTGGGATAAACCACTACAAGCTATTTCTACCGAAACCGGATTGACTCGGAAAGGTTGAAGCATTCAGGATAATGAAGACACATTATCAAATGTTTTATGACTAATCCAACGTCATCTACCACTGAGCAGGAAGCAATAATCGACGAGATAATAGCAACTAGCCTCCAAGCTCAACAAAAAACAGGCCCAGACCTCCGCCAAATTCATAGCAAAAGTCATGGACTCCTTGGAGGAGAGTTTATTATTGAGCCCAATCTTCCTGAAGACTTGAGAGTAGGTTTGTTCAAAAAACCCCAAACCTATCCTGCATGGATTCGTTTCTCTAGTGGTGGTTCTCCTGAAAAGCGTGGTAAATTCCACTCCGATAGCCAGCCAGATGTTCGCGGTATTGCCATCAAGGTGATGAATGTAGACGGGCAAAAAGTGCTGGATGATGAAGAAAAAACTCAAGATTTTATCCTCAACAATTATCCTATTTTCTTGACCAAAGATGTTCGTGATTACGCCGATCTTTCGAGAGCAGGTAGTGGACAACTTAGCCCAGAGCGCATCCAGGAACTTGGTTATGCCTTTGCAATCTTGCAAAAGATTGGCAGCCAGAAAGTAGGAAATCCGCTTTTGATTCAATATTGGAGTATGGCTCCTTTTAAGTTTGGAAATCGCATTGTAAGATTGTCTGTCAAATGTCAACAGCCTGAACAACCACCCGAAAAACTTCCAGAATCAGAAAATTACCTCCGGGAAGCAATAGTCAAATATTTGACTGAAGAAGGTAAAGAAGCATCTTTTGACTTCTTCATTCAGTTTTATGTAGATGATGAAAAAACGCCCATTGAAGACCATGTTAAAGAATGGCAAGAAGCAGATTCACCGTTTGTTAAAGTTGCAACTGTTCGCATTTTTAGTCAGAAATTTGATTTTGAAGAACGCAAACGCTTGGATGAGGGGATGTTGTTTTCCCCTTGGCATACACTGCTAGACCATGAGCCTGTTGGAAGTGTGAATCTCTCTCGCAAGAGGCTTTACAGCGAACTTGCAAAGTATCGACGAGAACAAATTGCCCAACGTTTGCTGGAACCACAACCTTATGTAGCGGTTGAAGATTAACCACTGTGAATTGGCTTAAAACTGTAGGATGATAGGCTATAAGCCTATTTGATTAGATACGAATTTTGGTGTTGCTGATTTGATGTATCAAAGTTATAAGTTTTGCAACCAAAACTATGTAGAGGCGTAAGATTTTACGTCTCTACTCTCTACATCTATATGGATTTAGATTCCGACTTATTGAATTTTGTTATTGTAGTAAGCTCCTAAGCATAATCAATTTAGAGTATTTAGGTTATTAATCAAATGCTGAACTGGAAAAAATCACGATCGCAAAATCTGCTAATGTATGCGCTATTGGGAGCGATCGCACTGGTGATGCTCTTTCCTTTACTGTGGCTAATTAGCACAGCGTTGAAATCGCCGACGGAAAATATCTTGCAGTCGCCGCCACAGCTATTGCCTGCGTCACCGACACTAGATAACTTCTTTAGTGTCTGGAACTCTCTACCTTTTGGGCAATACCTGTATAACAGCACTTTGGTGTCAGTGCTGACTGTGGGCTTAAATCTGCTGTTTTGCGCTTTAGCTGCCTATCCCTTGGCAAGATTGTCATTTGTGGGGCGAGACTGGATTTTTGTGGCGATTGTCTCGACGATTATGATTCCCTTCCAAATCGTGATGATTCCCCTCTATATTTTGACAGTCCAGTTGGGTTTGAGAAATAGTTATTTAGGGATGATTTTTCCGAGTTTAGCTTCTGCCTTTGGCATTTTTCTGTTGCGCCAAGCTTTCATGAGTGTCCCCAAAGAGATAGAAGAAGCCGCCCGAATGGATGGCAGTTCGGAGTTAGGTTTGTGGTGGCATGTGATGTTACCAGCAGTTCGCCCAGCATTAGTAACTTTAGCTATTTTCGTATTCATTGGTGCTTGGAGTGACTTTTTGTGGCCTTTAATTGTCATCCAAGACGAAAATTTATACACTCTTCCTTTGGGAGTCGCAAAGCTAGCAGGGACATTTTCTCTTGACTGGCGGTTGGTAGCTGCTGGTTCTATAATTGCGATCGCTCCAGTATTGTTACTATTTTTATTTTTACAACGTTACATTGTACCCACAGAAACGGGTAGCGGTGTTAAGGGTTGAATAAGAAATAGAGATAAGGGAACACAAGAGAAAAACTAATGAAAAATTCAATAAGCACCAGTTTTTTTCAATACTACTGAGATAGTTTTAATAATCAAACTCAGGTCATAACTTACAGACCACTTGCGTTGATAATCTATATCCATTTTGACAATGGTTTCAAAGTCTGTAATACTCGAACGACCATTAGCCTGCCATTCTCCGGTAATGCCTGGTTTGACTCGTAATCTATCCCAGTGATGTGGATCGTAATTGCTGACTTCATCAGGAGTGGGTGGACGAGTACCAACTAAACTCATTTCCCCTACCAGAACATTCCAAAATTGGGGAAATTCATCTAAACTGGTACGCCGCAAAAATTTACCCATAGGAGTAATGCGAGGATCGTCAACAGATTTAAAGATGTGACCTTTGGCTTGATTTTTAACCAAATGCTTGACTTTATCAGCATCTACAATCATGGAGCGGAATTTCCAGATGCGAAAAGTTTTTCCATTCAAACCACAGCGAATTTGAGAATAAAATATTGGACTTGGCTCATGAATAAAGGTAGCAATCGCCACAGGGATTGCTACCAGAAACGTGATTATTAGCCCTACAATGGCTCCAACAATGTCAATTAACCGTTTTCTTAGGCTTAAAGTTGAAGGGTGTAAAGGCTGTTGCGAACAATTAACTGAATAAAGAGAAAGATTATTCACAAGGTCTAACTTATTTTATAACAGGGGTTTTAGCATCAGTAGTGTAGACGTGGAGATAATTGATAGACGATTTTTACTGCTCTTGTCTTTACCACCGAGTGTTAATATACACAAAATTTAAACAATATAAAAACCGAAAACCCAAAGTTTACAGAATCTTCCAATTGAAGTTATAGATTGTAAATTTACAGTATTTTCATCCATCAAATAAAAAAGCTATTGCTAATGGTACACATCAAAAAATTACCATACTTAAGTACTAGTAGTACTTTGCAAAATTCAAAATGCTTATGACATAATACTAACCCTTTGTGAAACTACACAAAATCAGGCTTGGTCAGGCTTGAGACAATATCCCGTTGTTCTGGAGCAAGCTCAGATTTAATAGTTATAAGCATTTTGAATTTTGAATAGTATCCTTATTTCTAGGGGGATGTACTAGTCTCAATCATGAACCTCTAAGGCGAAATTCACTGTATATGGTTCTTCTAATGATTGCTGGTTACTAGCCTTGATAGCATCTAGATAGCGACGCAAATGCAACAGTTGTTGAGAATTGGGACGATAGGTAAGGCTCCCTTGTTTTTCAAAAAGTGGTGCTGTGGCGATCGCCTGATAGTCAGGATTTTCTTGTGAACTCTGGGTTAGCCAAGTTGAATCTATAACTGAAGGTATCAATCCTGAAGGCAGTTCACCTTCCAAAAAAGCTAGCAGGCGTTGCTGACAAGTGCGAGTATTTATCCCGCGACTCTCAAATAACTGGATAACTTCACCGAAAGATAAGGGACGGTCTGGTAGCAGCCGCAGCAATTCGGTAAATAAGAAATAATCAGTGTACTGTTGTCTGGGTATATCTAATATCTGGGGATGTAAAGGCAGCATCGCTAAACCATAAGCAACCCGACTGCAATTAGGAGCGCCATTTTCACCGAGATATAAATCTTGAATAATCTTGGTGCTGGGGAGTTTCTGCTTTAACCAACGGTTTACTGTCCCAACACAAGCCACACCACCAGTCAGGATAGCTTGATTAATAGATTCTGTCGGAATACCACGAGCTACCAATAATTTGTTGAGTTCTCGGTTCAGGCGGCGCACAAAGGGGATAAATACCTGGCTTTCTAAGTCTCGTCGCTGCAAAATCCATTGCTGATCGGCTAATTCCAGGGTAAAAGATTCTTGGTGCTGCAAAATCAGCTTCAGAGCTAGTGCCGCATCTAATACCGCCTGTCCCAGTAGAGAACTTTCTAGACGCTGCTGAAGACGAATCCGCGCGGTAATATCTGGTTCTCCGACTCTCGGTAGTTCTAATTCTTCCAATCCTAAACTCTGCCAACGCATTTGGTCTAAACCGGGAATTGACGGTTGCCATTGCCAAGGATTACTGCTAGTGGTTTTGCGGTCGCTTTGTGTTTCTAGGCGTGATTGCCGAGATTTAGGTGGTAATAGCAACTGGCAAATAATATCTTGTTCAATTCCCTTGCCAGCATAAGCAAAACTATGGAGCATGAAATCATTGTATGTCAATTGCGGTAAGCTTTCTGGGACATCAACTAGCAACATTTCTGTGGCAGTTGTCCCAATGTTGATTACCAGAGTGTTACCAACAATCGGATGTTCGCTGGTTTTTGCGGGATGAGAACCTTGACGTTGGCTTAATTTTATTTGCTCACCGTTAGCAGCATCGAGTTCTGGGAGTAAACTAGCGATCGCTTCTTCGACAAAAAAGACTTGCTGCGGATGTTGGATGAGTTTACTCGTCAGTAAAGCTTCCCGCACATTAAAGCGGTATTGTTCCGACCAGCTAGATGGACAGGTGCAAATCACACCAGCAATATTATTGATAATCTGCGGAAAATCTTGTTCGCCGATCCCAACAGCAGCAGCCATTAAACTAGGGGTGGTACAAGTTTTTTCGGATTTGAGGGTCAATAGTAGTTTAGAGAGCGATCGCACAACCCAAATTAAAGGCCCTGCCGAAAATTCATTTAATTGTAAAACAGGTTCCCATTTTTGCCGTTCCTTCTTATAGGGAATGGCTACTTGTAAATAGGGCTTCAACTGTGCCGAGTAGAGGTTATTTGTTGTCGAATCTGCTGTTGATTTACGTGTTGTAGGAGTAACCGAGTGGTCAGGTGCTTTATCTTGAGCAACAGCCGCAGGTGCTGTCTGTTCATTGACTTCTATATTTACACTTTCACCCTGGGGTATAGAAGCTGTAGGAAGATAAACCTCTGTTGGCAAACGAAATGATTCCTGGAATGAACTTGTTCCCGGCGGATTTTCTGCTGACCAGTAGATAGGATGTACAACAAAAGTTGATCGATTTAATAATGCGGCAGAAATTCCGGTTGTACCTAAATCAATTCCTAAATACCAAAGTGGTTCTAGAACATTAGGTGAAACTTCTGGATTATTGATGGAGTTAGAAATTGAAGATAAAAAACTGTCTTGAATAGGAGTTGTGATTTCCTTTTTTTCTTCAGTTTCTACCTGGGTAACTGTCAAACTTGATAAACCCGCAGTTGAGGTATTTTCTGTTTGCGGCTCAGGGTAAGTTGTAGGGATTGTGTCTTGAGTTTTATCAATTAGTTCCGAGGCAATATCCAAATTGGTAGCTGGTTGCGAATCAGAATTTAGCTGCTGATCAAAATTAGCCAAATCTCGATCTAATTGCTGCAACTGTTCTTCATCTAAAGAAATATCAGGTACAACTGGAGTCTGGTTTAACTCAACAGAAAGCAAGTTTTCTTGTGGTGAAGCAGCAATGTAGTTATCTAAAAAAGGGTCTGGCGGAGCATTGTTGCTCAATATTTCCGGTGGAGCGATACCTTCGGTGGGCTTCTCTAATAGAGGCTGCGCGTAGCTTGCTTCCCCGTAGGGGTATGCCAAAGCAATTTCTGCTGCTTTCGGAGTAACTGGTGCTGTACTTGTGCCATTATCCATAAAGGATGATACTTCCAGCAATTCCTGCTCACTACCTGTACCAGTCAATAGATCAGTTAGGGTATTAATTGTATCTACACTAGCTGGCTGAGTATCGAGTTGCGTAGGGGAACTATCTGCTTGTGGTGTAGAAAAGCTCAGAGGCGAATCTAGCTCAGTATCCTCTGCAACAAAACTAGCTGGCTGAGTGTCGAGTTGCGTGGGGGAACTGTCTGTTTGTGGTGTAGAAAAGCTCAGAGGTGAATCTAGCTCAGTATCCTCTGCAACAAAACTAGCTGGCTGAGTGTCGAGTTGCGTGGGGGAACTGTCTGTTTGTGGTGTAAAAAAACTCAGAGGCGAATCTAGCTCAGTATCCTCTGCAAAAAATAGTTCTTCCTGTGGCTCTGATAATAAATCTGTGGCTTCTACTAAAGTCTCTTGAGCTGAAATACCTGTATCTGGTGTCACAACCGCAGAATCAACGTTTTGAGGGACAGATGGACTCTCAGCGATTTCTAATGTTGATTCGGAGGCTGTGGAAGCAGATAAGTCATTTGTCGATACATCAATATTTGGGTTATTAACATCACCAATACCAAATAAACTGGCGTAAAGTTGGTCTACTTCATCACCAACTAATGCAGAAATATCTTGCGATAATTCGGTCAGGTTTTCGGAAGATTGAGACGAGTCTATACCAAGCTGCAACAGCACTGCATCTAGATCCTCTGTGAGGGTAGTATCCTGTTGCTCAGAATTTATTGTGAGTGGAGATGAAGTTTCTGGCAGGATTGCCTCCAGGGGTTGAGATGCAACTTTAGCAGCGATCGCAGTTGGTTCAGGCAATGATGGTGATATATCAGATTCTACCCTCAGCAAAGATGGCGGCGAAATAGGGGATTGTTGCTGTAAATGCTGGGTCAAATTGTTGAGAAAGCTGGCCATCAACTCTTCGCCTTGCATTCCCTTGCTATGCATTCTTGCCAGTGCTTGCGACAGTGATTCGTAATAAGTATTAATATTGCGCTGTAGTGCCTCAAAGACTACATTCACAGTTCCATCTAGTGATAATAGGCGTTGATCCAACTCCCTGGCTAACTGGGTTAACTGCTCCACACGGTCTACTGATTCTAATAAAGGTTGAGTTGCAGAGGTTGCGTGATTAGTTGCTTCTGGAGAAATAACGGAATTTTCCCCAGGTTGTGCTAACAGTGGCGTTACAGTTGGCACCAGCCGATTCATGAGTACCTGTAAAAACTCGGTAATCATTTGATCTTGGTTCGTCAACTGTTGCGCTAAGGAGTAGTTTTGCAATCGCCTTTGCTCTAGTTGCCTAATTTCTTGCATGAGAGCGGCTCGCTCTTGCAATAGCCCTTCTAATTCCGATCGCAATGGCTGGATCAAGCTCGAAAATTCACTTTTTAATTGTCCGGCTGCAACAGAACTCTGTTCCTGATGGGATTCGAGCGGCGGTAGGGGATACTGGTTATAACCTCGCTCAATAAATTTTGTTAATAAAGGCGATGGCTCCGCCAACCCCAAGGGCGAACGCGGTTCTTCGGAAGAATTATTTGGGATATCGCTCTCTAATGCTTCTTTTTCTTGGAGCCTCACCAAGAAGTTGCGAATTCGTTCTAAAACTTCTTTAGGTTCCTGCCCCTGACCAGGCAGAAATCTAGACAAGCGCTTGCCACCACTGGCAAGTAAGTTGTCAATGTCTGCGATCAGCTTTTGAATTTCATCTGCACTGGAAGTCACTTTTATTACCTTACCTAAAAACGTATATCAACTAATGTGACAATTAATTTACAGTCACCGTACCCCTGCGAGGAAGTAAGCTCCCATCTGAGAAGTTTTGAGTGGCAAAAGCTTCTGCTTGGACTTGTGACTGTCATTATGTTATGGATTACTGGGAGTTGTGGCAATCTTGAGTCAGCGTTTGTTTAAGAAGCTTTGTTTTGCCGCTGATTGGTTGCCCATTTTTGAAAATGGACATGGGGAAACAAACTCTTTTTCTGGTATAATTGTACATCTTGATATCAATGCCGTAAGCGAAAATCAAGCTCATAGGTACACGTCGCAAAAGAAAGATTTATTTGAGTCTTGAGAATCATGACTCCCGCCCTTGGAGGGAATGCAAGACAATAGGACTATGATGTTCTCTTGGCTATTCGTGATTAATTGAGAAGCCCTGACCACACCGCCTAGCGGTTGGTGTGTGGTAGTTCATCATAATCAAGTTTGCAGTGCAGCTAGCCCTTGAGCAATATAACTGTCGGCTATAAACTACTTTTTGCAAAACTTTTACCCCGTTTAAACTTATAGGTAAAGATTATTTTAGAAAAAGGTTCTTGTCGTATTCTTATGTAGCATAGTTTAGTTTTCTCTTTTAATAGGGAGCTGTGCTTTGATGACTAAGGCTAGAAATGGCGCTCTTGTTTGTTGTGTGTACATAGCAGCTTCAATAAAAATGTCGTAATGGAAGACCGATATAGCTTGCAAGCACAGGCTAATCCCTGGATGATCACCTCCGCTCCCTTTTTTCAAGGGTTGCCAGAACCTGCTGTGGAATCAGCCCTTATCCATCTTGTTACCCGCACTCACCCAGCCAATCAGGTAATTCTGCTAGAAAATGACTGGGGTGGTTCTGTGTATTTTATTATGGACGGATGGGTCAAAATCCGCACCTACAATCTGGAAGGAAAAGAGGTAACGCTAAATATTCTTGGTAAAGGGGAATTATTTGGTGAAATGGCGGCGTTAGATGAAGTTCCTCGCTCCACAGATGTGATTACCTTAGCCCCAACAGTAATTGGCAGTATGCCTGCTCAGGATTTTGTCAAGTTACTTCAGATAGAACCCTTGGCTGGAGTTCGATTAGCACAATTAATGGCACGACGTTTGCGGCAAGTCAATCGCCGATTGCGTCTGCGGGAATCTGATAGCCAGTCACGAGTGGCAGATACCTTGCTATTTTTGGCAGAGGGACAGGGAAAAAAAGGGCAAACAGGAACCGAAATCCCCAATTTACCTCATCGAGAATTGAGTAGTTTGAGCGGACTGGCACGGGAAACTGTGACACGAGTATTGACAAGGCTAGAAAAAAAAGGCTTGATTAAACGGGATCAAGACACTATTTGTATTCCCGATTTGTCAGCATTGGAAAGAATGATAGTTTAAGAACTTGTCAAATATGAGTATTTTAGATTCTCTGCCAGATGAACCGGAGGAAGAACCATCAACTGAATCTTCAACTCCCCACAATCATTGGTTAAACAAAGAACAACAGTTAATGCCTCCTCAACTCAAGGCTGATGCGCCGTTGAGGATGGTAGAAACGGCATTTTTAGCCAGTACTGCTAGCTTAATTTGGTTTATTAATTTCTATTTTCCCTTGGGCCCAGTTTTACGGATATTTTTTCCGGTTCCCATCGCTCTAGTTTATCTGCGTTGGGGCAAGCGTGCGGCATGGATGGCAGCACTCACTTCTGGGTTACTGCTGACTGTACTGATGGGGCCAGCCCGTAGTTTGCTGTTTGTCATGCCCTACGGGTTTATGGGCGTGCTTTTGGGAGCAACATGGTATCGTCGTCGTGTTCCCTGGATTGTTTCTATCACCTTGGGTACGCTGTTGGGTACTTTGGGGGTCTTTTTTAGACTGTGGTTGCTGTCTGTTTTGTCGGGTGAAGACCTGTGGATTTATGTGATTACCCAAGTGACTGAGTTCATTGAGTGGGTATTTTTGAAGCTGAGTTTATTGGCGAGTCCCAGCGTATTTTTGATTCAAGTGGGAGCGATCGCTCTAATTTTACTCAACAACTTTATCTACCTTTTTGTGGTACACCTCGCAGCATGGTTTCTTTTTGACCGTCTGGGCAATCCTATTCCCCGTCCACCACGCTGGGTACAAGTCCTCATGGATTATGAGGGATAGTCATTTGTCATTTGTCCTTTGTCCTTGGTTAAATAATTAGTCCTAACTAATTCCCAATGCCCAATTTCCAAATTCGTATTTATACCCAAAAAGAACAAGGTGAAGAATGGCTACGACGATATCGTGGTTGTCTGCCCGTATTTGGATGTGTTTTAGGATTTACTGAAACTGGTTTAATTCCAGGGATTTCAGCAGCCGGTCGGACTCCAGAGGATCGGAAATATACCGCTTGTGCCGATGCCGAGTTTTTGTACTACGGCCCAGAGCATAAGCCCCAACATCCCCTACCACCATTAGCGGCTGGGGCTTCACCTGTGCTGATTTCTCGCGCTGTCTTTGAGTCACTAAAGATACCAGTTCATTTGTTTAATGCTGGTTTACCCTACCCTCCGGCTGTGCCATTAATTGATTTGGGTGGCGCTTCTGCTAAGTGTTTAAGTGGAGGTGCTGCTATGGAAATTACAACGGTACACCACTTGTTTAAACAAGGGCTACTTTGGGGAGAACGCCTTGCTGCCAATATGCAACAGAGTTATGTGATTTTTGGTGAGTGCGTTGTCGGAGGTACTACAACTGCCCTGGCAATCTTAACTGCTTTGGGTATAGATGCTGCCGGAAAAGTTAACAGTAGCCACCCTATTTGTAACCACGGGCAAAAGTGGGCACTAGTGCAAGCAGGGCTAGAGAAAGCAGGGAGCAGTGAGCAGGATGAGATATTTCAATCTCAAATCCTAACTTCCGTAGATCCGCTAAAAATCGTCGCTGCTGTGGGCGATCCCATGCAGGTGGTGGTAGCTGGGATGGCGATCGCAGCTAGTCGTAGTTGTGGTGTAATGCTTGCCGGTGGAACGCAAATGCTGGCGGTTTATGCTCTGATGAGTGCGATCGCTCAAGCTTACGCCTTATCATGGCAACCAGAAGCAGTAGTAATAGGCACAACTCGTTGGGTAGCAGAAGATCCTACTGGCGCTACAGTTGACTTAGCCCTCAGCTTAGAAAAAGGCAACTTGACTCAGAATGGAAGAACCCCTCCCCTATTAGCAACTGATCTCAGCTTTGCTGATTCTCGTTATCCTCAACTGAGAGCTTATGAGCAGGGCTTTGTGAAAGAAGGTATGGGTGCTGGGGCAGCTTGCATAGCCGCTCATCTTAGCCAAAATTGGCAGCAAGATCAACTTTTAGCAGCTATTGAATCTCAGCTTGAACGGCTAAGTACAGCATTTCATTAAATTTGTCAGGACTTTGCATCCCTCTGCGCTTTCTTAAAAACTTTCATTTATTTCATAGTGCAATACGAGTTCAGTTAAGGTTAAAACTCTGTTACCAAAGTCAATTTTTTAACGAACCGCCAAGGTGCAGAGAACGCAGAGAGAAGAGAGAGATGCTTAACTGAACTGTATTATTTCATAGTGAGGAATGCACTAAAAGTTTACGATCTTACACATCACACTATTACATATACTTACGTAATAGTGTGTTTTGCTTTTCATCAATTTGATAGCTGGATTAGTTGCTTATACTTAAATATATGCCCACAAAACCATCACTTGATATTGAGCCTAAAGGTTTGCCTTCCATAACTCCAGGCATTTATTTAATTCGTTGAACTCAGGTTAAATTTAATGAATTCTTTCTCTAAGTAATTGTTCTTCCAAGGCAGCAATGCGATTGTATGCTGCTGTTAACTGCGCTGTTAGTCGTTGTATTTGAATTTCTGGTGTTATGTTATCTCCACTTTGACGATGCATATCTAGATAAATACCATCTGTTAATACATCCTTGTGTTCCATTTCTGGATTTAAACTGACACGTCTGACCTGATAGCCTCCAGCCGCACCATTTTCTTGATAATTATCTTTGGCTTGTGTATTTGCTATAGAACACTCTGAGAAAGTTTGAGTGACTTTAGCATCAAGTTGCTCAATCACTTGACAGAGTGCATCCAGTTTTTCGCTTAAAGTCAGGATTTGCTGCTGTAATAGCTCCATTTAATACCTTTATCGGTAGATTTTCTATATGTTATTCAATTTACTCCCAACCTTAACGATACTTATGGATTATTTAAGTATTGATAATTTTTGGTGCAAATGTGACATTTAAATCATTATTTCTAAACGTAGGTAAAGTTTGACTACAAGTACCACTAATGAAATTTATGGAGATAAATTCACTTTTAGGTAGTAATTTGCTGACAAAGTTGCTATTTTGAGTCAAATATTCCAAATTATCGGTATTAACCACAGAAAACTCCAATAATTTTCCAACTCCGCTTTTTCACCTAGTCAGTCTCTGGTGAATCTCTGATTAATATTAGGTTAGGTATAATCAAAAATTTTAAATCCAAAATCAATGGATCGACGGTCTTTTTTGCTCGGTACAAGCACACTGGCACTTTCACAACTGCTTTTTGGCTGTGGTGGAAACAGGCAGACGCAACTAAAAGTACAGTTATTAAAAGGTTCTATACCTGGTCAGGTGGTGAATCAGTTCCACAAAGGTTTGCAGCAACAGGTGCAGTTAAAGTTTGCCCCAGTCGAGCAGATAGAGGATTTATTTCAGCAATTACAAAATTGGCAGAAAAAACCAAAAGCTACCGATGAGCAAGGATGGAGTCGCTTTATACCCTTTAGGCAAGGTCAAAAAACGGCTGATGCAGACCTCGTGACATTGGGAGATTACTGGCTAAAAGCAGCTATTGAGCAGAAACTGATTCAACCACTCCAAGAGTTACAGGGAAACCAATTAAAGCAATGGTCTGCTTTAGATGAAAAGTGGAAAAAATTAGTAACACGCGACGACCAAGGTAACTTGGATACTCAAGGGAAGGTGTGGGGTGCGCCTTATCGGTGGGGTACCACGGTGATTGTTTATAACCGTGACAAGTTGCGAGAATTGGGTTGGACACCCAAAGATTGGAGTGATTTGTGGCGAGATGGAATGCAGCAACGCATTTCTCTACTTAATCAACCACGAGAAGTTATTGGTCTGGTCTTAAAGAAGCTAGGCAAATCTTACAATACAGAGAATCTTGACCAAGTACCAAACTTGGAAAAGGAATTACAGACATTAAACCAACAGGTGAAGTTCTACAGTTCCAATAACTACTTAGAACCTTTAATTGTGGGAGACACTTGGCTAGCGGTTGGTTGGTCAAGCGATGTACTGCAAGTTTTAGGACGTTATCCGCAACTTGGCGCAGTTATACCCCAGTCAGGAACAGCAATGTGGGCGGACTTGTGGGTGCGTCCCGCAGGTATTGATAAGGGTACTTTATCAGATCAATGGATTGATTTTTGTTGGCAACCAAGTACAGCTAAACAAATTTCGGTGCTGACTAAAAGTAATTCGCCAATTTCTACAAATATTGCCGCTTCCGACATCCAAGAACCATTACGGAGTTTGTTGCAGAGCGATGTCTACGACGGGCTACGCCTACGCGAAGTTTTGGATAAAAGTGAATTTTTGCTTCCCTTACCGCCATCTGCAATAAAACAATACGAGTCTTTGTTCGCCAAAATGAAGGTTTAATTGGGCATTATGCGAATTAGGAGGTAAGGGCGATAATTTTTCCCTCTAACTCCTAACTATTTACTGGAGAGAACGCTGTAAGCCTATCTTGTTCTTAACAGTTGTTTGGATACTGCATAAAGCTGGACTTGTACTAAAGTTACAAGTGTAAGTTGCTAAGGGTTCCTTTTGATAGTTAAATACCCGGACGTTGTAACCAAAGTTTCGTGCAGCGCTACCCAAGCGATTTACAAAGTCGTAGCGCTCTATATACTCTAGTAAGCTCCAAATTTGCTGATTTACGATCAAGTCTACTCGTGCAGGTTCCTTATCAGAAGCTGGATATGCTATCCAATTATCCAATAGCTTTCTCTCAGAGTTTTGTTGTGCCCACCATAAACTCGGAACAGTTAATCCTTGTGGATGAATTGTGTTAGCTGTGATTACATAGTCTTTTGGCTTGGTCAATAAATCTAGTTCTAAAGGCGCACTCGAAGGCGACGGTATCGCACGGGTTTGCGCTAGCGAGGGCGATGAGATTAGTAAAGTGGTGAGGGCAATGGTTAGTAGTAATGAAAATGATGTTTGGCGATCGCTGCGCCAACACCTGTTATAGGATGTCCAAAGGGCTGTAGGGCGATCGCACAATTTAGGTATATGCATAGCTGATACTAATTCGTAATTAAGGCATTAGTAAAAATTCGCACAATTTAAACTTTAATGGCAACGATGCGAATTATTCAATAATCTGAATGTTTAACTTTCTTGTTGATACAGCATCGGCTTGAGATATTCCTCCACGACGCGAATTAATTGTATTTGTTGCTCACCAGACAGTGCTACGAAAAAAGGACTAGCGAACATCTGAATCCATTTGATCATACCTGTCTCTTTGGGAGGCTTACGGCGTAATAGCTAAAGCATCTTTCCAAAGCTGGGTATTTATAAAATGGGCGTTGCTGATTAGATATATAAATCTTGGTGTAGAGACGTTGCAATGCAACGTCTCTACAAGGGTTTTGAAATCACGCAAAATCATTTTCATACCTGAATTCAGCAACGCCATAAAATGAATTATGAGCGCAATGCAGATACTCCCATAGGGCCACGAGTTACGCCCAATTGATTTTGCAGCTTCAACTCGCGCCATAGTTGGGAACCTGTAATTTCACCTTGCAATAATTGACGATAGCGATGTATTATTTTGGTCACTTGGTCAGGGGTTTCATTTACAAACTCGATACGAAAGTGACGTAATCCCAACTCTATGAGACGTTCTACGTACTCGGCTCCAGTTTGGGCTGTGCCGTTAAATACAGTGTTGCGACAACCTACATCTGCCTTGAGGACATGTTCGCTGCCTACACGATCTTTTAATTTTACTTCCTGCTTTTCACAAGGTCGCCCACAGTTAGTATGATCTGTACCTGTCGATAGAAAAGCACAGAATACGCAGTGTTCCATGTGGAACATCGGTATATGTTGATGGATTGTCACCTCAAACCACTGTGGTGGACAACTGGTGAGCAGGTCTTGCAGTTGGGAAATATTCAGGTCATAAGATGCCGTCAACCGTTCTAAACCATAACGTTGCTGAAAGTAGTCTGCTGTCAAGGGGTTAGCAACGTTGAGCGAAAAATCTCCAATACAACGGTCTTGAGCAAAGAATTGCAATTGGTCATAGTTCCGTATCAGATAGCCATCTGCTTCACAGGCACGTACCTGCTGCAAAATCCAATTTTCCCCAGGTTTGGTAATTCGGGGTGGTGCAACCCAGATTGTTGGGAGTATTGAATTATCAGTTAAAAGTGAAGAATTGTCTGCTTTGTTTTTTTGCTGTTGTTGGCGAACCATTTGCACTGCTTCTTGGTAGGCGCGGGGATCTTCAAATTCACAGTAAAGTGTTTCAATCCCAGCTTTGAGGGCAGCTTGGAGTTGCTTGAGGTTTCGTACTAAGACGATCAGTAAAGGAGAGGAGACGGATGAGGAAGATGAGGAGGGAAGTAAGTCTTGGAAAGAGACATCAGAACGTAATTGCCAGCGTTTAGGTTGACTTCGCAATTCTTCCAACTGCACCACAATTTCCCGCCGCATCCGGTTCAACTCACTTACAGGCAGCATAAGGGAAGTGCTGAGGTGGTTGGTTAGTTTTTCCAAAACGAAAGGCGTGTTACCAAGACGACCAAATTGTTCTTGTAAACGTTCTGTATCTAAGGGTTTGGTGTGCGCCTCCACCAGAGAAATTGCAGATTCTACCTGGACAATATTACCGAGTCGATCGCGGGCGATCGCAATCAATGGCTGACCAATTTCTCCATAAGCCTCAACATCAATGGGACGCTGAAATTGTGGGTTCTCGCCTGCAAAACTTTGACGCAGTTGCTTATCAAGTTCGGGATCGCTGGTTTTCCAAATGCGATCGCCTATATGCACTCGGCGCAGGTTCAAGTTATTTCGCCCAAAGGTCAGCATTGCTTCTTTACCCTTGGACACCACAGCATAAACTCGGCCGCCTTCTTCCTTCGCTTCGGGATGACCACAGTCAAATACAATTCCATCCCCTGGTTTTACAGGAGCTTCCAGTTTGACTGTCACCTGTTCGTTGTGGATGCGGATAACTTCACCTAAATAAACCCCACGTTTTTTACCAAAGCGGGCGTGAACTAATTCTTGATTATTAATCCCGCCAAACCAACCCGTGTAGAGTCCGCGAGAAAATGCCATCTCTAGGTTGTAGTGTTTTTGATTAAGTGGAAGATCCCCCCAACTCCTCTTAACAAGGGGGGCTATTTTCCCCCCTTTTGAAGGGGGGCTAGGGGGGATCTCCTCCATCACCCGATCTAGGGCTTGCCGATAAACACGGGTGACATTAGCAACATACTCTGGAGCTTTTAGGCGACCTTCAATTTTGAGACAAGTTACTCCTGATTTCACCAAATCGGGCAAAACGTCTAACCCTGCTAAGTCTTGAGGACTGAGTAAATATTTACGTTCTTTTAAATTTACAACTTCCCCATCAGCGATTAAATCGTAGGGCATCCGGCAAGCTTGGGCACATTCGCCTCGATTAGCAGAACGTCCGCCTAAAGCCTCGCTAGTCAAACACTGACCTGAATATGCCACGCACAAAGCACCGTGAACAAAAACTTCCAAGGGTAGCGAAGTTTCTTGTTGGGCAATCTGCTGCTGAATTTTATTGATTTCCTGAAGAGAACATTCACGCGCCAGCACCACTAATTGACAGCCGAGGGACTTAGCAAATTCCACCCCAGCCGCACTGGTGATGGTCATTTGGGTAGAAGCATGGATGGGAAAATCAGGCGAGAGGTGACGGATGAGACGACAAATTCCGACATCTTGAACAATGACGGCATCCACACCTGCGGCAATAATTGTGCGGAGATATTGCTGCGCTTCTGCTAATTCTTTGGGAAATATGAGTGTGTTAACGGTGACATAACCTTTTACACCTCGACGGTGCAGAAATGTCATCAATTGGGGTAAATCTGCTTCAGTAAAATTTTCTGCCCGCATTCTGGCGTTGAAGCGATCCAAACCGAAGTAAATCGCATCTGCCCCATTTTCCACAGCAGCTTTAGCACATTCCCAATTACCTGCTGGCGCAAGTAGTTCAGGACGTTGAAGAGAAGAAGGGGAAGAGAGGCGATCGCTTTTCATCAGATTTAGGGTTAAGTAGCACCATAGTGATTTTATCTAAGTTTGTGGGGGAGGGTGCGATCGCTTCCTCCGCTTAATAGACAATAATCACTATGGCGATTTAGATTGAGGGTAGATGCCCAAGAAAATTAGAGAGTTAAAAGCAATTCTGTTGAAAGCCGGGTTTGTCTATCGTCCTGCAAAAGGTAGTCATACATTCTGGACTCACCCACTTATATCTGATGAACCAGTTACCATTGCTGGAAAAGATGGAGACGATGCACCTCGGTACTTGGAAAAGCAAGTCAATCGTGTTTTGAAGCAACTAGGAGAAATAGAGGAAGAATAATGAACGATCGCTACAGTATGGTAATTCAATGGTCAGATGAGGATAATTGCTACTTGGTACACTTACCAGAATTCCCTTGGCAGCAATTCCATACTCATGGCAAAAGTTATGAAGAAGCCGCTAAACATGGACATGAAGTGATTGAGTCTCTGATTGAATGGTATGGAGAACAAGGAAAACCTTTGCCAGAGCCAATTACTTTTCCTCAAAAACCGTTAAAAGTGGCTTAAATCTTTTTTCCAGCACGTAGGCATAGCCCGTCGGAGCGATCGCTTTTCATCAGATTTAGGGAAGGTTAACTAGCACCATAGTGATTTTATCTAAGTTTGTGGGGGAGAGTGCGATCGCTCTTTTGTATAGAACGAGCGATACAACAAAATGATTCCTGGGAATACTGGAGATTAAGTCTATTTTGACAACAACTATGGTTAATCCTTTTACTCAGCGACCAGAACCACATTTGTTTAAGGGAGGAAATGCCTCAGATTATGAGGTAGTCGAAGGTGAAGCAGGTACTTGGTGTACCCGCTATAGAGCAAGTGGAGAGACAATTCAATCCGTTAGACCAGCTACTGATATGTTTAACATTGCTAATTTGGGAGTAAATATACTCAATCTTGGTGTCGGCATTTACAATTCTGTCCAACTTCACAAGATCAAAAAGAAATTAGACCGGAATCGAGAGCAGATTCAATCATGTGTTGAGAAATTAGACAGAAATCATGAACAAATTCAAGTATTCTCAGATAAATTAGACAGAAATAATGAACAAATTCAAACTTGCTTTAACAGTATTAAAAATGCCCTGACTGTTCAACACCGCACTCTTGAATTATTAATTTGTAATCAGTGTAACTTAGCACAGCAAATGAATATTCTCCGTGAGGAGATGCGTACAGGTTTTCAAAATATTGTAGAAGAAGTTAAAGATTTAGAAGCCCGTAGGCGTAGAGAAGAGTTTGAGACTCGAACCTTTAAATTACTCAAAACCTATGAACGATTTACTTATATACTGCCCGAATTATTAGAAGCAGATCAACTTATTGAAAGAGCTGAGGATTTAGAAGCTTGGCTGCGAACTCAACTTAATCGTATTGATATAGGCAAACCGGAAAGATTACCACTAATGGTAGCTCTTGCCTTTAGTGTCAGAGCAAAAGCTGATGCCTTTGAAGCTAAAGGAGGAGATTACACAAGTTTTGCTACTAAAGATATTGGTCTACTAATAAATCAATTACGTGATGAGGTTCGCGCATTTTGCGAGGGACGCAGTTTATATACTCTTGGAGTAGAAATGCCAGAAATACTCTACCAGTATGCCTTTTTGAACCGAAGTCTTTGCAGAGGGTATGAATTTCAGAAAAAAGTCAAGCAAGTTGATTCTGAATTTATTTTTTCAGAGGAGGAGTTGAAATGGGATGATGGAATGCAGGAATTAAGAGAATTATTTAGACCTAACATTGAACATACTCAATTCTTAGGTGGAAACCAAGATATTAAACTAAATACTCTAGCAGACTATGATTGGTACATACGTTTTGCAAATCAAGATAGATTAACTTTCAACGTTCACTCTCATCCCTCAATAAAACTCTCTGACATCCTGCAAAATATAGGTCATCCAGAACCTCAGACAGGGGGAATTAGAAAAACTACACTCAATACTCTTATGGTTTTTGCTCTGCCTGAAACAATAAATAATATTTCCCAGCTTATACAAAACGAGTTTGAGTTAGAAAATTTTCCTAAACTTAGTGGTTTAAACAATTTAGATATACAGAAATAATAAATGAGCGATCGCTAAGTATGGTTATTCAATGGTCAAATCAGGATAATTGCTACTTGGTATACTTACCGGAATTCCTTTGGCAGCAATTCCATACTTATGGCAAAAGTTATGAAGTTTAAATAGCTCCCTAGACAGAGGAAGCGTCTAAAACGATTATTTAGCATTCCAACATATACTAGTAACGTATATTTGACTAGGATTAAAGTGTTATAGTGATTATCGTTTGGATACCATCTACGGTAGAGGTTTACGGAAGTGCGCCTCTACGAAAGACATGGCAATTTAGCTATAAGTTAATATCTACCGTTTTACGGGTATTAGAAAAATGAGGTTTAAAGACTGGGCGACTAGGGTGTTACTAATCTCGCTGATGTTCATGGCTGTGATTGTAGTACTGCTAATTGGACGAGCGACAAAATTACACAATAATCCGACAACATCCCATGTATCTGAGCCACGGGTTATGGCCTTCAGTCAATATCCGCAGGTGCAATTCCAATCAGCGAAAGAGCCAGAGAAAAAATCTCAACGTGTTATCAAGTCCCCAGTCAAGACTAACAAGCCTGTATCAAGGTACATAACTACTCAAGCTTTTGCAAAGTACAGACCTAGTTATCAAGTTGCTTCGGTTGATCCTAGTAACTATGGAGAACGGTACGCCCAAGATGCTAATGGTATACCTCTTCACAACCAACCGATTATCGTCCTCCATGAAACTGGTTATTCTGCTTCTAGCGCCATTAATTTCTTTCAAGTAGCCCATAACGATGAAAGTGTACAGGCAAGTTACCACGCCTTAATCAAGTTAGACGGAACTGTGGTTTATCTAGTACCGCCAGAAAAGCGGGCTTTTGGTGCAGCTAACTCAGTATTTGAGAGTCCACAGGGATTGGAAACTGTGCAGACTAATCCAAAGTTACCTGCGTCTGTGAATAATTTTGCTTACCACGTTTCTTTAGAAACACCGCCAGATAGTTATGACAGTAACAGCCAACAAACCCATAGCGGCTACACGGAGGCTCAATATAAGTCTCTTGCTTGGTTAATTGCTCAAAGTCAAGTTCCAGACTATCGAATTACTACCCATCATCTCGTAGATCGTTCTGGTAAAAAAGTTGACCCAATAAATTTTGATGGTAATAAATTTCTGAGTTTACTTAATACTTTTCGTCAGGTTAGACCAATTTATAGAGCAAGTAAATAATTTATTTGTAATGGCGTGGCAAGGCTAAAATGTTGCAAAAAAATTGTAGGTTGGGGAGCCACTGCGTTGTGCGGGTTTCCCGCGTTGTAGCAAGTGGTGTTGGAGGCTTTGCCAAAGCCAACATTCTGATATATGTTGGGTTGCGCTCCGCTTCACCCAATCTACGTCTAATGCACTATTTTAGTCTTGCCATGCCATTACTAGTCTGTCTCATTAATTCTGAAGGGTTAAAAAAGTTCGTAGTAAGGACTTTAGTCCTTGATTTGAGCGATAAATCGCTCACTACAAACCTAGCAAAATTAATGCGATAGACCACTAAAAAATTTATGGTTCTTCAGTACCTGTTATGCCAAATTATTAGTTAAACATCAAAACTAGACTTTAAAATCAAGTTTAGAACGCTTAAGTCTAAAAGATGACCTAAAATGTTAAAAATAATGCCTGCTTTTGTTGTGTAGCAATGTTTTCAGCTTTTTAGTATATTAACTTAGCATACTAAGTACTGAAGAGCCAAATTTATTGAACCAGACTATTTACTAAAGCTATAGATTTGCTGCTTTTCCAGGCGATCGCTAATCGATGAAGGTAGTGTACCATCCGAGAATGTCTGCCGATCCAGTTGGACTTGTAAATTACTCAAGGGATCGCAACCAGAAGAAATCAGAAATTCTAGTTTTTGGATGTATGGCAAGGTTGCAAGGTTGTCCAGAATTTGGAAGATAGCTTGTATATAAGGATGACCAATTTGTTGATACCAATCAGAGCTAGCAACTTTTGCCTGATCAAAACCCAAGTGTACTGTCAAAGATGGCTCATCAAATATAGCGATCGCTAACGGACGCGCTTCTTCTTGCAACAATAAATCATTACTTTTCGCTAAATGTCGCAGTTTTTCTAAGCGTTCATAACGTTCTGTCACAGCTTCCGGGTCATCTTGCCAATGGATTGCTACTGTCACCAGATAAGTCTGTAACAGCATGTGACCCAGCTTTTTCGCCTTTGTCGCTAGGTAATAAGAATTGTAGTCGGTTGCTTCAATTAACAATGGCACGCGATCAACTACTTCCAAGCCGTAACCTTTAACTCCAGCAATTTTACGGGGATTATTGGTAATCAAACGAATCTTTTTGATGCCCAAATCCATCAGCATTTGTGCGCCCATGCCGTAGTCTCGCAAGTCAGCAGGAAATCCCAAACGCTCGTTTGCTTCAACTGTATCCAGTCCCATATCCTGCAACGAGTAGGCTTTTAGCTTGTTAATCAAGCCGATGCCCCGTCCTTCTTGACGCAGGTATACAACTACACCTTGACCAGCAGCCTCAATCATCTTCAGCGCAGCTTCTAACTGCATCCGACAATCGCAGCGCAAAGAACCCAAAGCATCACCAGTTAAGCATTCTGAGTGCATCCGCACCATTACTGGCTCATCTTTGAAGTTATCTGGATCTCCTTTGACAATTGCAACGTGTTCTGTATTATCCAGGGTATGGCGGTAGGCGTAAATTTCAAACTGCCCAAATTGACTAGGCAGCTTAGTAATTACCTCACGATACACCAGGCGATCGTGCTGTAGGCGATAGCTGATTAAATCCGCAATACTAATTATTTTTAAATTGTGACGTTTGGCATATTCAAATAATTGCTGCAACCGCGCCATTGAACCATCGGGGTTTTGAATTTCACAAATTACCCCGCCTGGATATAGCCCTGCTAGTCGAGATAAGTCTACAGCCGCTTCCGTATGCCCTGCCCGTTTGAGTACACCCCCAGCTTTTGCCCGAATCGGGAAAATATGACCAGGACGACGTAAATCGGTAGGTTTTGTGGCTGGATTGAGAGTAACCTGGATAGTGCGGGCACGGTCTTCTGCTGAGATGCCAGTCGTAACACCCAATTCTGGTCCGGCATCAATGCTAACAGTGAAGGCAGTTTGGTTCGTGTCTGTAATGTTGCTTACCATCAAGGGTAAGTCTAGCTCGTCTAAGCGATCGCCTGTCATTGCCAAACAGATCAGCCCTCTAGCTTCCACCGCCATGAAATTAATCGTGTCGGGTGTCGCAAATTGGGCAGCACAAATTAAGTCGCCTTCATTTTCTCTATTTTCATCATCTACCACTACAATTACACGACCAGCTTTTAGGTCTGCTAAAGCGGCATCAATCGAATCAAATTTAAAAGCTTGGGTAGGATTAGGCTGTGACACAGAAAGATTTCCAGCTACCAACGTAAATTTTTTTTACAATTTCTTCTTTTAGATTGTAGCTCCTTTATAAGGCAGAGAAGTAGACTAGCAATGATTTGATAACAGGGCAAAAATTTTTGCCGTTCAAAATGGGGATTTAAAGTGCAGCGACAGCCAAGAATGAACAAGATAAGGGGGACAAATAGAATATTTTGTCACTTCGCCGCATCTTTTTACTTTCCGTCCGAAAAAAGTAGAGGGGTTTTAGGTGTTTTGTATGCTAAGAGTCTAGTCGCTGATATTGTTGATAGCTGAGAACGAATTAACTATTCATGGGATAAGGATTTCAGATCATGGGCAAATTTAGACGCGTACCCGTTGGGATTGTTGGCGCGTCGGGCTATGGCGGAGTGCAGTTAGTACGGCTACTGATGGATCATCCAGAAGTCGAACTGGTTTATTTAGGCGGTGAGAGTAGTATCGGTAAATCCTTTGGGGATTTATATCCACATCTGGCTCATGCCACTAATTTACCAATAGAAGCGGTAGAACCAGAAATAATTGCTCATCGCTGTGAAGTAGTTTTCCTGTCTTTACCAAATGGTCTGGCTTGCCAAATTGCGCCCAAACTATTAGAAAAAGGATGTAAAGTCCTGGATTTGAGTGCAGACTATCGGTTCAGGGATTTGACAACTTATACAAATTGGTATGGTATTGAGAGAAGCGATCGCACCATTGCAGCTACAGCAGTTTATGGATTACCAGAACTTTATCGCGATCGCATTGCCGAAGCTCAACTTATTGGCTGTCCTGGTTCCTATCCCACTGCGAGTCTCCTGGCACTTTCGCCACTCTTAAAGCAAGGCTTAATCGTCCCAGAAACAGCTATTATCGATGCCAAGGCTGGCACATCTAGTAGTGGACGGCAACCTCAAACCAACTTATTACTATCTGAAGCAGATAATTCCATCGCAGCTTTCAATATCGGCCGTCACCGTCATACCCCAGAAATTGAGCAAATTTGCAGTGACTTAGCTGGTCACGAACTGATGATTCAATTTACACCGCATCTTGTCCCAATGGTACGCGGGATTTTGGCAACGGTATATGCCAAAATGAGCGATCCCGGTCTAGTGCGAGATGACTTAATCACAATTTTCTCAGCCTTCTACCGCAACTCTCCTTGGGTAAAAGTCTGCGGTAGCGGCATTTACCCTCAAACCAAGTGGGCTAACGGCAGCAATCTTTGTTACATCGGCGTAGAAGTTGACTCGCGCACAGGTCGGGTGATTGTCATGTCAGCAATTGACAATCTAATTAAAGGGCAGGCGGGTCAAGCGATTCAATGTCTAAACCTAATGATGGGCTGGGATGAAACTTTGGGGTTGCCCAAGTTGGGGTTTTATCCATGATTGAGAATTGGGAAGAGGACTTGGGGACAAGGAGAATTGGGGACAAGGGGAAAGACTTGTTTCAAGTTCTCACCTCTTGTCCCCTTGTCCCCTTGTCTCCCCTGCCCCTACTTCGGCCCTAAACCCACAGCACCAGCATAAACGGCGCGATCGCCTAGTTCGTCTTCAATTCGCAGCAAGCGATTATATTTTGCTACCCGTTCGCTGCGACAGAGGGAACCTGTTTTGATTTGACCGGCACGGGTTGCTACAGCTAAATCAGCGATCGTTGTGTCTTCAGTTTCACCAGAACGATGGCTAATTACTGAACGGATGCTATTACGAGTTGCCAAATCAATCGTTTCCAAGGTTTCGGTGAGAGAACCAATTTGATTGAGTTTAATCAAAATGGCGTTAGCGGCTTTTTCTTGAATGCCTCTTTGCAAACGAGTAGCGTTCGTTACAAACAAATCATCCCCTACCAATTGCACCCGCGAACCTAACTTCTGGGTCAGCAATTGCCAACTTTGCCAGTCTTCTTCGTGTAAACCATCCTCAATTGAGACAATTGGATATTGGTCAACAAGTTGTCCTAAATAATCAATAAACTCAGCCGGGGCGTGAGGTTTACCATCGTAAACATACTGACCATTTTTGTAAAATTCGCTAGCTGCAACATCCAAAGCTAAAGCTACTTCTTCGCCTGGCTTGTAACCAGCTTTTTTAATGGCAGCAACTAGCAATTCCAAAGCTACTTGATTAGATTCTAGGTTAGGGGCAAAGCCACCTTCATCGCCTACACCAGTAAGTAAACCCTTCTCATCTAATACTTGACTGAGGGTAGCAAATACCTCTGCACCCCAGCGCAATGCTTCCCGAAAAGAAGTTGCGCCAATTGGGACAATCATAAACTCTTGAAAATCCACGTTATTTGATGCGTGTGCGCCACCGTTAATTACGTTCATTAATGGCACTGGGAGCAAATTCGCTAAAGGGCCACCCAAATAGCGATATAGAGGAATATCTAGAGATTCAGCGCCAGCTTTAGCTGCTGCTAGAGAAACCCCCAAAATCGCATTCGCGCCCAAACTGGATTTGTTAGGAGAACCATCTATGGCGATCATTGTCCGGTCTAGGAGTTCTTGGTTGAGGGCATCCAAGCCTAGTAATTTTGGTGCAAGTGCTTCTTTGACGTTTTGTACTGCCTTGAGTACACCTTTGCCCCCATAACGGCTTTTATCGCCATCACGCAGTTCGTGAGCCTCAAAAGTGCCTGTGGAAGCACCACTGGGAACCTGCGCTAGTCCGACAACACCATTGGCTAAATGCACTTCGGCTTCAATTGTTGGTCTACCACGTGAATCAAGAATTTCACGGGCTGCGATCGCTTCAATTGCAGTGTCTAAAAATTTACTCATCTGTACTTTATCCTTTATTCGAGTGTGTTACGCACCCAGTCCAGTTGCCTAACCCAATCGCTAGCTTATGCTGTTAAGAGACTTTATTGGCTGAGATTAAAGAAGATTTCCATTATATGGATCGGGAACAACACCAAAAACGGGTAAGGGAATGTTTATTTGATCGAAACAGAATTCAGGAGTCAGGAGCCAGAATTCAGTTGGGTATTCTGTGCGACTGGTGGATAGCGCAGCGTTAGCGAGTCCACGATAGCGAAGCGTTAGCGAGTCTTCGAGCGTCACGTCTTGCATTCTGACTCCTGTTAGCGGTAGCGGGGCGTTTAGCCCATTCTGACTTCTGAATTCTTCTTCAATTTTTCCCTGATGGCATTTCTACCTGAAGACTGTCAGCTAGGTAAAATGTTTGCAGAGAATAACACTAAATCAATTACACAGAAAAGGTCAATATGCGATTACTACATACAATGCTACGGGTAGGAAATCTGGAAGAGTCGTTGAAGTTCTACTGTGAACTTTTGGGTATGAAATTACTACGCCGAAAAGATTATCCAGGGGGAGAATTTACCTTGGCTTTTGTGGGCTATGGTGACGAAAGCGACAACGCAGTGATCGAACTAACCTACAACTGGGGCGTGGAAAAGTATGAATTGGGTAATGCTTACGGTCACATTGCCCTTGGGGTTGATGATATTTACGCTACCTGTGAGGAAATCCGCAATCAGGGCGGTAAAGTCGTGCGCGAACCAGGGCCAATGAAACATGGTTCGACAGTAATTGCTTTTGTGGAAGATCCAGATGGGTATAAAATTGAGCTGATTCAACTAGGATCTCAAGGTTCGGCAGCCAAACAGGAATCACAAGAGCAACTTGTGAGTCAGTAATTCTTATAAGTGAACTACCCCGCCGTAAGATGGACGGAGCTTCCCAATTCATCGGGAACAGCCTCCAGAACTTTGTAGTTCTATTGGTCTGACATTCTCTCCAAGGGCAGGAGTCCTGGTTCCTAAGACCCAAACCTTTCTCTTGCGACACATACCTATCCAGCTTGGTTTTCGCTTACGGCATTGGTGGTCAAGATAATCCAAAGCTTATCAGAAAATTTTGGTGCTTCGTCATACATCCGGTATTGTTTTTGTTTACACAAAAAAACAATACCGGATGCAATCCTTAGTCCCCGCTCACAATCCCCACCTTATGAGTACATTGTTCGCGTTAGCGTCTCGCAGAGAAAGTGGGGACTTCCCCGACACGTTAAATTAGAAAATAGGTAGTAGATTAAACTATCACCAAATTACCATTCCTAAATTGCCACTGGAGATACACACGGATATACGCTGAGAATGTTTGGATAATTAGGGACTGGGGACTAGGCACTAGGAATTAGTGACTAAGTAAAAGTTTTTCCAATCCCCAATATCCAGTCCCCAATGCCCAATCCCTAAACTAAAAATCAAAATTCCAAAATTATAAAGATGCAACCTACAGATCCGAATAAATTTACTGATAAAGCCTGGGAAGCAATTGTTAAATCTCAGGATATAGTCCGTGCTTATCAACAACAGCAACTAGATGTTGAACATTTAATTATTGCCCTGTTAGAAGAACCCACTAGTCTAGCAATACGTATCCTGGCTCGATCTGAGGTCGATCCAATCCGCTTTCAACAGCAGCTAGAAGCCTTTATCCAACGTCAGCCTAAAGTTGGTAAAAGCGATCAGCTTTATCTTAGCCGTAGTTTAGATGTTTTACTAGATAAAGCTGAGGAAGCTAGAGTCAGGATGAAAGACTCCTACATTTCCGTAGAACATATACTTTTGGCTTTTGCTGAAGACGATCGCATTGGACGAAAGATCCTCAAAAGCTTTAGTGCGGACGCAGCTAAACTAGAAGCTACGATCAAAGCCGTTCGCGGTAGCCAAAAGGTTACAGATCAAACGCCAGAATCACGCTATGAAGCTTTACAAAAATTTGGCAGAGATTTGACAGAACAGGCAAAAGCTGGAAAACTCGACCCAGTAATTGGGCGAGATGACGAAATTCGGCGGGTAATTCAAGTATTGTCTCGTCGGAGCAAAAATAACCCCGTGTTGATTGGTGAACCTGGGGTAGGTAAAACTGCGATCGCAGAAGCTTTAGCACAAAGGATGGTAAACGGTGATGTTCCCGAATCTCTGAAAAACCGCCAACTGATCTCTTTAGACATCGGTAGTTTAATTGCTGGGGCAAAATTGCGAGGAGAATTTGAAGAACGCCTGAAAGCTGTCCTCAAAGAAGTTATGGACTCTAACGGCCAAATTGTCTTGTTTATCGACGAACTACATACCGTAGTCGGTACAGGTTCCAGCCAACAAGGGGCAATGGATGCCGGAAATCTGCTCAAACCAATGCTGGCGCGGGGAGAACTGCGTTGCATTGGCGCAACTACCCTTGACGAGTTCCGCAAACACATTGAGAAAGATGCTGCCTTAGAACGCCGCTTTCAGCAAGTATTTGTCGATCAGCCAAGTGTGGAAAATACTATTTCCATTCTGCGGGGTTTGAAAGAACGCTACGAAGTGCATCATAATGTCAAAATTTCTGATTCGGCTTTGGTAGCAGCAGCAACTCTATCAGCGCGTTATATTAGCGATCGCTTTTTGCCAGATAAAGCCATCGATTTGGTGGATGAAGCCGCTGCACAGTTGAAAATGGAGATTACCTCCAAACCAGCAGAATTGGAAACCATCGATCGCCGCCTCATGCAGTTAGAAATGGAAAAGCTGTCATTAGCTGGCGAAGAAAAGGGTACTCCCCAAACTAAAGAGCGTTTAGAGCGCATTGAGCAAGAAATCGCCAATTTAACCGAAAAACAGCAAGTATTTAACGAGCAATGGCAAGGTGAAAAGCAGATATTGGAGGCGATAAGCGCTTTAAAGAAAGAAGAAGATGCGCTGCGAGTGCAAATTGAACAGGCGGAACGCGCTTATGACTTAAATAAAGCTGCTCAACTAAAATATGGCAAATTGGAAGGAGTACAGCACGAACGAGAAGCCAAAGAAGCCAGCCTTTTAGAAATTCAAAACCAAGGTTCGACGTTGCTCCGAGAACAAGTCACCGAAGCTGATATTGCCGAAATAGTCGCCAAGTGGACAGGAATTCCCGTCAATCGCTTATTGGAATCAGAACGGCAAAAACTACTGCAACTAGAAAGTCATTTGCATCAACGAGTCATAGGGCAAGAAGAGGCTGTAGAAGCGGTATCAGCAGCCATTCGCCGCGCCCGTGCGGGAATGAAAGACCCGTCGCGTCCCATTGGTTCATTTTTGTTCATGGGCCCGACAGGAGTGGGCAAAACCGAACTCGCCCGTGCTTTAGCTCAGTTTCTCTTTGATTCTGATGATGCCTTGGTGCGCTTGGATATGTCTGAGTATATGGAAAAACACTCAGTTTCTCGGTTAGTGGGAGCGCCTCCAGGATACGTAGGCTATGAAGAAGGCGGTCAACTTTCCGAGGCAGTTCGCCGCCGTCCTTACTCAGTGGTGCTGTTGGATGAAGTCGAAAAGGCGCACCCCGATGTGTTCAATATTTTATTGCAGGTGTTAGATGATGGGAGAATTACTGATTCTCAAGGAAGAACGGTAGATTTCCGCAACAGCGTTATTGTGATGACCAGTAACATAGGTAGCGAACATATTTTGGATGTATCGGGTGATTCTCAATATGAAACGATGCGGAAGCGGGTAATGGAAGGTTTGCGATCGCATTTCCGCCCAGAATTTCTCAACCGCGTCGATGATATTATTCTCTTCCATACCCTAAATCGCACCGAAATGCGGCAGATCATCCGTATTCAACTCAAGCGAGTAGAAAATCTCCTGCGTGAGCAAAAAATCTTCTTTGAGATATCCCAAGCAGCTTGCGATCACCTTGTGGAATCAGGCTATGACCCAGTTTATGGTGCGCGTCCACTCAAACGCGCGATTCAGCGAGAAGTAGAAAACCCCCTCGCCACTAAGTTATTGGAGAATACTTTTATCTCTGGAGACACGATTATCATTGACAAAAATGAGAACGGTCTGTCTTTTAGCAAAAAAGTGCTGGTGAAGGTGTCAGTGCCACAGATTGCTACATAGTATGAGAAGGCGATCGCTACATGAGTTTATATTTAGTAATTTATGTGCGATCGCTATTGATTTAAGCTGCTTAAAACTGAGATTTAATAATATACAAATTTCATACTTCTTTTAAGCATTTTCCTTCTGATTTGCATAGTCATCATAAAGTCCTTCATCTTTTAATATATAGCCATTCAAAAAGCCATCATGGTTACGGATGCTTTCAATTTCTTCCGCATGAATTATGTTTTCATTCTCAGTTTCCCAGTCTTCACCATATAAAACTGAGAATTCTGTTAATTCCGGGTCATTCAAAAAATCTTCAGCTATTGCAGCGATAAAAGGTTCTAGTATTGTGCAAAGTTCTTCTAAAGGTAGTTGGGCGGTTTCTCGGAGAGATGGCTGTTTTTGCTCTTGGGCATTTTCTAACATTTAATTTGTGTTCATGAAGATGTTTTCAGCGTAAATGAGAGTGCGATCGCTACATTAATCCCTACATTAATTTAGTCTTGATAGCGGTTATTGAATTAAAGCTTGAAACCGCTCATCTTCCCGAATCCCATCAAAATCTGAGTCGGTTTTTGCTATCTCTAGATATTCATCGGGACTCAGATTAATTGCTTGTTGTAAGTTTTCTAGTGCTTGCTCAACATTACCTTGAAGGGCATAATAGCAAGCTTTATTGTAGAAAGCGCTTGGATTATCAGGTTTAATTTTTAGTGCTTGGTCATAGGATGCGATCGCTTCTTCAATACGTCCTAAATTAAATAACAAATTGCCCCGATTGTACCAAGCTTCGTGGTCATCTGGTTTAAATTTCAGTACTTGGTCGAAGGATACGATCGCTTCTTCAAAGCGTCCTAATTTGCCTAGCGCAATGCCCCGATTGTACCAAACTTTGTGGTCGTCAGGTTTAAATTTCAGTGCTTGGTCAAAGGATGCGATCGCTTCTTCAAAGCGTCCTAATTTGCCTAGCGCAATGCCCCGATTGTTCCAAACTTTGTGGTCGTCAGGTTTAAATTTCAGTGCTTGGTCATAGGATGCGATTGCTTCTTCATTGCGTCCTAAATTATCTAGCACAGTGCCCCGATTGCACCAAGCTTCGTGGTAATCTGGTTTAAATTTCAGTGCTTGGTCATAGGATGCGATTGCTTCTTTATTGCGTCCTAAATCGCCTAGAGCATTGCCCCGATTGTTCCAAACTTCGTGTAAATCTGGTTTAAATTTCAGTGCTTGGTCGTAGGATGCGATCGCTTCTTCATTGCGTTCTAATTTGCCTAGAACATTGCCCCGATTGTACCAAGCTTCGTGTAAATCTGGTTTAAATTTCAGTGCTTGGTCGAAGGATGCGATCGCTTCTTTATTGCGTCCTAAATCGCCTAGCGCAGTGCCCCGATTGCACCAAGCTTCATGGTAATCTGGTTTAAATTTCAGTGCTTGGTCGAAGGATGCGATCGCTTCTTTACTGCGTCCTAAATCGCCTAGCGCGGTGCCCCGATTGCACCAAGCTTCGTGGTCGTCAGGTTTAAATTTCAGTGCTTGATCGTAGGATGCGATCGCTTCTTTATTGCGTCCTAAATCGCCTAGAGCATTGCCCCGATTGTTCCAAACTTCGTGTAAATCTGGTTTAAATTTCAGTGCTTGGTCGTAGGATGCGATCGCTTCTTTATTGCGTCCTAAATTGCGTAGCGCAATGCCCCGATTGTACCAAGCTTCGTGTAAATCTGGTTTAAATTTCAGTGCTTGGTCAAAGGATGCGATCGCTCCTTCAAAGCGTCCTAATTTGCCTAGCGCAATGCCCCGATTGCACCAAACTTTGTGGTCGTCAGGTTTAAATTTCAGTGCTTGGTCGTAGGATGCGATCGCTTCTTTATTGCGTCCTAATTTGCCTAGAGGATTGCCCCGATTGTTCCAAACTTTGTGGTCGTCAGGTTTAAATTTCAGTGCTTGGTCGTAGGATGCGATCGCTTCTTCATTGCGTCCTAAATCGCCTAGAGCATTGCCCCGATTGCACCAAGCTTCGTGTAAATCTGGTTTAAATTTCAGTGCTTGGTCGTAGGATGCGCTCGCTGCTTCATATTCACTAGCAGTAGATAATAAATTTCCCAGTTCAAATAGTAAAAGTGGTTTCTGATTATCTGGCTGATGTTTTTCTGTCAGCAACTCTTGAATTTCCAAGACTTTCTCAATTTTTTGTTCTGGACTGAGTTTTAAGTATTCCTCATAGCCTCCTTCCAACAGCAGACGATTTGATTCTTGTTTTACCAATTCTGGCGTTGTCGGTAATTCAAACACTCCAGAACGCCAATCAAAAAAATCTGGGGCGCGGTGAATAAAATAGTTTATCGAAAATGAACGTAAAATAAAAACAAAGCTAATGGGAAAATCATCTCTAAAGCGTTCTCGCTGTTGGTTTAAGTGATTTAAAATATGCGGAACACTGGTCAAATTACTAAATTCTCCTTCTGTAATCTCTCCAAAACTTCTTTTTTCATACTTGTATAAAGAATATTCCAGACCTTTAATCAATAAAATATCAATTTGCTTGTCTTTAACAAACTCAACTACTCGCTCATATAAATTATCTATTGCCTCAACCAACCGTAAAACTGCAATTTTCTTCTGCGGAATCTCCTGGGGAAGTTTGACAATAAAATTGTCTGCTTCCCCAGGTGTACATTGGACAAAAAACAAACCAAATCCTGATTTGCGCCTCAGTGCGCGAAGCAGGTCTTGATAAGCTTCTTCTGGTTCTGCGGGTAAATCATCATCCCAATCACTTAAATTTGGGTTCATGCAAGTTTCGCTAAGGCTTCTTTAAATTCTGGAATTCCTTGAATCAATGGATGAATATCATACCAACGCTGCATTTCTCCATCATCATCCAAATAGCGGTATTCTAAAAGACAACGGTTGTACATCAAACTGCGATACAAGTCATCATTAATAATGCGCTTAGAACAAGATACTTCCGCTAACAAACACCATTGATGATTTTCCACAGCGCGGCGATAAGTATCTCTGGCTTGAGTAATTGCTCGTCGCACTGCCTTTTCTGAAACAGGTAACTCTTCAGTGCGTCCAATCGCATCTTGAGTTAACAATAGCAAATTTCTCACATGACCTCCACTCATTAAACAAAGTCTGTCTAAGGTTTGGGGACTGTCAAAAATTTCTGTTTCTAGTGATAGTTCCGGTGCAATTTGCCGGACTCGCTTGTTAATTACTTCTTTAACTTTCTTGAGTCCTGGCTGATAAACGTCTCCCTTGAGAGTGTTTACCATAATCATTGGCAAAATTTGGGGGTCGCCGTAGATATCTCTGAGGTCTGTTGCCCTTGTAGAATAGACCATTGAAATGGGGACAGTGTAAATCAAATGGCAATCTAAAGCTTGGAGTTGTTCGCTACGGTCTAAAAAGACTTCCTCATAGTTGGTGCGTTCTCCATCTTTAACTAACACCATCCGGTCTAAGTTATCAACAATTACCGCCAGTTTCTTGTAGCCATTAGGTAAGTGCTGTTTTGCATCCACCAGAAACTCATTTAACACTTGAATTAATGTGACGGTGTAAGGATCAATTTTTTGGCGAATCTTCTGGCGTAATTCAGGAACAGCCCTTAAATTTGCAGTCAACTTAGCGAATTGAGTTAGCTGTGCTTCTACTCCCAGACTTTCAAACTCTATGGGAGTCTGCGCCAAATCTTTCAAATCCTCCCAACGACCTTTCAACCAGTTGAGTATCGGGCGAGGACTAGCAATTTCTTTTAAATCTTTGAGCAAACGGCGGGTACAGGCGAGGAGTATATCTGTATATTGGGCATCTTCAGAGTCGATATCCTCTTCATCAGCCGCAAAATACACAACATAAAATTCCCGATTTTCTAAATATTTCTTTAACCTGAGTAATTCTGTAGACTTCCCCGCACCCCGATGACCAGAATACAATTGGCAAGTATTTGTATCTGCCAATCGCATCCGATTTCCCAACTCTTGCTCAATATCCGCATCTCCCCGCACATCCTGACAATCTACATATTTTGGATCGCCTGCTGGTAAGGGTTCAAAGGGGTTAAAGGCATTGTAGAGTTTTGCGAGTAAGTCTGAACTATTAACCATAGGTAAAAAATATAGCAATCATGCTCATAATAATGGAGATTAAGCAGAGACGCGATTAATCGCGTCTGTACTAGGAAGTAGGGAAATCCGAATCATAAATGGGGGCAAACAATGCTCAAAAAAGGTGCGATCGCCTAAGCTATGCTTTTAAAATCCTAATTGGTATCATGTCCTTCTGTATTCTCCGGGTTTATCCTGGAAAGCAGAGGGCTAGGCTGTATAAGCCACTATTATCATTTCAGATACTAACATCGAAAAATTACCAATTATGCTAGAACAAGGCACTATCAGTATTCATACTGAGAATATTTTCCCGATCATTAAGAAGTCGCTTTACTCAGATCACCAAATCTTTTTGCGGGAACTCGTATCCAACGCTGTAGACGCTATCCAAAAGCTGAAAATGGTATCCCGCGCCGGAGATTACGCTGGAGACATCGGCGAACCGGAAATTGAAATTGCCATTGACAAAGATAAAAAAACTCTATCCATCTCCGATAACGGTATCGGGATGACCGCAGATGAAGTTAAGAAATATATCAATCAGGTTGCCTTTTCTAGTGCTGAAGAATTTATTCATAAATATGAAGGCAAATCAGATCAGCCGATAATTGGGCACTTCGGCCTTGGTTTCTACTCTTCCTTCATGGTGGCGCAAAAGGTAGAAATTGATACTTTATCTTACCAAGAAGGGTCACAGGCGGTTCACTGGACTTGCGATGGTTCCCCAGCTTTCACCCTAGAAGATTCGTCCCGGACAACTCGCGGCACAACTATTACTCTCAGTCTGCAAGGAGAAGAAGAGGAATTTCTAGAGTCAGCACGGATTAAAAATCTTGTCAAGACTTACTGCGATTTCTTGCCAGTACCAATAAAACTCGACGGTGAGGTAGTAAATAAGCAAAAAGCACCGTGGCGAGAATCTCCAAGTAATCTGAGTCAAGAAGAGTATTTAGAGTTTTACCGCTACCTGTATCCTTTTCAGGAAGAACCTCTGTTGTGGGTGCATTTAAATACAGACTATCCCTTTATCATCAACGGGATTCTGTATTTCCCCAAGATGAGGCCGGATGTAGATGTTACCAAAGGACAGATCAAGCTATTTTGCAATCAAGTTTTTGTCAGTGACAACTGCGAAGAAATTATTCCGCAATTTTTGATGCCGATGCGGGGTGTGATTGATAGCACCGATATTCCCCTGAACGTATCGCGGAGTGCCTTGCAAGGCGATCGCACCGTGAAGCGAATTGGTGACTACATTGCCAAAAAAGTAGGCGATCGCCTCAAAGAACTTTTCCGCGATAATCGTGAACAATACATCAGTGCTTGGAAAGACCTCGGCACCTTTGTAAAATTTGGCGTTCTCAACGACGATAAATTCAAAAAACAAATCGAAGATATCATCGTTTTCCGCACCACCGCCAAGCTGACAGAAAAAGTTGCGGCTGAAACTCCAGTCGTTGAAGTCCAGTCTTCAGATGGGGATGCTTGGCAAGATGTGACTCCTTCACCCAGTGCTGAAAACTCAACTCCCACGGCTCCTTACACCACACTGAAAGAGTATCTAGAACGCAACAAAGAACGCAACGAAAACCGAGTTTTCTACAGCACCGATGAAACAACCCAAGCTACATACATAGAACTGCACAAAAATCAAGGATTGGAAGTCCTATTTATGGACTCCTTCATCGACACCCACTTTATCAACTTCCTAGAGCGGGAATATCAAGATGTGAAGTTTACACGGGTAGACTCAGATTTAGACAATACTCTGCTGGAACAAGATAAAGATAAGGAAATTGTCGATCCCAAGACGAACAAAACCCGCAGTGAGACCATTAAAGAGTTATTTGAGAAATCGCTCAACAAACCCAAACTCAACATCCGTACCGAAGCGTTGAAATCAGACGATCCTCAAGGTACACCACCTGCGATGGTACTTTTACCAGAGATTCTGCGCCGCCTGCGAGAAATGAATGCCATGATGCAACAGGGAACAGCAGAGTTTCCTGAAGATCACATTTTGCTGGTGAATACTGCTCACCCGCTAATTCAAAATCTGGCAAATCTGAACCAAGGTACTATTATCCAAGGTGATGGTCAATCGTCTACAGATCAGTTAGTGAACTTGATCTGTCAACACGTCTACGATTTAGCGCTGATGTCTCAGAAAGGATTTGACGCTGAAGGAATGAAATCTTTCGTCGAGCGATCGAATGAGGTACTCACCAAGCTGACTGAACAAGCTAGTAAATAGTTGGGAATTGGGAATGGGGAATGGGGAATTGGGAATTGGGTATGAAGAAGAGACAAGGGAGATCAGGAAGATGGGGGAGACTTGTTCAATAATTTCCCCTTGCCTGGATTTATCACAAGTGATAAATGAGCGTGAGTGTGGGGGGTGTGGGGAGTGTGGGGAGTGTGGGGAGAAAGAGGAGGAATTGAATAACTGCACATCAATGAACGCTGCATTGCCTCCCACACCTCCCACACTCCCCACCCGAACCACACAATACGTGAGAAATTCGGGCTTGTTCCCCTGCTCCCCCTCCCCCTCATCTCCCCCACTCCCTTTTCCACTTCTGTTGTCTAAGACATAGAATGGAAAGGCTGTATTAAAATAACAATCTGGAGATACTTGCTATGTCTCGTCGCTGTGAACTAACTGGTAAGAAGGCAAATAACGCCTTTGCTGTTTCTCACTCCCACCGTCGTACAAAACGCCTTCAGCACGCCAATCTGCAAAGCAAGCGTGTTTGGTGGGCAGGCGGAAATCGCTGGGTAAAATTAAAGCTGTCCACCAAAGCAATTAAAACCCTAGAAGTTAAAGGGTTAGAAGCAATGGCGAAAGAAGCTGGTATTAACCTCAATCATTACTAAGTAATCTGGTATTTGATAACCTGAGACTATGTACGGGAGACAGGATAAGCGGCTTTGCCGCTATTCATCCTGGTTCCCTACCAAAATAGAACTGAAATTAGACGGCTCATTACCCAAAATTAATTCTGAATTACGAATTACGTTAGCGTAGCCCATTACGAATTACGAATTATCCCTGTTGTATCTGCTTTTGTACCCAAAGACGAAAAGCTTTGAATGTTGCATTTCTGCCTTCGGTTATAGTTTTCTCCAGATATTGAGTAATCGCTTCACCTAGTTTAAATTGAGGAAAATTTAGGCTTTGCTGAGACTCTACATAATGCCCATTTTCTAGAACATTAATTTGGAGCTTTCCTTTGTTAAAACGCCAAAGCTCAGGTACTTTTAAAGCTTCATAAATATTCGGATGAGTGCGAGAAGTAATGTCAACTTCTATAGCTAAATCTGGAGGGGGGTCTACTGTTAAATCTAGACGCTTCTTCCCACGAATCTTAGATTCATTTTTTATATAGAAACACTGGTCAGGTTCTATACCTTGAGCCATTACTTGGTTTTTGAAAGTTGTAGAACCAAGACTGATGAACTCAGTATTTAGCTCTTCCAGAAGCGCTTTGACTAAATCGCCAATAATTTCTTTATCATATTCATGTTCTGGCAGTGGTGCCATAATCTCCAGTATTCCCCTGTCATAAGCAATTCGTGCTACACGGTGTTCCCCTAAATCCTCTAGAATTGTTTCCAATTCTTGCCAGGTTACATCTCGCAGTAACACTCTTTGTCCTGGTGGAACATGGATGCGCTTTAATTCCAACAACATCATCTTCACTCCCAGTAGCTTATATCTAAATTTAGCTTACCTAATTCATTGCGACAATTTTTGCTTGTATCGAATTGTCGAATGCCTACACGCCGCAGCTTGTTGTCGGATATCACCTAACTCCTCATAGAAGCGTCAGCAGGGGAGCATGGTTTAAAGAAAAAACCTCTGGGGACTCCAGAGGTTTTAGTTCCTGATTTAGTTTCTATTGGTTACTACAATTTGTCCTCAGTCATTTCCAGATAGAGAAGGAAATTATTTGATTTGAAAGAAATTAAGGGTAAGCACACTCTTTAGAAGTGTCTAAATATACTAAGCCAAAAACTAATGAATGACCTTGCAAAAATATTTCTTGAACCAAAGGAAACTGTCAACTTTTTCAAAAATTTAGTAAAATCTGTCTTTAGCTAGAGCAAATTAGTCGTAAATATGTCTACAAATGCTTTTTTGCCAAACTAGAATATTTTCATACTATAGATAGATATATATATCATATATATGGCAGATAGTAAGGGATGTAGTTTTCCTACTATGGGCAGATGTAGACTTAATGTAAACTCATAAAAATCCTGTATTTTTTAGCAGACAATAAGTTAGCTATCTTGCCATTTGTTCCGATAATAAATTTTAAATGAGCAATTATTATTAAAGCGGAAACTCTATGTTAAACTCTTACTTTTTTTATTCTGATGATTTGTAATATTTTAGTGAAACTATTATCAAGTTTTGATAAATATTTTTTATTTTTTGTGAAAGCTATTGACTAGATGTAGGATTATCCTTAAATAAGTAATAGTGGATTAAGATAAAGATTGGGTAACTGTCACTTCAGCGTTGCAATTTTCTTCGAATTAGGTTCAAATTTAGGACTATCTACTGATGAGAAAGCCACTAGTTTTAGATAGTCTAAGAAGTAGATTATTATTCATACCTGACCTTGAATGTTTTTCGCTTCCCATTAACGAAACAAGATCAAATTTTTCGTTGGTAATCAAAACTTAACCTACTTAAATATTAGTAGGTTAAGCTATAAACCGTATTGTAAAACTCAGTAAAATCATCAATATAAGGGCTACCCGAAGCCTTGAAAGTGTTTACCTATTACCATCAACTAGGGGTAATGGTCTTAACCAATACCATTATTGCACCGGGCTTCAGGAAAATCTGTCAAATTTTAGCGGCTAACCAGTGATTGGTTTAATGGTGTGAAGTATTTTTATTCCAAGTGAAGACCATTAATGTCCAATTTTAATTTATTAAAACCTGAATCAAGACAGTAATATCGCTCCTAAATTATCAGAATATTAGGGGTATATATACCTGTCGCTATTTGCACACCACGTCAATATTTAATTAACCTTCTAGGCTCAATTAATTTGCAGTTGTAAATCCTGATATCTCAGGATTAAAGCAGTTGCAAAAGACACATTTGCCCACATTTTATACTTGGTAGAAACTGATAAAAATTATGTCAGAAAATTTCAGTCAAGAGAAAGCTTTTGAATGCTATGACATGCATGAGAGCAAGTTCTTAACACCTTTCCAACGGAAGGCACTGCTGAAAAACCTGCAAGCTAATTTACAACCAGAATATCGTCGGCGGATTGAAATTATGTTACTTGCTGATAAAGGTAAATCTCAAAGCCAAATCTGTGAAATCTTAAGTTGTTCCCAGGAAATGGCACGGTACTGGATTGGTGTAGCAGAAGCAGGTTTAGCACATAAATGGAATGAGCGACCGATAGGTAGACCCAAGACTGTTAACGATCAATATATTGAACGCTTGAAAGAATTGGTAAGTAATAGTCCGCGTGAATATGGTTACGCATTTAGCTGCTGGACAGCACAATGGTTAAGTAAACATTTAGCAAATGAATTTGGCATTGCAATTACCGATCGCCATGTTAATCGGCTGCTAAAAAAAATGGGACTTTCTACTAAACGCAAAAATTCTTGTCCACAAGAAACTGACAAAAATAAAGATACTGGTATTACAATCTGCGACTTGCAATCTAACTCTGAATCTAGTTTGCATTGGTCATTTAATCTAATTCAGACCAATAACTAATACTGTTTTGGAGGTTAGAAAATGCCATCAGCGTTTTCCCAGCAATATTTAGCTGAACAAATTACCCAAGTCTTGGGTAAGTCGCTGTCAAAGGAAGAACTTGATACGTGTCTTGGAGGGCTGAAGATTGTCGAACCACAAGTAGCAAAGCAGTTTTGGCAAGCAACTACAACTGACACAGGAATTTATATTGTCCTGGGTGGTAAAGTCAGGCTGCTGGATAGCTCTAACAATTTAATTACTACTCTCTTTTCTGGATCGTCATTTGGCGAGTTGACTTTATTTCCAGAAAAGGAATTTAGTCCTTATGTTGCTAGAGCTTCGGCAAACTTAAAGCTTTGCTATATCAACCAAGAGACTTTACAAGAGGTAATTCGGACATCGCTTAGTGTCCGCGATCGCCTTTTAAGACGTGCAGAGGTCTGGGATTTGCTGCTGTTATGTTGTTACAACTCCTTAATTGGGCATAATGGCACCGTTGAGGAGACGTTTAAAGCGCTATCTCTATTTGAGCGACACAATCTAGAAAGTGGTTCTTTAAGTGCCAATCTCACCAAAGATATTAAGCTTTGGTTGCTGCATCGGGGCGAACTGCTGGATTCTCATGGGCGAAGATTGACACCTGGAAACATCTACCTGAATCCTAAAGAGGGAAGTTTGCAGGTAGCACAATCAGCGATCGCTTACAGTTTGAGTAATGCGGATTGGCAAACAGCCCTACAACACTGGCCGCAATTAGCAGAGTTGATAGATTCCCAAGAGCCTCAAACTGTCCTGGAGAGTAGAGATTTGGAGCAGGGGACTAGGAAAGACTCTTCTCAATCCCCAATCCCTATTAACCCTTATCCCCAAAGGGGACACCACCTTCCCCAATCCCCAATTCCTAGCATTGAGCCAAAACAAAAGCAAAGGAGACAACGACCGTACTTTCCTAGCCCAAAGGTAAAGGCTGGGCATTGGTTGGGACGCTTGACTAAACGGTATCCGTTTTTTGAACAACAAAGCGCTTCTGACTGTGGGGCATCTTGTCTGGTGATGATTAGTCGCTATTGGGGGAAGCGCTTTAATGTCAACCGCATCCGAGATTTAACTAACGTTAGTCGTAGTGGGGCATCAATGCGAGGTTTGACAGCAGCCGCAGAAAGTATCGGCTTTGCTAGCCGTCCGGTGAAAGCTAGCTTCGATAAACTAGCCCAACAACCCCTACCTGCGATCGCTCACTGGGAAGGTAAGCACTATGTTGTCGTCTATGAAGTCAATAAAAAACGGGTGATTATTGGCGACCCCGCCATTGGTCAACGTACCCTTACCGCTAGCGAATTTAAAGCCGGTTGGACTGGTTACGCCCTGTTATTACAACCCACAGACTTACTCAAAGAAACCCAAGAAGCGACTACAGCATTTTGGCAATTTTTTGATTTAGTCAAACCTCACTCGCAAGTACTGCTAGAAGTGTTTATCGCTTCGGTGTTGATTCAGGTGTTTGGACTAGTTACACCTCTATTTACCCAGCTACTGTTAGACCGAGTAATTGTCCAGGGTAGTACCCTAACTTTAAACGCCGTTGGTTTAGGCTTACTAATTTTTGGTTTTTTCCGCGTTGCTCTGAATGGACTGCGGCAATATCTACTAGATCACACAGCCAATCGTCTGTCACTAACACTGCTGGTAGGTTTTATTAAGCATACCTTTCGCTTGCCCCTAGCTTTTTTTGAGTCGCGGTACGTTGGCGATATTGTCTCTCGCGTCCAAGAAAATCAAAAAATTCAGCGCTTTCTAACTGGAGAAGCACTATCTATTGGTTTGGATTTGATGACAGTATTTGTCTATGTGGCATTGATGTTTTGGTATAGCTGGCAAATGGCATTGTTCAGTTTAGCGATCGTCCCGCCTTTTGTATTATTGGCGCTGGTCGCTACACCTTTTTTGCGCCGCATTAGCCGCGAAGTTTTTAATGCTTCAGCTAAAGAGAACAGTTATTTGATTCAATCCCTCACGGGTATTCGCTCAGTTCGCTCAATGGCAATTGAGCAAACAGTCCGATGGCATTGGGAAGAACTGCTGAATAATGTCATTAAAAAGACCTTTAGCGGCCAGGTAATTAGTAACCAACTACAAATTTTCAGTTCTAGTATCGAATCACTAGTTACTACAGGATTACTCTGGTTTGGTGCATGGCAGGTAATTCAAAATCAACTAACCATTGGACAATTAATTGCCTTCAATATGTTGTTAGGAAACGTCATTCGACCTTTCCAACGACTCGTTGTCCTGTGGAATCAGTTGCAAGAAGTGATCATTTCCACTGAGCGAATTAATGATGTTTTAGAAGCCGAGCCAGAAGAAGATTTACAATTTCAACCCCGTCAGACTTTAAGTAGTTTACGCGGTCATATTGTATTTGAAAATGTGACTTTTCGTTATCATCCAGAAAGTGATATTAATGTGTTAGAAAACCTCAGTTTTGAAATCAAACCTGAGCAAACTATAGCGGTTGTGGGGCGTAGTGGTTCTGGAAAAACAACCCTCTCCAAACTGATTTTAGGGCTATATCTGCCGACGGATGGCAAAATTTTGATTGATGGTCAAGATTTGACTAATATTTCTCTGCGATCGCTCCGCTCCCAAATTGGCGTTGTAGATCAAGATACCTTTTTGTTTGGCGGTACGATTCAGGAGAATATCAGCATTGCTCATCCAGAAGTTTCGCAAGAAGAAATTATTGAAGCGGCGCGGCTAGCAGGAGCAGATGAGTTTATTAAGCTAATGCCAATGGGCTACGAAACCCAAATTGGTGAAGGTGGCGGTATGTTATCCGGTGGACAACGCCAACGCCTAGCGATCGCTCGTGCTTTGTTAGGAAACCCCTGCTTCTTGATATTCGATGAAGCAACCAGTCACTTAGACGCTGAATCTGAGCGGATTATTCAGCACAACCTGACAAAAATTCTTCAAGGACGCACAAGTTTAATTATTGCTCATCGTCTCTCTACAGTGCGTAATGCTGACTTAATTTTGGTTTTGGATCGGGGCATTTTGGTCGAAAGCGGCACTCATGAGCAATTAATCGCTAAAAAAGGACATTATTTTTATCTCAATCAGCAACAACTAGCGCAAACAGGTTGAAAGGTAATCAAAAATAGGGGATGAAGGAAATTAGATACTCGTTCATCCACCTTTGAACCGGATTCATCCACCTCAAATACTCGTTCATCCACCTTTGAACTGGATTCATCCACCTCAGATACTCGTTCATCCACCTTTGAACTGGATTCATCCACCTCAAATACTCATTCATCCACCTTTGAACTGGATTCATCCACCTCAGATACTCAAAATCCCCAATCCAGCCCTAATTACAAATTAGCCTGTCCCTAATCCCCAACGTCCAATTCTTATGCCAAACCCATCTAATAATTCATCATCCGCCTTCGCTATCCCAAAACCAACTGAATTTCACCTGGTGGAAAACACAAATGCCATCTTTCACCCTCAGACACAAAAAACATCTGAAGCAAATGATTGGTTTTATGGCACCGAGGAACTACTAGATGCCTTACCAAAACTCTGGACGCGCTCCCTATTGTATTTACTGGTAGGCTTTGCTGGAATCATCTTACCTTGGGCAATGCTTTCTAAAGTTGATGAAACAGGGAGTGCTAGAGGACGCATGGAACCTGAAGGAGCAACCCAAAAATTAGATAGTCCAGTTACTAGTAGCATTACCGCCGTCAATGTCAAAGAAGGCTCAACTGTAAAAGCAGGACAGATTTTAGTTCAATTAGAGTCCGATGTGCTGCGAACGGATTTGCAGCAGGTACAGACAAAACTGGAAGGTTTATTGAATCGGCGATCGCAACTGGATCTCCTGAAAAACCAAATTATCTTGACGATTAACATCCAAGAGCAACAAAATAAATCCCAAGAATTAGAAAAACTTGCTCAAGTTAGTCAGGCACAGCAAAATCTTGATGCTAAACAGAGTACCTATAACTCACAAAGACTAGAAAAATTGGCTTTAGTGCAACAAGCTAGCCAGAATATCAGTTCTACCCAAATTGCTCAAAAGTTAGCGAAGAGTCGTTTCAGCCGAGATGTCACAGAAGTTGCGCGTTATCGCCAGCTTTTGCGGCAAGGTGCAATTCCCCAAATCAAAGTTGTGGAATTAGAAAAGATTGCAGAAGAAAGTCAACGCTTACAGGAACAAGCAAAATCTGATATCACACAAGCACAGTTGCGCTTAAAAGAAGAACTTAACCGCTATCAGTCGTTGATGAGTCAAGCCCTTTCAGATATTCAGCAGGCAAAACTTAGTCTGCAAGAACAGCAAAGCAGCTATCGCAGTGTAGTGCAAGCAGGTAGACTAGCGGTGCTGAAAAATCAGGAACAGCTTAAAGATTTACAAGGACAAATTACTAACCTGCAATCAGAAATTGCTCAAACAGGAAGCCAGATTACATCTTTACAGCTACAGATGCAACAACGAATAGTGCGATCGCCTATTGATGGCACAGTTTTCGAATTGCCTATCCACAAACCAGGATCTGTAGTAGAACCAGGACAGATGCTTGCCCAAATTGCGCCCAACAATACTCCTTTGATTCTCAAAGCGCAGATGCCTAGCCAACAAAGCGGTTTTTTAAAGGTAGGAATGCCAGTTAAAATCAAATTTGATGCTTATCCCTTCCAAGATTATGGGGTAGTGCAAGGCCGCGTTAGCTGGATTTCGCCTAACTCGAAAGTTCAAACCGCTAATCAAGGTAACATCGAAACCTATGAATTGGAAATCTCCCTACTTCAGCCTTATATCCAAACTGCCAACAAACGTATCCCTCTAACACCAGGTCAAACTGCAAGTGCAGAAGTGATTATCCGCCAACGCCGGATCGTAGATTTTATTTTAGATCCGTTTAAGAAGTTACAACAAGGTGGTTTGGAGCTTTAGAAATTTGCCAACTTACAGCAATTTTCAGGTAATTAAACCGTAGCTTAGAGTATGAACAACAAGATCCCCGACTTCTTAAAAAAGTCGGGGTGAGCCTCATGGTTCAATTTCTATCAAGCATTACTAACTTGTATGTGAAAAATTATTTTATTTTGATTTTTAATTACTTGTATTTTTTACTGGTATTTATAATCTTAATGCAAAAATATTAATTTTATAAAAAGATTTTCACAATCGCACAAAATTAAATATTAAGGCTACTATTAGACAGAGGCAATAAATAATTAAATCTGAAAAATATAGTATAGATGTAATTAATATTGTCCGATTAATCCTGATAATATCCTAATGATTTAGGTTAGCCATTGGAGGAATTAAATGATGTCAAATGTATTGACTGTTTCTCCTGATGATATTCTTGACCACATAAAGCTTGCTTGCCAAATCCCTAATGTATTAGAGTCGATCGCAACCAGAAAAATTATTGAACAGGAAGCGAAAAAGGCAGGTATTCAAATTGGTTTAGAAGAACTGCAACGCGCAGCAGATAGCCTGCGTTTAGCCAATCAACTGCTCAAAGCAGAAGACACCTGGGCGTGGTTAGAAAAATATCATCTTTCTTTAGACGACTTTGAAGCAATAGCCGAAAACAACCTTCTCTCAGCCAAATTAGCAAATCATTTATTTGCAGACAAAGCTGAACAATTTTTTTATGCACACCAACTCGATTACATTGCAGCAGTCACTTATGAAGTTGTATTAGATGATGAAGATTTAGCGCTAGAACTATTTTATGCGCTGCAAGAAGGGGAAATTAGTTTTCAACAAATCGCCCGTCAATACATCCAAAATACCGAAATACGCCGGGCTGGAGGATATCAAGGAATACGTCTACGCACTGATTTTAGACCGGAGATTGCAGCAGCCATCTTTGCTGCTAATCCCCCACAAATTCTCAAGCCAATAACTACTCCCAAAGGAGTGCATATAATTGCAGTTGAGGAAATCATTAAACCTCAATTAGACGAACAAAGACGACTGAAAATCATTGGAGACTTGTTTACTAATTGGTTAAAGTCACAAACTGCTGCTATGGAAATAGTCACAAAGCTCACAAAGGATACTAGTTCTAAAGTATCTAAAGATGTTTTAATACAGGCTTAAGACCATTACCATCATTTGTGGTGGCTTTAGCGCTTTTCTGGTTGCAGCCAATCTCTTACGCAACGCAACCATGCCACTGTTCTAAGATAGGATTGCTACAAGTATTGACGTTAGGGGAGAGGTGACAGCTAATAGAGAATAATCTGTACCCAATCCCCTTAAATATCAGTGTTTAATTTCCAAATTAAGTATGTAGCATCCTAACTGGACTTTTTCTGCCCACAATTCATATTCCAGACGCATAAGCTCTGGTAAAGGATGTCCGTTGAGAGTTAGGCTACTAGTAAAATTTCGTAACCGAATAGGGTCGTTAGGTTGCAACGACTCAGTTGGCAACCAATAGCGACTAATACCATAAACGCCCTGTTCCCAAAAGTGACGGTAACTCACTTGAGCGTTACCTTGCATAGTCATGATGACTCGATAAGGGGAAATCTCTAGCCACAAAATTCTCGGACTGTTAGGGGCGTAAGCTTTGCTCTTCCTTTGGGGAAGCGTATCCTCTGGACTTACGACACTCTCGACTTCACAGCTTATTAGGGGCGGTGCAGTTAGCAGCAAATGGAATCTATCAGTATCTTTTTGATACAATGTCGCAGCAGTTTCGACAACAGACCAGATTGGTAGGTCAGTAGAAATAAGTGATAAGCACACGGGCTTGCGGTGATGAGTCAGCATGGGAGCGATAAGGGCTAAAAGCTATTGAACAAAGTGAAATGAACACTCTAGCTGTCTAATAAATCAGGATAAGGAACTAAATAGTAAAACAGGCTTAATATTAATGAATCCGCTAATTTGTTATTAAGCTACATAAATCCGCATATAAACGGGTGTAATGTCAGCTTAGAAAGCAAAATCGGTACTTTTTCTAGAGACAGCTAATTCGTAAGCAAAGCTTGTAAATATTCTAAGGCTATAGCCTTAAAAGAGTGAGAGTCGTTTTGGATGCTAAGAAACCTTCTTGAGGGAGACTTCCCGTAGCTTGAAGTAAGTTTCATACAGCACAAGGTGATAGGATACTGGCAATAAGTCACCAGCAGTAAAAAACAAAGTCCCTGCTGAACTCTCGATGTATTCAAAAGCCAGTTTATCCTAATATCGGCTTCTGTTATAACCCAGAGACGGAACTTCAAAATGTAGTATGTATTTATTTTACAAAAATACCTTAAATGTTTATCGAACGCATTAAGTATTTATACTTAATGTAGTCTGGATTTGAGGTTAACAAACAACATTGCAGCCATAGCTAACTACTCGAAATTTATCTAGAATCTATTACAAAAAATATTATTTAGGGAAAGTTAATATTCCTATACTTAAAGGTATTAATTTATCTATCAAAGACGGAATCGCACAGAAAAATCACTGATAAGGGTGAGATTACTGCAACAGAACGAATCTTTAACCACCCAAATCAACTTTCTGAAGGTCAGTCAATAAGCTGACTTTAGTTATAACAGATGAACCGACGGTTGCATTAGATAGCAAAATATCCCAAGAAGTGATGAATTTGCTATCAGAATTGAACGAGCAGTGAATGACTATTGTGATAGTAACTGACAAACAAAATATTGCAGATCAAACAAAACAACTGATTTATGTCCAGGATGGTTTAATTGTCTCTTGATTACCCAGATATAAAATAACTAATCTAGATTTTTTTGCAATTATTTTCTCTGCTCAACAGTCTTGCTACTTACTCATTGCTGTTAAGAATTTTTGGAACTTTGAAAAATTCGCCTTCCTGTTCAGGCGCACTGTTAAGAATACTTTCACGATTAGCATAGGGTTGCAATTCATCCTCTCGTGTGATATTGCTAACATCAATTGCCCGTGTTGTTGGGGGTACATTACTGACATCCAGCTCATCTAACTGTTGAATATAATCCAGAATACTTCCCAATTGGGTAGTAAATTGTTCCTCTTCTTCTGGAGTCAACTCTAAACGAGCCAGATTAGCTACTTTATGAACTTGTTCTTGGTCAATCATAAATTGTTATTTGTCATTGATCATTTTTCATTTTTAATTGGTGAGCCAGCGCGGTCTTGGGGGTTTCCCCCGTGAGTGACTGGCGAACCCGTAAGGGTCATTAGTCCTTAGCAAGTGACAAAGAACTAATGACTAATGACTAAAAGAATACGTCAATCTGCGATCGCCCGGTGGTTTTCAACCAGTTTTGGGCTTCGATGTAGTTATTGGGAGCCATGCGAATAGCTCGAATCCAATAGTCTGCGGCTTGGTCAAAAAGTGCTTCGCCAGCCTCGTTATCTCCAGCTTCTTTTTCCTTTTCGCCTTGGTAGTGATAAATCACGGCGATATTGTTCAAGGCTTGGGGTAGGCGTGGGTTTAACTCAATTGCCTGGTGATACAGTTCTAAAGCTTTGTTGTGGTCGCCGTTGCTGGCATAGATTAGCCCCATATTGTAGAGAATATAACCGCGATCGTTGGTATCTTCCTCTAGTGTTAAAGCTTCTTCATAGTACTCCAATGCTTCAGCATATTCCCCTTCTGCTTGGGCCGACATGCCATCTCGATAATAAACAAACGCTTCTTTAGCTTTTTTGTTAGTTGGCAGGATCTTCAAGATGATATCTGCCATCACTGTAAAGGATTTGTCAACAAAATTATCGTTTTTTTGTGTTCTTGGCATATTTGTCTCTGGGTATTACTAGGTATGGGGCATGGGGCATGAGGCATTGGGCTAGGCACAAGAGGTAGAGGTGCAAAGGGACAGAGAGGAAAAACTTACTGCAACTTCTCCTCTGCTCCCCTGCTCCTCTGCTCCCTGCTCCTTCATCTCCCTCATCTTCCTCATCTCCCAATCCCTTAGCACGCTCAATAGTTAATTTAACTGATTTGTGGGGGCGTTCTCCTCTCTGAGTGGGATGATGCACTCTGGGCTATTATGCCGAGAGTTGTTTACCAAGGTGCTAACTGGATACGCAATCATTGCTGGCGCTGGATAGGGACGCAATAGCTGCTGTAGGGTTTGGGGCGTTTGGACTAGAGAATCTAGCCATAAATCGTAATCTTTTGGCTCTAGAATCACTGGCATCCGGTCGTGGATAGGTTGAAGTAATTCGTTTGCTGCCGTTGTCAAAATTGTACAAGAAATTATTTCTTCGTTAGCAGGTGAACGCCATTTCTCCCATAAACCGGCAAAGCCGAAGGGTTGCCCATCTTCAAGACGAAAATAAAACGGCTGCTTTTTACTTTTACCTTGTTGACGTTGCCACTCATAAAAGCCATCAGCTAACACTAAACAGCGACGATGTTTAAAAGCCGAACGAAAAGCTGGTTTTTCAGCAACAGTTTCTGCCCTAGCATTAATCAACTTTGCTCCCATTCCTGCATCTTTTGCCCATGAGGGAATTAATCCCCAATGCAACTGCTGAAATTCACGCTTTTCGCTTTCGGGGTTTTGTAACACAGTTGCCACCATTTGGGTAGGCGCGATATTAAAATTGGCTGCTAAATCTAGAACTGGCTCGACATGGAAAACTTGGGCTAAAGCTTCTACTGACTGGTTTAGAGTAAATCTTCCACACATACTTTTATTCCCAACCATTAACTAAATTAAATATTTCAATCTAGAAATCAATAATATTTTTTTTATTTTTTCAGATAATTTTATCTAGTACTCAAAAGCTAAATTTTAAAAGAAATTATCCGGTTTTGGGAAAATATTTTGGTAAGATATTGTATTTTAAGCCTTCACTTATCAACATATTGATAACTGTATTTTAGCATGGAACTACTGCGTTTGTACGATTTTTTACCTTCCGGTAATGGCTATAAGATACGTCTTTTATTCACACAACTAGGTATGCCTTTTGAAAGAGTAGAGCTTAATATTTTGAAAGGCGAGACTCGAACACCAGAATTTTTAAGTAAAAATCCTAACGGAAAGATACCTATTCTAGAAATTGAGCCAGGGCAATACTTAGCAGAATCAAATGCCATATTGGTATATCTGAGTGAAGGGACAGAATTTTTGCCTTATGACCGCTTTTTAAGAGCGCAAGTGCTGCAATGGTTATTTTTTGAACAGTATAGCCATGAACCTTTTATTGCCACATCAAGATTTTGGATTTCTATTTTAGGTAAAACTGAAGAATATAGTGAAGCTATCAAGGAAAAACGCGAACCAGGTTATGCAGCACTTAGCTTGATGGAAAAACATTTAACCTCTAACACTTTTTTTGTGGGAGAGCGTTACACGATTGCTGATATTGCCTTGTTTGCTTACACTCATGTAGCTGACGAAGGTGGGTTCGATTTAACACCATTTTCTGCTATTCAAGCTTGGATAGAAAAAGTCAAAGCTCAACCAAGATATATCAGCATTACAGAAGTATAAAAAGTTGATGTTACAAGTTTAAATCTCTCATTTATTGCCTCTGGTAGGGGTTATATTGGCAAAGAGGTAAAGTTTTTCAAGAAGACATTACTCAGTATCTGTATCAATTTCTATCAGCTTTTGCCGAGAGGATAAACCCGACTTGATTCTGATATCAGATTTGGCTACATCAAATTTCTTTGCTAGGAGTTTAATTAACTCTTCATTAGCCTTACCATCAACTGGAGGCGATTTTAAATATACAGTCAGACTACCATCAGGTTGTTCCTCAATTTTTTGCTGTTTTGAATTAGGTTTAACTTTGACTTTTTTTTGCATAACCCATTTTATATAATTGTCGCAGCCATAACCAACCTGCAATACAACCCAATGCGTAATGAGGAAAATCCCACCATACAAAAGTAGTACCAAGTAATAATTTACCTATCAAGGTGGCACGAATTTCATTTAATAGTGGCGGATGCCAAAGTTGTAAGAATTCTAGTATACAGGTGATGACAAAAACCCATATAGGAATTTTGATTATGACCGCCCGACTTCTGAACAACCAAAAAGCAAATAGACACCAAAATATTTCATAAAGTATATCTCCTCCGTAGTCATTAAACCACTGATGACCAGGCCCACTGTAAAACTTAGAAAAAAGGCCCATCGGTACAACGATGAGCATAGAAATAATAATAAATATTGTTTGTTTACGAGATTCGAGCATTTTATGAAGGCTAAAGACTAAGGAAAATTTTAGCCTCTACACTGCTCTTTCTTAAGAATTCCTAATTTTGTATTTTATTAATAGTACTTACATAAAACTACACGCTGTAGGGGAAATACCCTGCGGGTGACGCTCGTACCTATTTACAAGACGCTGCGCGTAGCTTGCTTCCCCACAAGGGTATGCTACCGCTACGCTAACGCTACTTCCTTTATGCCGGAGAACCTATACACCGGAATGGCTCACCGCTTTGCGCCTACATGAATTGCCCTAAGAAGAACATCTTTCTTTTCGGCTATTGTTTGCATAAGTCTTGTTAGGGATATCTTCTGCTACCAGCGCCCACTACACCGATTTTGTGGCGATAGGAGAGTTCGGCACCGAACCAGCCGGAAGCGCTGGTCAGCGTACCAACAACGAGCGAAATTAACAGTCCCCAGGGAACTATTCGGGATTCAGCGTCGCCCCAACGTAGGAGGAAGTTGACGAGTGATAAAACTAGGATAGAAACGTTAAGGATCAAATGCACCCAACCGGCGGTGCGCTTGCGAACTCGTTCAATTTTCAAAAAGTCGCTCAAACCGATCGCAGCAGCAAGTAAACCTCCAGCTAATCCCAGTCCGATTAACCATAGCGAAGCCCTAGCCCAAAAGTAATCACCAGTTAACCAGTAGCCGATGTCACTTCCCAAGGCGGCGGCTAAAAAGGCGATGGGAAAGATCACACTCAGGGGATGTAGGGGATGTCCTGCGATCGCAACTGTGCTAGGTACGCCAGTATCCCGATATTCACTATCATTACTTTCAATAACTGGTGGAATATTAGGAAAAGGTGTTGAACTTGTTTGCGTTGTTTCTGTACTTTCCATTATTTGGTATCCTCAATTAATTAGTTTTTAAGCAGAAGGGATTTGTTCAATATAAGCTTCAGCTTTTAGAGTTAGCTTGCCTACATCTGCTCTTAGTTGCCTAACTTGTAGATTCATTCCCTCTAAATCAAAATTACTCAGATTCAAAATCTCGCTAGTTTCATCTATCAAAGCTTTTGTCAAATCTGGCGATATTTCTTCACTTTTACCATACTCAACATTTTCTTTTCACCATACTCAACATTTTCTAGAGAAACTGTTTTCCCATTAGGGCTTATCTGAGGGATCGCAGAAAAAGCAACTTGGTGATTCTCACCTGTTTCTACTAATTTTATACTGGCATTTAGTACTATTTTTCCATCGCCAGGTAATCGAAACTCTACATTTTGTGGTTCAATAGCCGTCAATTGCCCGTTAACATGGATTTTTTGACTTTGCAGCTGCGATCGCACATATTCTGAGTTAAAGGCTCGATTGATATCAGCTTCGGTTAACACAACCTGGGCATTAGCTTCAGTAGCTTGGGTAAGTTCGATTTTTCCGAAAGCCACACTCAGAGGATTGATGGCAACGTCAGTCATTTGCATTTTTAATTCCTCCATACGGAGGTCTTTTTGCATTACTAAACCTTCGCCTTCAACGCTGACTGAATCTACCTGTCCCTGAACGAGTTTCAACGGGTCTGTTTTAATGTTTACATCTAAGTTCTCGGCTTCATCTAATTGGCTAGATAAGCCTATCTCTGCGGCTTTATTTAGCGCCTGTTCTTCTAATCCAGAACTTTCTGGCATTATTAAATTAACTCCCATAAATAGCTAAATAGCATATCCTTGAATTAATTTAATAAATTCAGATCATATTTTTATCTATCTGGCGAGGTAATATGATTTAAATGTTATCTATCTAAAAGTATAAGAACATAATTTATAGTAATTTTAAACAATTTTTGATTTGGAAAATATTCATATTTAATTGGTATACGTTTTCCTCATATTTATCATATTTTGTTAAAATATAGGTGAAAATAAGCACAAGATTTTCACCAATTAATATTGCTTTAGCTGGATATTGAGTAATTAAACCATCCTGACAACAAGCTTTAGCTTGCTGATTTTTACGATCAATCAACCATCCTACTAATTAAATACCATTATTAATATATTCTTCCATCTTGACTTTGAATTTTGCCGAGTTGTCATTTTTAGAAAGAATTTCAATTATAAAATTAAGTGCTAAGTTAATGAATTTATCTTCTTGCTGATACAAACTATTCTGGAAAGCGTCATTTAGCGGAAAAATCAGCATCAAGCGAAGCAATCTGACAAGTCATAACAAGCTTGATAGATATTTCCATTTTTAGGCTGAGATTCTCTCCTTTTTCCCTCTCCTGCTCTGCGTTCTCTGTGTCTCTGCGGTTTGTTATAAAAAGAAGTCTATAAAAGATTCATAGGAACTAGACAAATAGCTTTTTTCCAGAGACGATATAGTGATATATCTCACAAACAACTTTTAGCTCTTACATTCTCTCTCTAGATAAAACATCTTTCCCTCGGTAGATAGGTGTACTGACTTTATTATGGCTGCTATGTTACCAATATGACGATAGTAAGACAAAACGCCCTAAATACAACCGTAAATCCTTCAGTAAACAGTCCAGAAACATTGGCAGAAAAGGTTATTGAAGCAGAGCGGATGCACGACGTTCTACTTTTGCTGCAAAACTTGATTAATAGTGAAGAAGCCACTGTCAAACTAATTCTGGATTGTCTCTATGATGTTGGTTCAGTCAATCTGATCAACCAAAAGCTTCGTATGAAGCCTCTAAACAGGGTAATGAAATTAATTGCCCGAATGTCTAAACCAGTTTTTAGAACTTTAGCTTTCAATTGGTTTAAGAAAAACTGTCCGCAACTGATTACTAATTGGCTACACACCCAGGTAACTTTTAGAATTACCCAAAACATACCTCAACAAGTAGCTGTTGAAGTTGCAGAACTACAACCATATCCCTTATCACCGACAGAAAATCTTAGCCAAGAGATTAAAAATCTGCGTTCTCAGGTTAGATGGCTAGCTGGGATTTCAATAATAGCGATCGCTGTTTTAGCAGTGACAGCAATTAAGTTAAACTGAAACCCATAATTAGCACCATTATCAAATTTAATAGATCCAGCAAGCTATTTTAGGCGTAAGATACACTTGAGTTCTAAAAACTCTAGCAGCCTAGAATGTGAATAATTTTTGATCCATAAGGCGTTTTGGAAAACAGTTGTTTGATTAACTCCAAGCACCTTAACCTGGATTTTTCACAAGTGAGAAATCCAAGGGGTGTGGGAGGTGTGGGAAGTGTGGGAGGATGGGGAAGAAGTCTTACCCCCCACACTCCCCACACTCCCCACACTCCTCTTCCCCCTCTGCCTACACTATGCGTGAGAAATCCAGGTTTAACTTTTTGTATTGCCAGCATATTTAAATAGCTGGTTCAGCATATATGCTAATTCGTACTATGACTTTGCCCAAACCTACCTTGGAGGATATCGAAATACATCTTCTCTTGGAAGGGGTATATCAGTATTACGGCTATGACTTCCGCGATTATGCTCTTTCCTCACTCAAGCGCCGCATTCAAAGCTTCATGCAATTGGAGGGGTTAGCTAATATTTCTGCTTTGCAAGAGCGTTTACTCCACAACCGTGCTTATTTAGAACGATTTTTGCTTGCTCTGACGGTGAATGTAACATCAATGTTTCGCGATCCGAGCTTTTATAACACCTTCAGAAATCAAGTTGTCCCCTTCTTACAAACCTATCCGTTTATTCGCATCTGGCACGCTGGATGTTCTACGGGTGAAGAAGTCTACTCAATGGCAATTCTACTACAAGAAGAAGGACTTTATCACCGTTGTCGGATATATGCAACTGATACTAATGAAAAGGTATTACAAAATGCTAGAAGTGGTATTTTTTCTCTAAAACTGATGCAGGAATATACTCATCTTTACCTGAAAGCAGGCGGCAAGAAGTCGTTTTCAGAATATTATACCGCAGCTTATGACAATGCTATTTTTCGCTCATCTCTCAGAGAAAATGTTGTGTTTGCCCAGCATAATTTAGCAACTGACAGTTCTTTTAATGAATTTAATGTTATTCTTTGTCGTAATGTACTGATCTATTTCAATCAAGCACTTCAAAAGCGGGTACATCAACTATTTTATAATAGCCTCTGCACCTTTGGAATTTTGGGTTTAGGAAAACAAGAATCTATCAGGTTCACCTCTTATGAACAGCACTATGAAGAGATAGTCAAAGGTGAGAAACTATATAAGAAAATAGCTGGTGCTTAACATTCAAGCTGTTTGTAGCTACTAAAAATTTTGATCTTAGAATAAAGTTGCAATTCTGTCAAAAGACAGTCTGTAAAACATTTTTAATTGTGTTCAGAAGATACACTTAGCGATGGCTTAAGGTAAATTACACATTAAAGTCTTAAAGGAGATTGTCGATGCAGCTTCTCGAATGTCCTCCTGTTGCAGTCATTGCTGGAGAAAATGCGGTACACGTTTCTCAATTACCTTCTACATGGCAAGACATTGCTAGAGGAAACACGAGTGTCGGACTTTCCCATCCCCAAAGCTATGTTGAGATGGCGCAGTTGTTCCTATATAAATTACAGCATGGTGACGTTGACTTATTTAGCGATCGCCCCCAACTAGCTCACTTGATACCCTCATTCTCTCAGCTTTTTGCACAACTAGCATGGGAAACCCTAGAGTTTTTTGGGCAAGACTTTCTCAAAGACAGCTATCCGAACTTTGCAGAAATTCTCCGTAATGTGGAGTCAAAGGGGGCAGGTTATGCTGATGAAGTAAAAGTGGCTCACATTGGCATCGATTTATTCAACGAATTTGGTTATGAACTACCCGCCAGTTTCTATCATGTGCATCTAGCACCCATTTACCGCGATCATGTTTTTGAAGAACGTGCCTTAAGATTTGACCCCCGCGATATCGAACACAAACGTTCTTGGGATGCCATACTCCATGCAGGTAAGGTGTTTGCGATTCAGATGAAGGTGCAAAGTATTGCTTCTAAATACGGTTTTACTTATCAACACGGCTGCGGTTGCAACTCTCATCTGTCTTCCATTGATGTATCTAGTGGCGCGTTTGAATATGAATTGAGTCCCGAAAAGCGCCAGCGATGGATTCGCAGTTTTATTTGGACTGCTTGGTATGAGTATGCCTTTTTTGCGATCGTGCCAAATACGAGTTATTTAATTTAATCTTTCCACAGCGCCCAGGAGCCTTGTCATTACCCTAACTTACCAAAGCTAGAGCTTCTTTTCCATTCGGCAGGGGAATTTGATTCTCCTGCTAATACCTAAACTCTAATTTATCCATTTTTTGCAACGCTCAAGCTGATGCTAAAATCTTTATGATAAGGTAGTTTGAATTTTTCGATTTTACAAAAATTATTGAAATCGAAAAAGCATTTGTCTGACAAGGTGAAATTTTTGCCAAGCAAGAAAGCTTATGATTGGCAAACTCTACTCATACTTCTCTCAAGCCTACAAGAATCTGATTAAATTCAGATGTGTGAATCAGATGTGTTTTAGCTTATTCAAATTTAAGCTTGTCTAAATTCAAGTAAATAGTTGATGCCTTAACGTTAACCAAGTTTCCACTACGAAATGAAAACTTTTTTCCAATCACATCTTCTGTGAGTGGTGCTTTTTCCCAAGGCTTTTCGGCTATCCATACTATTCTAACTCGACGTGTCCACATATCATCTATGCATTTAGCCTCATAAGGTTCATCTACTATTTCAACTACATGAGTCGCACGATGACCGAAAAAGTGATTATTTTGACATAAGAGTATGAGATCGCCTTTTATAGCTTTTTTGGCATCTAGTTTCTTACGTTTTATTTTGTCCTGTTTCGTTAATTTTCCACTCTTTTCATTTATTACCCATCCTAAATCAAATTCCTTGTCATCCTGATAATGAGACCATTCTGTTCGTTTGGAACCAATATGATTGATTAGCTTGAGATATTTAATAGTTAGATGATTGTACTGTGATACCATATATAATTTCCTTAAAAAATCACAAAAATGTTACTATTTTTTATGTTATAACTTATCAGATTCAAACTGTTCAAAGTCCAAAAAAACGCATAAGGAATTGCTATTAACCTCAGACCGATTAGGAACTGGGAGTTGTTTTTGATTACTACCAATTTTTTGACTAAAATCGTTGAGTTTTGCAGTCTCAGAAACAATTCTGTTATAGAAATCATCAGACTTCCAAACTTCTAGGTTTACTTGTTGTATAGATTGTTTTCGTGGTGCAGCTATACCATTCTCTTCAATATTTTTATAGACAGTTTGTTCGGTATCAAGCTTAGTAAGAATTTCAGTATAAGAAAGTCCATTCTGTGTTTTAGATTGAGAACTCAAAATCTCAAATCCTTTAACTGAATGCAACCTCAATGATTCTTTTGTCATACAATATTGTTGATTTGCCTCACTACTCTTACCAGCTTTTATCAGTTCTAGATGACTTTTGGCTAAATCTTGTAGAGAGGTTGCAGCGCAACTAGCAAGTGATAAACCGATCAAAAAAATTGGGATAACAATATTTTTCATAACTAAGTGTGTAATCTGTTAAATTTAGTATTCCCACAATCTGTCTTCGGATTAACACCAATTTGAGTTTTTAAAACATACTAAGACTAAGAAGCCTGTTTTATTAGGGTTTTATCTGAAATATTGTTCAGGAATCAAACAGGAGTTTTATAGAGTAAAAAAAGGAATGGTACATGGGGCATACAAGTAATTAACAATGCCCCATACACCAAGTCAGATAAATTCTGTGGGTTTTTCTTCCCATCAATATTTACCTAAAACAGCAAGAAGGCTCACACTTACCGCGAAGCGGAAGTGTCAAGATGAATTGCGCGTGAGTTGACGACAGTTCTCTGACCAATTTCTCCCGCAGGGAGAACAGGGAGGAAACGAACAAATGAATGTCTTGACTCACCACAAGTTTTTATATTATCGTGAGCACTAAAACACGGTAAAGGTCGATGCCCTCCGGGTTCGCCAGTTTGGCGGGACGGAAACCGACACCGCCAACTGGACTCACTATGTATAGAGCAATCAAGTTGAGGATTTATCCCACTGACACGCAAGAGTCTTGTTTGGCTCAATGTTTTGGTAATACCAGATGGTTGTGGAACTATATGCTTAATGCCACAACTACAGCGTACAAAGAAACAGGGAAAGGTCTTTCTAAGGTTGTAATGGACAAATTGTTGCCAGGATTAAAGAAAGAATACGAGTGGTTAGGGCTTGCATACAGTCAAGTATTGCAACGAGTAACATTCAATCTTTCTAGTGCGTTTGTTAATTTCTTTGAAGGACGCGCCAAATATCCTAACTTCAAGTCTAAGCATGGCAAACAATCGATTCAATATCCCCAAAACGTGAAGTTAATGCCACAGGATTCTGTAATCAAGTTTCCTGGTAATTTGGGGATGGTTAAAGCTGTGTTTCATAAAGAACTACCAAACACTAAGTTCACGACTGTAACTATATCTAAAAATACGGATGGTAGATATTACGCTTCTATTCTATTTAATCAAGAGGATGAACCTGTAGCCGCAATCAACGAGGCTATTGGTATTGACCTTGGATTAAAAAACTTTGCTATAACTTCTGATGGCTCAAAGTATGACCTACCCAAGAAGCGATTAGCAAAACTAGAAAAAAACCGAAAGCGTAAACAGAAAAAACTAGCCAGAAAAAAAGATAAGACATCTAAGAAATGCCAAAAGGCTAAACGCTTAGTGGCTAAAGCTTCCAATAAAATATCTAGAGTAAGAGTTGATTTTCTACACAAGCTATCTCGCAAAATAGCATACGAAAACCAAGTAATTTGTGTAGAAGAATTGGCAGTTAAAAACATGGTAAAAAATCCTAACTTGGCAAAAGCTATTAGCGACCAAGGATGGGGTATGTTTCTCACAATGTTGAAATATAAAGCTGAGAAATTTGGACATACTTATCAGGAAATTAATCGTTTCTTCCCATCATCTCAGCTTTGTAGTGAAACTCTACTACCAATTCCAATGTTGCAAAAAGGTTATGATTCGTTGGGAGTTAGGTTTGTAGATTGTCCACACTGCCAGAAGCAGCATGATAGAGATATCAACGCATCGGTCAATATAAAAAATGAAGGTTTGCGACTTTTGGTGTTAGGAACTAGCACTTCTGCCCAAGGAGGGGATGTAAGACCAAAGACTTCTGGACGTAAAAAATCCACCAAGTCCGAGGCAATCCCCAATGAGTTGGGAAGCCTACATCGACCTTGCGGTACGATGTAGGTAGTTCACTGCCAAACGTAGATGAGGATAAACAAAATAATCCAGATAACATCGACGAAGTGCCAGAATAACGAAGTCGCATTCACGCCGAAGTGGCCTGTGTCGTAATTGCCAGGAATGAAAGAACGTACCAAAATAATCGACTGCAACAGAATGCCGGTGAAAACGTGCAAACCGTGGAAACCTGTTAGCAGGTAAAACGTTCCACCAAATACCCCTGTGGTGAAGCCAAAATCGAGGCCGTTCCATTCAATCGCTTGCCCAACCAAAAAGTAGGTACCCATCGCCATTGTTGTCAAGAGAAACAGGCGAAATTTTACTAAGTCATGGCGTTGCAGGGCACGTTCTGCTAAGTAAATCACAAAACTACTAGCGACAAGAATTATCGTGTTGATTGTCGGTTCTTTTACTTCTAGCCCCGAAACACCAGCCGGTAGCCAGTTAGGAGTTGTTGTTTTGTAGATTGCATATCCGGCGAAAAAACTCAAGAAAATAACGCTTTCAGATAGTAGGAAGACAATGAAGCCAAACATCTTGTTGCCTTCTTCGTCGTGCGTATGTTCTGCGGCTGTGTGGTGCAATTCTTGGGAATCGATATAACTGTCCATTTTGCTGTTAGTTTGAGGGGAATTTGAAACGCAAAGGTACGCAGAGGGAAGCGCAGAGGGACGCGGAGGGTTTTTGCGTCTTCCCGATAGTTTGCGTTTATTCTGGGAGGTTGGATGTTAAGGGTTCTGATTTACCGTAGCCGTAGGGTTCGGAGATGATGATGGGGATTTCTTCAAAGTTTTCTACTGGGGGGGGTGAAGAAACTAACCACTCTAGTCCGATTGCTCTCCAAGGGTTAGCGGGTGCTTTCTCGCCTTGCATCCAAGAAATCACCATGTTGAATATGAAGGGCAAGGTGGACATTCCTAAGAGAAATCCGCCCAAGCTAGCGATGATATTCCAGAATTGATACTCTGGGGCGTAGGAAGCAACTCGGCGTAACATCCCTTGCAATCCTAATGGGTGCATGGGCAAAAAGTTGAGGTTTGTGCCGATGAATGCTAACCAGAAGTGGATTTTACCCCAGCTTTCGGAGTACATCCGCCCAGTCATTTTGGGGAACCAGTGATAGATGGCTGCATACAAGCCCATTGTCACAGTGCCGTAGAGGACATAGTGGAAATGTCCCACCACAAAGTAAGTATTGTTAACGTGGACATTGACTGGCACTGAGGAAAGCATGATGCCTGTGATGCCAGCGAAGACAAACATGACTAATGCACCCAAGGCAAACAGCATGGCGGTATTTAGCCGCATTTTACCGCCCCAAATAGTTGCTACCCAAGCAAATACTTTAATTCCTGTGGGGACAGATACAAACATTGTTGTCATCATGAAAAGCAACCGCATCCAGCCGGGTGTACCACTGACATACATGTGGTGTACCCAAACGATACCGCTAACTACTGCAATCAGCATTGATGAAACAGCAACTACTTTGTAACCAAATAAGGGTTTACGTGAATAAACTGGGAAGATTTCTGAGAAAATCCCGAAGATGGGCAAAATAATCACGTAAACGGCGGGGTGAGAGTAGAACCAGAAGTAATGCTGGAACATCACTGGATTTCCACCCTTAGCGGGGTCGAAAAAGGCAGTACCAGCTGTGAGGTCGAGTAGCAGCATCACTGCACCAGCTGTCAATGCAGGTAATCCGAATAGTTGGATAATCTGGGCGCTAAATACTGCCCAGACAAACAAGGGCATTTTGAAGAAACCCATTCCTGGGGCCCGCATCTTCACGATTGTGGTGACAAAGTTAACTGCCCCCATAATTGAGGATACGCCAGATATTGCCACCGCTAAGAGCCAGAGAACTTGACCATTAATCAAGTTACCTGTGGGATTCTGAAGACTGACTGGCGGATAAGACCACCAACCGGATTGGGCAGAACCTCCAGGGACAAAGAAGCTAGCCATCATGATAATTCCGACTACTGGCACCATCCAAAAGGCGACGGCGTTGAGGCGGGGAAATGCCATATCTCGCGCCCCAATCATCAGGGGTACTAAATAGTTGGCAAAACCAACGAGTGAGGGAAATGTCCACAAAAACAGCATCACAGTGCCGTGCATGGTGAACATACCGTTGTAGATGGTGCGATCGACTAAATCTGATTCGGGTGTCATCAGTTCTCCCCGTATCACCATCGCAAAGATACCGCCGACGAGAAAGAAGAAGAAGGAGGTAACGAGATACTGGATACCAATTACCTTGTGGTCAGTACTAAAGCTGAAGTATTCTTTCCAATTACTTGGAGATTCGTGGTTATGCTTCTCATCAGGGAGAAGAATACCTTCAATAGGAACATTAGTCATGGTTACTTTCCTTTCAACCAGGTGAATTGACTAGAGGAGGTGCAGCAGGTGGAACTGTCACCCAACCAGTTTGGACTGATTGATTGGATGTTTGAGCATACTCAGAAGCTGCCTGATTTTTTGCTACGGATGGCTTTTGGGTTGCAGCTTGTGCTAGCCACTGTTGATAATCTTCAGGAGATTCGACAACCACATTCGCCTGCATCGTCGCAAAGTATGTACCGCTATATTGAGAATCGGTCAATCGGTATTTGCCGGGACGGATGGGAGTAAATTCAAAGTCGATCGCATGGTTAGGAATAATATCCTGCTTGAGGCGAAATGCAGGTATATAAAAGCCGTGGAGAACGTCTTGTGATTTCAGCGCTAAACGTATCCGGCGATCGCTAGGTAAATGCAATTCGGTGCTGGTAATATCTCTTTCTGGGTAATGAAAAACCCACGCCCACTGTTTAGCTAGTACGTCGATTTTTTCGACAGGTTCCGCTAAGGCGTTAGCTGGTGCATCTTTTGGTTCTGCATAAGCCGATTCCATTCCCAATGGATTATGCAGGTGAACTATTTCTGATGGGCCTTGAATTCCCATTTGTTCGTAAACTTGATAGCTATAACCCGCAATCCACAACACTAAAAGAATGGGAATTGCTGTCCAGACAACTTCTAAGGTGATATTACCTTCAATTGGGGGGCCGTCGGTGAAGTCATCTTTGATTGCCCGATGGAAGATCACAGAATACATTAAAGTACTTGTGACTCCCAAGAAGATGAAGGAACCGAGGGTTACTAAGAAGCTAATCAAATCATCAATTAGTAGGGATTCGGCTGCTGCTTGGGGGGGAAGCCAGGAGTAAGCCTGCTTCCCGATCCAGAGACTCGTAATAGTCACTGCGATCGCGCCTGTAAGCAGCGTCAAAATATTTAAAATCTTCTGGATTTTCATGGTCATTAGTCATTTTGGTCATTAGTCATTGGTCATTGGTCATTAGTCATTAGTCATTGGTCATTGGTCATTAGTAACTTTAAACAAATGACAAAGGACAATTGACAAATGACTATTTGAGTATTGTGTTGAGGTCTTGGTGCGATCGCAGCAAATTATCTGCTGTATTGTGTACGCCAAACTCGGCAGCCATTTGCGCCCCTAGTGTCCCGTGGACATACAGAATGAACATGATTGCTATGCCTGCCAACAGATAGATCCATTGCACTTCTCTATCTGTCTGTTTATATTCTTGTTTAGCCCAAACGAAGCGCTGCCATGCTCTCCAGATGGTCAAGACAACAATTAGCGCTAATAAGAACACACCACCTACACCATGCCAAAGCATAGTTTCCATTGCCTGCAATCCCCAGGCACTTTTCATATCAGCTGGTGGTGTTGCCAACAGCATTTCATAAAAACCTGCTGCCACTGTGAAAAATGTGATGATGCTGGCAGCTAGCATGTTGTACCAGCCAACATCAAATAAGTTCTGACGTTCCACAGTAATTGCTAAATATTTGAAGACCCATTTTTCAAAGGGGAATAGAACACCGACAATATCAAAGGTCATTCCAATGATGAACAAACCTATTGTCAGATGGACTAAGTTGGGATGAATGGGAATTGTGTAAGGTAATCCGTTTGCGCCTAGAGAGCCGCTCAATTGATCAATTAATTCTGAGTTCATCGCAACAGACCATCCTTTACTGCTTCCACAACTGGCACTGTATGCAATCCATACACCCAAACAAGTTCATCTCCGAGATATACTTGCAAGCCAACTATTAGGGTTAAAACTAGTCCGGCTCCCAAATAATAAATTGGTATTTTTTGCGGATTGCGGGAACGAATTACATAGCGCCAAGCTGTAATCGCTGTGATGATTCCCGAAAGCGACCAACCAATCAGCGTATGCAAATTTAGCACCGATTTAGCTAGGCTATAAGGTTGTGCTAAACCCGCTTCAAACTGACCAAAAATGATCGCTACGAAAATGGCGATCGTAGCAACTAACATGTTCCACCAACTCACCTCAAAAAGACTGGATTTACCAGTAAAATAGCCAACTACGTCACAGAAAAAGGAAAACAACACCATCGCAATTACGAAGTGGACAACGATGGGATGAATCGTATCTGGATAAGGCAAATTGTGGTCGTTCAATGATGTAAAATACTCAAGCATTGTCTTCTCCTGGACATATCTACCGCACTGTGGTCAAACTTTCATGATTGATAGATACTTACTAATATCACCATAAGTATCCATCGATAATTGACCGGAATATGTTCAATATGTGCGCGGTGCAATACGCTTAATCATGTCTTAGCTTTTTGCAGCTAAATCTAGTGAGCTTGCCGACAGGGAATAATTTTGATTGTGATTAATTTCCTCATGCCAATAGTCTGCAACAGCAACTCTTGATGGAGCTAAACTAAATTGCTGCTGTTTGTTGATTTGCTTAACCTATCCTTTAGCTTAAGTAAATTTTTATGAATTGTCAAAACAATAATAATTAAAATTTTAAAAGTTCATTGTTTAGCAAAAAAGTATTTTTATAATGTAGCGGTTCTGGCATTAATAAATATTTTAAAAACCCTAAATGTTAATATTTTTCTGTTAAGTATTTCACAATGAGAAAATCTTTAATTGTAATGTTGATGACAAAAATATATAATTTTGATTAGTTGGTATAAATACGAATCAAGGTAAGTTAGTATCTGTGGTGTTACGGGAGAAAGCTGAAAGGATTTTATGAGCCATAAAGTCACACTAAAATTGAAACCTGCATTCTACAAGTGTGAGGACGAAACAAGTGTCGTTTAAAATTGTGGTGATTGGCACTTCTTTAGGCGGATTGTCAGCATTAAAAATTATTCTAGGGAAGTTACCAGCAGACTTCATAGTGCCGATCGCGATCGTGCAACACCGTCACAAGGAATCTAACAGCACACTCCAGGAATTATTGCAAGACTCTACTTCACTGCCGATTCGAGAAGTGGAAGACAAAGACGAAATCTTGCCAGGATATATCTATCTAGCTCCAGCAGATTATCACTTACTGGTTGAACCAGGTCACTTTGCTCTTTCGACTGATGAGCCAGTTTCTTATGCCAGACCATCTATTGATGTGTTGTTTGAGTCAGCAGCCGATGTCTACACTGAGCAAGTTATTGGTGTAATATTGACAGGAGCAAATCAAGATGGTATGCAAGGTCTTAAGAAAATAAAAGCGCGGGGAGGAATAACTATCGTACAGGAACCTACTACAGCTGAGAGCGATATTATGCCAGAAGCAGCAATTTCTGCTGTTACAGTAGACTGGATTTTGACACTCTCAAACATAGCTTCCCAAATGGTCAAGCTCTGTCACTCATCACGGAAATAAACCCATGCAGATGGAACCCAAAGTAAACATCCTCCTAGTGGATGACAAACTAGAAAATTTGCTAGCACTAGAAGCAATCCTGGAAAAACTGGGAGAGAATTTGGTGAGAGCTACTTCTGGAGAAGAAGCTTTGAGGTGTCTGCTACATCAAGACTTTGCAGTGATTTTGCTAGATGTACAAATGCCAGGAATGGATGGCTTTGAAACTGCTACCTTGATTCGCAATCGAGGGCGATCGCGTCACACTCCAATTATCTTTCTTACTGCCTTTAGCACCAGCGACCAAATGCTGTTTAAAGGCTATGCCTTGGGTGCAGTTGATTATTTACTCAAACCATTAGACCCCAATATTTTGACTTCTAAAGTCACAGTATTCGTAGAACTATTTAAGAAAACAGAAGCTGTCAAGCAACAAGCTGCACAACTGGTAGCCATGAATGCGGAACTCAGGCAAAGTGAAGAACGATTGCGATCGCTAAGTACCTGTTCACCCGTTGGCATTTTTGAAATTGATACTGAAGGAGGATGTAGATATACTAATCCTCGCTATCAAATAATTTGTGGTCTGAAAGCGGTAGAGAGTTTAGAAAAAAGCTGGCTAGAATCTGTTCATCCAGAAGATAGAGAACGAGCAGTTGCTAGTTGGTCTGCTTATATTTATGAGGGTCGTGACTACTCTGAAGAGTTTCGCTTTCAAACTGCTCAAGGCATCATTCGTTGGGTTCAGGTTCGCTCATCACCAATGCTTTCTGGTCAAGGGGAACTGCTGGGATATGTAGGCACTCTCGAAGATATTACTGAACGCAAGCAAGCAGAAGAAGTCCGCGCTCAAGTAATTAGAGAACAGACCGCAAGGCAAGAAGCAGAAGCCGCAAATCGAATGAAAGATGAGTTTCTTGCCGTTCTCTCCCATGAACTTCGTACACCCCTCACCTCGATGCTGGGTTGGTCAAAAATTCTCCGCTCTAAGAAACTTGACGACAAAGCCACTTCCCGCGCCCTAGAAGCCATTGAACGCAATGCTATATCGCAGATGCAACTAATTGAGGATATCTTAGATGTATCTCGGATTATCCGTGGACAATTGCGATTAAATGTCTCTGCGGTAAATCTCATCTCAGTCATGGAGGCAGCTTTAGAAGCAGTGCGTCCCCTAGCAGAGCCAAAAGAGATTCAATTAAACACTGTCTTAGATACTTCAGTAGGTTCAGTTTATGGCGATCCAGCGCGGTTACAACAAATAGTATGGAATCTCCTAACTAATGCCATTAAGTTTACCCCCAAGGGCGGCAGGGTAGAAGTGAATCTGTCAATAGTCTGTGGTGAAGAACAACAAATAACTCAAAAATATGCCCAAATTCAAGTTATTGATACGGGCATAGGCATCAGTTCTGAGTTCTTACCGAAAGTATTTGAGCGTTTCCGGCAAGCAGACAGTACCACAACGCGATCGCACAATGGACTAGGACTAGGGTTAGCGATCGTCCGCCATTTAGTAGAACTCCACAAGGGTACAATATTTGCCCAAAGCCCAGGCAGTGGACAGGGAGCAACCTTTACAGTGAGACTACCACTGCTACAAGACAATAGGGGGAATAGGGAAAATAGAGAAGCCACGGAAGAAATTTCTTCCTCAGTGGCATCGACACCGCTTGCTGGATTAAAAGTTTTAGTTGTAGATGACGAAGCAGATACCCGTAACTTGCTCAGTTTTATGTTTGAGGAGTATGGAGCGATCGCCACTGCGGTAGCATCAGTTGATGAAGCATTAGCAGTACTTGAGCAAGCAAAAGCAGATATCCTGATTAGCGACATCGGTATGTCGGAGCAGGATGGTTATACACTAATTCGGAAACTGCGCTCTTTAGAACCAGAAAAAGGTGGATGTATGCCAGCGATCGCTTTAACTGCATATACGCGGGAAGAAGATCGTTTAGAAGCGCTTTCAGCAGGGTTTCAGCAGTATTTATCTAAGCCAATAGACCCCACTAAATTGATTGCTATGGTTGCCAGTGTATTAAAACTACCTGTTCAAGTTCCAGTAAGTTGATTTTGACTGGGGAATGGGAGAGAAATCAATTCAAAATTAAAGAACTCCTGCCTCCTCTTTGCCAATGACCGATCAAGAGGAAATTACGGCATTTTTTCTCAGTTCGTCTAAAGAAACCACTTCCAAAGCTCTAGCATGGGTTGCAGAGAGAACGACAGGTGGAGCAACACCTGCTTCGAGAGCTTCTTGCCAGCGAGAAGCACACAAACACCAGCGATCGCCAGGCTTCAATCCAGGAAAATTAAAATCAGGAACAGGTGTGCTTAGGTCGTTCCCCCGCAATTTGGTGAACTCCAAGAATTCTACAGTCACTTCGGCGCATACAACGTGCGATCCGAAATCCTGACCACCTGTGCGACAAAAACCATCGCGGTAAAATCCAGTCATGGGAGAAGTGCAGCAGGCTTCTAGGTTTCCACCAATTACATTTTTAGCTTCTATCATCGTTATTTATTGCACTTAATTTTTCACTCCGATATAAGCCTATATTGACACTTCCCTAGTTAAAAAAAATCGCTATCCCTGATTAATTCAGAAAAGCACGAAATTCTAAAATCAACTTATATTAAGGGACTTCCAAAAAATAAATTATCCAAAATTATTTGTATATTTGTAAGGGTGCCAGGTCTTGCGCCCCTAACCAAACGCAGGGATGGGATGTTTTTTACTGGAAGTCCCTAAGCTGCCAATCTTACGGTTATTGGGAATGGTGCAATATCTCAGTAAAAGTTCCAATAAAAACCCCTGGTAGTTAGCCAGGGGTAATGCAAGTCAGTACTTTTTCGCATGGAATGTATCCTACTCAAATACCATAGCAACGGCCTAATTTATAGATATGCCATTTTGCCAAACAGAAAAAACCCCCAGTGGTAAGCCGAGGGTTAATTTTTTTTGGAATAGCGGTAATCTACAAAGCTATTGTTCCCAGATCAATAGGCAATAAAATCAGAATTTCTACATAATATATAGTGGCTTGCTTTTGATAAGTAAAACTGATGAGTTCAATCAGGTTTACAAAAGTGAAATAGTTGATGAAAAATTGTAAAGCATTGTAAAGTGTATTCACAGGCAAAAACGAAATTGCCTGATTCATAAATCACTAACCGCACTTATAAAACAATGACAACAACCTTACAACAGCGCTCAAGCGCTAACGTATGGGATCGATTCTGTGAATGGATCACCAGCACCAACAACCGCATCTACATCGGCTGGTTCGGCGTAGTCATGATCCCCACCTTGCTAGCTGCTACCGCTTGCTTCGTAATCGCCTTCATCGCCGCACCTCCAGTAGACATCGATGGTATCCGTGAACCAGTAGCAGGTTCCTTGATCTACGGAAACAACATCATCTCTGGTGCAGTAGTACCTTCCTCCAACGCTATCGGCTTGCACTTCTACCCAATTTGGGAAGCAGCATCCTTAGATGAGTGGTTGTACAACGGCGGTCCTTACCAATTGGTAATTTTCCACTTCCTGATTGGCGTATTCTGCTACTTAGGTCGTGAATGGGAACTATCCTACCGCTTAGGTATGCGTCCTTGGATTGCGATCGCATATTCTGCTCCAGTAGCAGCAGCAACCGCAGTCTTCTTGGTATACCCCATCGGACAAGGTTCATTCTCTGACGGTATGCCTTTGGGTATCTCAGGAACATTCAACTTCATGATCGTGTTCCAAGCAGAACACAACATCTTGATGCACCCCTTCCACCAACTAGGTGTAGCTGGTGTATTCGGCGGAAGCTTGTTCTCTGCAATGCACGGTTCACTAGTAACCTCATCTTTGGTTCGTGAAACAACTGAAACCGAATCACAAAACTACGGTTACAAATTCGGTCAAGAAGAAGAAACCTACAACATCGTTGCAGCTCACGGCTACTTCGGTCGTCTAATCTTCCAATACGCTTCTTTCAACAACAGCCGTTCACTGCACTTCTTCCTCGCAGCATGGCCTGTAATCGGAATTTGGTTCACCGCCTTGGGTGTAAGCACAATGGCGTTCAACTTGAACGGTTTCAACTTCAACCAATCAATCATTGACTCTGAAGGTCGTGTGATTGCAACTTGGGCGGATGTAATCAACCGCGCTAACCTCGGTATGGAAGTAATGCACGAGCGTAACGCTCACAACTTCCCTCTAGATTTGGCATCTGCTGAATCTGCTCCTGTTGCTCTTTCTGCTCCTGCTATCAACGGTTAATTCTCAAGCATTAACTCAATTAGCTAAATAAGAAAGGCGCTCTCCTACTTCAGGAGAGCGCTTTCTTATATGTATCCCAATACTTCTCGGTTAAGGGGAAAAGGGGAAAGGGAAAAGGGAAAGAAAAAACCCTTAACCCTTACCCTTTAACCTTTTCCCCAAACCCGATTCCGAGTTAAAAATGCTTAACCGAGCAGTATTGATATGTATCCTTCTTGTTTCGCTTTCTGAGTATTATGAGTAAAAATAATCTTCGCTGAATTGCACAGCCGCTCTTTCTGTTTTGGTTTATTTTTCCAATAGTTAGATATTTTCCCAATGCGCTAAACCATAAGTAAAAGAAAGAAAAACGAACCGCAAAGGACACAAAGAAAGAAGTTAAAAGGGTTTGGCGCAGCCTCACAAAGAAATGGTATTAGTCCTAATTAGCAAAAAAGGGTATACAGGAGTTAGCAAGAATTTTTCCCAATGCCCAATTCTGTCTAAGTCCGTCCAACAAGGCTAGCGACTACTGTAGCCAACTCAGCCGCTTCAATAGGTTTGGGTAAATGTAGCTGATAACCTTCTTGTATAGCTCGCATCCGATCCTCTGCCCTAGCATAAGCTGTCAATGCTGCTGCGGGAATATTTCCCCCTTGTTCTGGCGATCGCGATCGCAGTTTGCGGATCAAAGAGTAACCATCCTCATTGGGCATACCAATGTCACTGACTAAAACATCTGGTTTCCATTCTGTAATTACCTGCAATGCTTCTTGAACTGATGCCACTGCTTTAACTTCGGCTTGGCACTGTTCGAGAACTGTGGTGATAAATTCACGGCTATCGGTTTGGTCATCTACAACCACTACCCGCACACCAAGCAGGGAGACGAAGTGAAGAGGAGAAGAGGCAACGGGGAGAGGCTGCGAGACTGTGAATAGATGACTTTTCAAAAGTGGCAACTTGACTGTAAATGTTGCTCCTTGATCTTTACCTGGACTATCTACCTGAACAGTACCACCATGTAATTCTACTAAATGACGCACGATCGCTAATCCTAGTCCTAATCCACCGTATGATCTAGTGTTAGAACTATCAGCTTGACGAAAGCGATCAAAGACGTAAGGGAGAAAATCAGGGCTAATACCAATGCCTGTGTCAATCACCTGAATTTGAGCATATTTCTCTGTTATATGTTCTTTTTCTTCGCCAGTTACCACTGACAATTGCAACTCTACCTGTCCACCTGTGGGTGTAAATTTGATGGCATTAGATAGCAAATTCCAGATAATTTGCTGCAAACGCTCAAAATCACCGGAAACTAGGAATTGGGAATTTTCGCTGCTGTCCTTTGAACGTTGATTGCTTTGGGATTGTGCTTCTCTTGATTCAACATTTTCGTGATTGATTTCTAATCCCAAATCTGAATTTCGCGTTTCTTTTGAGGGAATGATGGAAAATCTTAAATCGATTTCCTTGGATTGAGCGGCTAGGCTAACAGTCTCTAGGCTCGACTCAATCATTGGAACCAAATTACAAGTACGGACATTGAGGCGTAACTTGCCTCTAATCATCCGCGATATATCTAGTAAGTCTTCAATTAGCTGGGTTTGCGCCTTAGCATTGCGCTCAATTGTCTCCGTAGCCTTAGCTATTTGGCTTTCACTCAGCTTGCTTCGTTGTAGGAGTTGCGCCCAGCCCAAAATTGCATTGAGGGGCGATCGCAATTCGTGAGACAATATTCCCAAAAATTCATCTTTCATACGGTTCGCCTCTTGCAACTGCTCAGTTTGCTTTTGCAAATAAGCAATTAAACTAGCACGTTCCATTGCGATCGCTATTTGGTCGCATACTGCTTGCATCATCCCCTTTTGATTCTCGGTAAAGCTTAACCGAGTCCGGCTGCCAAAAGAAAGAGTACCCAACAATCGTCCTTGGGCAATCAACGGATAACTATAATAAGCAGTAATACCTAAAGAACGAAGCAATTCTGTTTTGGGGTCAGTTGATTGCTGCACATTCTCTAGAGCTATTGCACAACGGTTTTGAGCTACAGTACCGCAAACCGTTTCCCCAAATCCCGGCGACTCGATTTCCTTGGCCAGTTCTTGGGAAATACCACTGTAAGACCCCAACCGCATTACTTGAGAGTTATCCTCAACCAAATAGTTCAAATAAACTTCTATTCCAATTTGCTCTCTTAGTTTTCGGTAGACGCTATCGATTAGTAGTACTGGTTCTTGGCTTGAGAGTAAATCGTTGGCTGTGTCAAATAGTAGCTTTAGTCTTTTGTAACCTAACGAGAGTGCTTTTTCTGCCTGTTTGAGGTTGCTAATCTCTTGGAACACCAAGATACAGGTAGCCGGATGACCGTGCATTGCTGGCAAGGTATCAGCAAATATCAGTAGAGAACGCACACCATTAGGAGTGTGCCAATCTACTTCTAATCCATTGAGACGTTCACCAAGGGCAACCCGCACTCCTGGCATTTGTTCATTGGGAATGCGATCGCCTGCCGCATCTGTATAGTGGTAAGCTGTGTGATAATCTTCAGCTGGTACACCTTTAGGAAATTCGCCCCCAGCTAATTCATTAGCAGAGCGATTTGCAAAAGTTACCCGCGCCGTTCCTGGTTCGATAAACAGCAAAGGTCTTGGCATCAGATTTAATACATCCTCCAGCCATTTTTGCTGATTTAGAAGTATTTCTTCTGCCTGTTTGCGCTCCGTAATATCTAAAAATGCACCAACGCTTCCTCTAGTTTTACCCTCTTCATCAAACAGAGGTGCAACGTACTCCAACAGGTTGACAATTTTTCCATTTTCATGGACTACCTCAAGTTCACAATCCACAACTTCGACACCATGAGCAGCAGAGTATTGCATTGGCAGTTCCTCTTCTGACAGTTCCCTTCCCTCTCGGTAGATTTTGAAGGTTGTAGATTTTTGATCACTAGGAACATTGAGAGAGGCATTTGTATTTGACGATATCCCCAACTGCTTGGCCAAAGCAGGGTTTACCTTGATATTTTGGCATAGTGGATCTTCGGCAATGCCAATTCCAATGGGAATTACCTCCAACAAAGTTTGTAACTCAGTAATACGGCGCTGTAGATCCTTGTTTAGTTGTAAGATTTTTTCTTTAGCCTTTTTTTGTTCGCTGATGTTACGAGTCACAGTTGCTAAGGCAATTGGCTGACCTGTGTTGTTGTCTGTAACAGTGAAGATATTGTAATCAACTGGTATTGGTTGACCTGTTTGAAGATGCCGAAAGCAGAATTCTCCCTGCCAGCGACCTTCTGATAGTACAGTCGGCAGTATATATTTTTGAAAATAGGTTTTGTCTTTGGGCATGAAGTAATCTAATACTACTTTTTGCCTCACTTCTTCAAGGCTAGCAAGTCCTACCAGTTTTTGACCTGCATCATTTATATAGAGTAATTGACCCTCAAGGGTGGCAATGCCGATAAAGTCAGAGCTATTTTCTACCAGCGATACTAATTTTTGTTGCTCTGTTTCTGCAAGCTTACGTTCGCTCAAGTCGAGGATAAATGCTACTGACTCTTCCCGCTTTTCTCCTAACAGCACGTAACCAACTAAAACCGGGATGCGGCTACCATCCTTGCGAATATATTCTTTCTCGTAGGGCGTACAAGTAGCGTTAGTGTTTTTTTGTGCTTCGGCGACACCTCGCTGATCCAAGTATCGATATTCAGGTGGTGTGATATTGCTCCAACTTAACCTACCCGTTGACAAATCCTCCCGCGTGTAACCAATCATCCTGAGATATTCGTCGTTTGCCTGGTGGATACCGCCATACACATCGCCAAATAGAATACCAATGACATTAGAATCTACGAAACTCCCCAATTTATCTTCGTAGGTTCTTAGTGCTTCTTGGGCGAGGTCGCGTTGATGGCTAAGGCGTTCAATCACCCTGGCACTTTGCCAAATCAAAATAGTAAAAATCACAATCAGGACGATCGCAAACACTGATACTGCAAAAGCCGGATCGTATTGTCCTGCGCGTTGACCTTCAACAATTACCCACCCTAATATAAAAGGTACTGCGATCGCAGCAACCAACAAACGACGTGCCAGTAATCCACCATAAGTATCACTTGTAACTACCCTCATTAACCCCTGTTCTGCCCGCGCCCACAGAATACCTATACTTAGCAAAATGAACAACACCGCCGTATGTAGAGCCATCGATGTTGTATAAGGGGCAACTCCGTAAAGAACTTTCACTTTGTAGGCATAGCCCATGAGCGCCTGCAAGGAAATTAAAGTAGCGATCAGAGCGATAATCTGAGCAGACCAATAACTACGGTGGTTTTTTGGATTAATCAGAATCTGTAGGGCAACGCTGACTAGGATAAAGTTAAATGCTGTGTTTACCCCCATTCGTCCCGGGTACAATGTTGTCATACTAGTTGGCGAATCCAGGAACAGCATCTCATCAATACCCAGATTCCAGCCGAACAGATATTCACACAGTGTAAGTGCAGCAATTGTGGTGACAGCTATTGCACAGACCCTTGAAATTACCAGAGTAGGGAAGTCGACAAGTCGAAAGGTCGAAGAGTCAGGGTAGTTTTGAATTGTTCTTTTCCCTTTATTCCCTGCTTTTAAAAACAACCACAATGATAAACCAGACAGTACAAAACACAACGCTGTATTGACTTTCATCGTCGCGGGACTACCAGGAAAGCCGCGCTTGAAAACTTCAATTTCAAGCCACCAGCCAATTAGCACCAAGCCGCCAACCAAGATGGGTATTACACTTGCGGCTTTTGCCACAAGTGAATTTATCGGGATTTTAAATATATCTTGCAGCCGCAAGCGGTTAACGTTTAACATTTAGTGTTCTCTAACCGCATCTATCTAGCGTAGTAAAATTCCGTATTCCTTACGGTTTTATCATCTATGCCTTAGTATTTTATGCTACCCCTTGACTTACTTTTCATCTACCCAGAAGCATATTTTTTATTGAACAATTTAGAGTAAGAATTAATAATTCAAAAATCACCTTTGTGAGTATTTCATAATTGCAGGCTATGTCGTTTACCCAATCTAATTTTCTGTACAGAAACAGTAGTATAATCGAGAACTTGTCGCTTCAATATAACTACTTCTTTGGTTCTGTTCGCAAGTCTTGTAATCGCCCTTGCAAAAACTTTCCCCATTCCGCCGCCAAAGGGATTTCGGTAAATGGAACACGCACCGATTTATTAGATTCGGAAAAGAGAAATTCTAGCTCTATAGAACGACCTTTCTGCGGTACATTATCCACATCTACTGATTTATCATCTACTAGAAAGTTGATTTGCTTAATATCAAGCAAAGAGAATGTTTCTAGTTTAATAGGCCCTTGAGGTGTGGGTTTTCCCCAAGTGAGATTATTGTCTTTTTGACCTAATACAGCATAAATATCGTACTTAGCCCGTTCAAATTGTTCTGCCCAACCGCGATAGGCTTCAACTTTTTGATACTCTTTCGAGCCTTGCCAAGCCAACCAGAAAAACATTACTAATAGCGGCAACCACAAAAGACCACGTTCCATCGTTTCAATAAGTCCTGAGTAATGAAGTGAGACTTGTAACTAAAAGTGCAAAATCCACCAACAAAGGATGGAGATAAGTTATGGTAGTGAGCAAACTGGCAAAAAGCGGTGATGAGTTAATATGAGAAAGCTTATATTATTGTGCTTGTTTGTCATTGGGCTAGGAGCTGCCATATTTGGTTTCCTGAATTTCCAGGGAATGGCAGTTAAAGGAGAGTTTGAGACGATTTTGCTTGATTTTCGGGAAGATATTCCATCAAATGTGGTGCAACAGAATCTCCAAGCGATCGCCAAACAATACAACGTTACACCCCAATTAGACAACAAGTTTTCAGAAAAAGATCATGTGTATATTGTCAAAGGCGATCGCCAGCGACTCCAAGAACTGAAAAAATCTCAGTTTGCCCAAGCTACAGAATTCATTGAGCCAAATTACATCTATACAAAGATTCCACAACCAGGTGAAAAAGCTTGGTTAGGAGAATTTTTGAGACCTCAAGAAAATGATGATGAGACAAGCCCATCACTAACTGGCCCCAATGATCAATATTACAGCAAGCAGTGGAACTTGCACAAAATCGGTATTGAAGGCGCATGGAGTCAAACCAAAGGCAGTGGCATTACAGTTGCGGTAATTGACACCGGGATTACTAAGGTGCGCGACTTATATGAGACAAAATTCGTCAAAGGCTATGATTTTGTTAACGACCGAGAAGAAGCCAAAGACGATAACGGCCACGGTACCCATGTTGCTGGAACTATTGCCCAAGCCACAAATAACAAATATGGCGTAGCTGGAATTGCTTATGAAGCTAGTCTGATGCCACTTAAGGTACTCAGTTCTTATGGTGGCGGTACAGTTGCCGATATTGCCGAAGCGATTAAATTTGCTGCTGATAAAGGCGCAGATGTGATTAATATGAGCTTGGGCGGTAGCGGTGAAAGCAAGTTGATGAAAGAAGCGATCGAGTATGCCCATAGAAAAGGTGTAGTTATCATTGCCGCATCTGGGAATGAAAATACCAATGGCGCAAGCTATCCAGCCCGATATCCTTATGTAATAGGCGTTTCGGCAATTGGCCCAGATGGCGAAAGAGCGCCTTATTCTAACTTTGGTGCTGGGGTAGATATCTCGGCTCCTGGTGGTAGTGAAGCTGGTAAGATTCTCCAAGAAACTATCGATGAAAATGGCGAAGGGGTATTTCTTGGCTTCCAGGGTACAAGCATGGCTTCTCCCCACGTTGCAGGCGTTGCAGCATTAATTAAAGCTGCTGGTATCAAAGAACCAGATGAAGTTTTAAAAGTCCTCAAGCAGTCGGCGCGAGTTATCCAAGATGATGGTTTGAACTATTATGGCGCTGGACAACTCAATGCAGAAGCAGCAGTCAGACTAGCTTTTGGAGGACAAATAAGTTTTCCAGATTTCTTTCGGTGGTTACGCGATAACGGCTATCTTAACCCTGGCTTTTGGATTGATGGTGGTGCAGTGGCACTATTACCCAAGATTTTAATGGTAGTTGGCTCTTATCTACTGGCTTGGTTTTTACGGGTTTACTTCCCCTTCACTTGGAGTTGGTCTTTATCTAGTGGACTAATCGCTGGCAGTTCCGGGTTATTCTTCCTCAAGGGAATCTATATTTTTGATCTTCCCCAATGGCCTTTCCGGGTTTTGGGCAGTTCAATTCCCGAACTAGGTAATACCCTTCAGGGAACTGATGCGTTGAATCCTCTATTTGCCAGTGTACTGATTCCCATTTTGTTAATGGCATTGCTGCTGGGAAATCCTAGTTGGAAATGGTTTGCCATTGGTTCAACATTAGGTATAGCAGCCTGTTTGACAGTAAGTGCGTTTTTAGATCCAGCTGTTTGGGGTTTGGGAAGTGGCAACATATCACGCCTCTTCCTCATCGCTAATGCCCTAATCTGCTATGGATTGGCTCGTTTAGCGTTGAAAAACGAAGAAAAAATCGCATAAGTGGGGAATGGGGAATGGGGAATGGGGAATGGGGCATTGGGCATTGGGAATCAATTTTTATAACTCCTAACCCTAACTCCTAACTCCTAATTCCCTACTCCCCCCACTCAACACTCACAACTCAGCACTCAGCACTCACAACTCAGCACTATTTATGAGCATTACACTTACAGGTACAATCGAACGCCGTGATATAGGCACAGGCGCATGGGCGTTGGTTACAGAAGAGGGCGTTACTTACGAAATCCTTAAAGGGGCTGACAAAAGCTTACTCAAAGCCGGACAAAAAGCAAAAGTAAAAGGACAGGTGCGTGAAGATATCATGACTATTGCCATGATTGGCCCTGTCCTAGAGGTCAAATCTTTTGAAGTAATTTAGTTCTGATTACCTGTAGAATCCAGAACCTCTTGCAGACGGCTTCTAAATTCTCCTTTGGGATGACCTCCTTTTACTTCACCCACAATCTGAAATTCCCCTTCTGGAGAATTGCAGATGATGTAAGTAGGCCATCCCATTTCTGATTTATCGGGATACTGAGTTAATAAAATCTTGCGATACTTGCGGTAAGCAGTCGTATCCTGCATTTTCACATCAATAAATTCTAAACCCAGTTCTTCAGCCACCTTTTTGTCGTAAAAAGACATTTTATGGCAGATGCCGCACTCTTCTGAAGAGAACTTAATTACAGCTAAACTCATGGGTTGGCGACTCTTTGATTCTAAGCAAAGTTTTTTAGCATAATGCCATGAAATATTACCATATAGCTGGTTATTAGTGTCAACTTAAAGCTGAAACCCTTATCCAGTATCTTTTCTTGCGTCCTTGCTTCTATGTTTTTTGGGAGGCAGAGCCTTCAGGACTACATTCCCAGGTTGAACATACAAACAAGAAATATACAAATGTAGTTAGCAAAGAAGCGTGATTGCTGGCAGACAAATAATTAAACGCCAAAATATAGAAAAAAAATTAAGAATATGATTAAATATCATAGCAATCATTTTGATGTGGCATCTCTAGCTCACAATAAAAAGAAAGAGATTCAGGAATTGAGTGAGCAAGTTATGCTCTATCCTAGGAGCAGTAACAACAAGAGTAGTGGTGCATTCTAGTTACATCAGCAGAAAATGCTAGGGCGATGTCTAAGACAAGCCGCTACGTGTCTACACAAAAAACCCCCGATGAGCGTTAGCCAATCAGGGGAGTTAGTTATCAGGGTGCATCTACCAATTAAATGTTCTTAGGTTTAACACCATACTCCGGATAAATTTGGACACAGATAAGTTATTTTTTAAAATAAAAAACCCCCGATGAGCGTTAGCCAATCAGGGGAGTTAGTTATCAGGGTGCATCTACCAATTAAATGTTCTTAGGTTTAACACCATACTCCGGATAAATTTGGACATAGATAAATTATTTTTTAAAATAAAAAACCCCCAGATGATGTTAGTCTACTAGGGGAGTTAGTTATCAGGGTGCATCTACCAATTAAGTGTTCTCAGGTTAAACACCATACTCCGGATAATTTGGACACAGATAAGTTATTTTTTAAAATAAAAACCCCCAGATGATGTTAGTCTACTAGGGGAGTTAGTTATCAGGGTGCATCTACCATTAATGTTTTCTAGAGGCAGCGAGTATCTTCCGGGGAAAATGGCAAAAATCAGGGTTGACGGCCATGTCTAGGAAGGGCTACGCCTAGGTAATTAGAAAAAAACCCCCAGTGGGTGTTAGCCAACTAGGGGAGTGAGTTATCAGGGTGCATCTATTGATCATCTTTTCTAAAGTAAATGGGTAGCTACCGGATAAAATAGCAGAGGTTGAAGTTATTGTTGTTTGCTCACCAGAAAAAAACCTCAAAGTTGTTAACCAACCAGAGGAGTTAGTTATCAGATATTGGTTTCAAGTGAAGCTAAAGTCTTTCAGAATCTCGTTTACCTGTAAATGATACTCATAGGGCTACTGGCACGAATTCAGGGGGTGCTAGCCTATATGAGGATTAAAAGAGATTCTTAAAGAGCAATCTACCGGATAAATTGACGCTCACCAGAGAAAATCCTCAATGGGTGTTAGCGAACAAGGGGAGCTAGTTATCAGGGTGCATCTACCAATTAAATAACCAGTGCATTGCCTTAAAAATTTGATGCGTCAGAAATGATTGCTGCTAAATTTCTTCATAAAAAAACCCCCAGTGGGTGTTAGCCAACCAGGGGAGCTAGTTATCAGGGTGCATCTACCAATTAAGTGTTCTAGGTTTAACCACCATGCTCCGGATAAATTTATTAGAAAGGCGTGTCTACGAAACTCTGGTAGATATTAACTGAATTAGGGGAGTTAAAAATCAAGGGACATCTATCTAGTAATCAAGTATTCTAGGATTAAGCACTATTTTTTGGTAAAGAATATCTGCGTTAAAAGTTGCTGTTGTTTGCCAAAATTGAAAAAAACCCCTAGTAGGTGTTAGCCAACTAGGGGAGTTGAAGATCAAGGTGCATCTACCAATTAAGTGTTCTAGATCCAAGTAATCCGATCCGGATAAAGTTGTAAAGGCAGAAAAAGCAAAACAACACCGAATCAGAAACATTCAGGGGTGGGATGCATCTAAGTTATCAGAGGGAGCAAATCGACTTGAAACTTTCGTGTTTCAAACCAGATTTAGGAGGCGGACAGGAGAAGTTGTGACCCAGGAATTTCACATTTCCGTAACCCCAGTAGGGCAAAATGACTACTTGGTGCGGACGGAACAAGTCGCGCCTGGGGTACCATTGGCAGAAGAATTGGTGACTTGGCCTGTAGCTGATTGGTTAATAGCTGCTGGGCATTTGATGAATGACCCATTGAAATCGGTGTTGCAGGGAGATCCATTTACCTCTGGTGGGCACGAAAGCAATATCGCCAGAAACTCTGTTAACTTGGTGGCGTTGGGTCAACAATTTTATAACGCCTTATTTCAAGGCACTCTCAGAGATAGTTGGATTACTGCCCAAGGTATTGCCCAGAATCACCAACAAGTACTACGCTTACGCTTGGGGCTAAAGGACACTAGGTTAGCTCGTCTACCTTGGGAAGTGATGCACGCAGGCGATCGCCCTCTGGCTACTGGGCCTTATGTGGCTTTTTCTCGCTTCCAAAGTGGCATTTTGGGGGGTTCTCCTTTGCGATCGCGCAATAGTTTCACAACACGAGAACAAGGTGGCGTGAAAGTATTGATGGTAATTGCTTCTCCCTCAGATCAAGTCCGTCTTGACTTACAGAAACAGGAAGCGATTAAACTGCAAGCAGAACTTCACCGTCAAACATCACGACTTGCTGAAGGTAACAATCGTTTCCCAGAAATTGAACTCACTGTCTTAGACCAACCAGGACGGGAAGAACTGACGCAAGCCTTAGAACAAGGCAGATACCAAGTTCTCCACTACTCTGGTCATAGTAACTTAGGCGGCAATGGCGGAGAAATTTATCTTGTTAGTCGCAGAACTGGCTTAACGGAAATCTTGAGTGGAGACGATCTAGCAGGTCTGCTCGTCAACAATAATATTCAAATGGCAGTGTTTAATTCCTGCTTGGGGGCGTACACAGCTGCATCCGATCCTTCTGGAGATACAGGTGAACGTAATCTGGCAGAAAGTCTCGTAAAGCGCGGAATTAGAAGCGTTTTGGCTATGTCAGAACGCATTCCTGATGAAGTAGCATTGACACTCACACAATTGTTTTACCGCAACTTGAGTCAGGGATATCCTGTAGATTTGTGCGTTAGTCGGGTACGCCAAGGATTAATTTCTGCTTATGGTTCTCACCAGATGTACTGGGCATTACCGATTTTATATCTCCAGCCAGAATCTGACGGTTTTCTCAGTGAAGAAATTGAGGTATCCGAAAGTCCAGACTTGCGGGATCAGTATAATTCACCTTTAGGAATAACTTCCACGATGTACTCTGCGATGTCTACGACGGGCTACGCCAACGCAGATGATAGCGATATGCCTTTAGGAATGGAAGAAATGATTCCTGCTGGTTTAGCGCGCGACTCTTCTGGATTAGACTGGCTGGGTGAGGATACTTGGGGCGATCTCGTTGATGAAATTGAGTATGATGACCCAAGTTATGAAGAAGATTCTGCGATCGTTTCCGATTTGTTTCGTCAGCTAGATAACCAAAAAGCTACCACTGAACCGGATCAACAAATTCTAGAAAATAATTTTCAGCAAAGCCAGATTTCAGAAGAGATGACTTCTTTGGAAGAAGAAGGAGATTTGTGGGGAGAAGTTCCATCACCGCCCCCTGCAATTACTGGTAAATTTCAAGAAAGTCAGCAAAATTCTGAGTTTTCGCGTAGGCATAGCCCAACCCAGGCATCGCAACCAGGCGTACCAAGACACCGTACCCAACACCGCAAGTTGTGGCCAATTGTGGGTATTGTGGGAATCAGTGCCTTAGTAGCTGCGATCGCTTTAAATTGGTGGTGGCAAAATCGATCCCAGCAGGCAACTCTGCCAAACATCCCAGCAATTTCCACCGATTCTTTACCTATCCAAAAACAGCAAAATATTGATTTAGAAACAGCAAGCACTGGAATTGTCACCAGCAGCGCTACGCAAAAACTGAGCCAGGGAGATTTACAAGGTGGGTTGTTGGCTGTAGAAGAATTACTCAATCGTGGCGCACTCGCTGCGGCGGAAACTGCCCTTAAACTTGTTCCAAATAAGCAAATTGACGATCCATCAGTCAACTTTTATAAAGGACGATTAGCTTGGCAGTCTATCGGGACTGGAGACAATAACTATAGCGTCGATGATGCCCGCCGTTACTGGGAAACTGCTGCCAAAGCTAAACCAGAATCGCTTTTGTATAATAACGCTTTAGGATTTGCCTACTACGCAGAAGGCAATCTAAATCGAGCCAATGACTCTTGGTTCAAGGCTTTGAATTTAGCTCTCAAAGAACAAAATACAGATTCAAAGACGGCAGTTCCTGAAGATGCTTTAACTTCTTATGCTGGTTTAGCCCTGGGATTGTATAAATCTGCACTTAGCCAATCTAGTGGTAAGCAGACACAGTATCTGAATGAAGCGATCAAGTTGCGGCAAATGGTTCTCAACTCGGATTCAGTAAATTTCCAGGTTGATAAATTAGCTAAAAATTGGCTGTGGACGGAGAAGGCGATTGAAGATTGGCGATCGCTCCTTCAGGAAAAAGGTGAATAACATTAAGATGTTGTGGTGGTGCGATCGCTTGCACACCAAAAAACTTTGCTTTCAGTATCCCTAATCAAGACAAATCTTGCATCTAAGAGCAAAGACACCGTTTTCACACATCACTACCGAGAGAAAATCTTCTCTATCTTTTACCGAGAGATTGCTGCTGCTTTGATCTTCTTACAGATATCCACCCAAGCTTTATTCTCTTGTGCTGGGTTCAGGCTGTCTAAAGGTTGATTGGGAGGGTGCGCTGATTGATACTGTTCAATTTCTGTTTCTTCATAGCTGCTAAAACTTAACGGTATCCAAATAATCGTGAGTCCTTTGGCTTGTGCCGCATTTAATAATGGGGGTAACTCATTCTCGTGAATAAAGTCTGATGCTAGAAAGTTAGGGCTAACCAACAATACTGCTATTTTTGCTGCTGCTAAAGCATTTTCAATTTCTTTACTCCACTCAGCACCAGCTTGTATTTTGGTATCGTCCCACACAAGCAGATTTTGGTTGCGAATTATTGGTTTGAGGTGCACTAATCCCAACAACCGCCACAGGTTAGAAACGTCTGGCTGATAGCGAAAGTCCTCTTAAGAGGGCTAAATTCTTTCCAGGCTTGGATTTTAGTCCATATTGAGTAGACTTTCGCTATAAGAAAGGAAATTCGAGTTGCAGGCAAAGGTGGGTGTTAATTAAGAATGCTGCAAGATATCAAAGCAATTTACTATTCTGTGTAATACTACACAAGTACTAATAATTTTTACTGAATCTAAAAAGAATTTATCATTCCCAATGGTTCAGATTGGCTTGTCAACGAGTCTTTGACACTCGTGGACGAGTCTTTGACACTCGTGGACGAGTCTTTAATACTCGTGAATGAGTCTTTAATACTCGTGGAAGAGTCTTTGATACTCGTGGAAGAGTCTTTGATACTCGTGAATGAGTCTTTGATACTCGCGGACGAGTCTTTGATACTCGCCGATGAGTCTATGATACTCGCGGGCGAGTCTTTGATACTCGTGGACGAGTCTTTGATGGTTCTTTTACTTCTTTAGCCCTTTTTTACGCGACTTCTCCAGCCCGAAAAATCTGTTCAGCAGTTAAATTCAACTCTGGGAAGGCTGGCGATTGAATGCGATCATTTCCCCGAAATTGCCTAACTTGATACTCACCTTCAATTAATTGGTAAATCGAGATAGTTGGTTGTTTCGGATTGCCAATAAACCGCCTACCGCCTAAACCTAGATAGTCTACAATCCAATATTCAGGTATTCCAACCTCTTCATATTTACCTGCTTTGGTAAAATAGTCGTCTCGCCAGTTGGTACTTACCACTTCAATTACTAACCCAAGTTGCGGGTTATCAAATTCTACACCTGTCAATTCATGCGAACGCACACGATAAGCTGACGGTTGCGCAACGCGAAACCGTGACTTAGACTCAACTACCAGTGTAAATACTAAAGAAGCTTACAGTATTAAAATTGACTTTTACTGAAATGCTTTTTGAAGAGTAAATGCAAAAATAAATACTCCAAGTTTCAGTAAAAATCCTTCATAAGTTACCGCATGAATGGATTTAGGAAAAACACGGGTGATACTACTAAACACGGTTTCAATATAATGCCGAGTATGTTGTTTAATATATTGATTCCAAGGGAGGTCTTGACGTTTGGAATTCTTCTTCCGCATTACTTTCAAAGAGATTTGGCTAGTTTCTTGTAGGTCGTCTTCAATCATATAATCGGTATAAGCTGAATCACCATAAACTTCGCTACCAGGCGGTAAATTTAACGGTAAAGCATTGAGCGCACGTACATCATTCGCACTACCAGGCATGAATGCGAATTCTACAGGAATACCGCTTTTAGTAGTCAATAGCTGGATTTTAACGCCGTAAAAATAGCGTTTTTTAGATGCTGTATAACCTCTATATTCTTTCGCTGCGATCAATTTAACATTAAAAATACGAATATTGTCACACATTGCTACTGGAAAAGAGTCTAAAAGATATTCAGTACAATCACTAATCTCTTTTAAGATCATTCCCATTTGATGAAACAAATCGTTAATCAGCATAGATATACTGTGTAATCGTCGATTGAATCGCGACTTTTCTAACATCTTGGGTATTAATTTATGGTCTTTCATATACCTGCAAGCTTTACTATGATTACCACCGAAGAACATTGCCGCACACACAGATGTTGTAATAATTTCTGCATCATTCATGTTCCGACGGCAATCTTCATCATGCCCAATCGCCTTCAATAGGTCATCGATGATAGCATAGACAGTAATTATTTCATTTAGCATATTCCCCTCCGATTTTTGTTCCTGGAGGGGATTTTATTGCCTTTTTGACACTAACACGAGCGCACTCCCCATAACTAGCAACTTGGGTTACTAAAGGAATTGATGCCGCTTGGCTTACAGTAGATTCTTTTTTCCACAGAGGTTCATTTACTAAATTAGATTTATTCAATAACAGTACATCTGGTGAGTAAGCTGCTTCGCTCTGAGTCGGTTTAATGAATGCTGTTTTGGGGATGAGATAAGGTAGCTTTAAACGTTTGTATTCTGTAATTATTTCCCCAAATAAAAATCCAACAATTTGTTCATGTTCACCTGTGGGAGGAGCCATTTCAACAATTACTCCGTCATGCAGCTCATAGCGTCGTTGTGAGTTTTCTGGATACCAAGTGATAAATTCATCAAATGTTACTAGTTGGCGTAAGATTTGAGTCATGCATTGCCCTTTGTTAATTTAAAATGAAAAGCAGAGTATCCTGAATTGCATTACCTGTTAAATCCAAAAAACGAGAAATTATATAATTTCCTGGTGGTAAAAATGGAAACAAAAAAATTGCGATCGCATATAGGAACAGATGGAATATTGCATATTCAGACACCTACTGATTATAAAGATACATCTGTAGAGGTAGTAGTAGTTGTGCAGCCGTTAGATAAAACAGACCTTGCACCATGCGATGACACTGTACTGCAATATAATGCTTGGGGAAAGCCAACGACAAAAAAATCAATTCAAGAAGCAATTGCCAAAATGCAACAACTGCGGCGAGAAGTAGCTTTAGATAAAACCTCAATCCGCGAAATGCTTGAAGAGGGACGAAGATTTTAATGCAGTTTGTTTTGGATTGTTCTGTAGCAATTAGCTGGTGTTTGGTGGATGAAAACGATGATTATGCTAGTGCCATACTCGCAATGATGCCAGATTCTGAAGCTTTTGTACCAGGAATTTGGTCGCTGGAGATTGCTAATACCCTTGTCGTGGCTGAACGACGTAACCGTATGACTAAAAAACAATCTGAGCAAGCTATTGCTTTGTTACAGTCACTATTAATTCAGGTTGATTTATTTACGGATGCAAAGGCTTTGGATGCAACCTTGAAGCTAGCACGACAGGAAGGTTTAGCATCTTATGACGCAGCTTATTTAGAATTGGCGTTGCGGTTACAATTGCCGTTAGCAACTCTTGATACTCGGTTAGCAGAGGCGGCGACTCGTTGCGGTGTGGGGTTAGTAGTTGTATACAAGGAAACATGAAATCAAGGCTAAGTTTAAGGCGTTTTTCACACCTCCCCATGCGAAACCGGGAAATTGTGTTCCCTGTGAAAGTCAGGGAACTAGAAAAACACGAAAATTTAAACTTTCGCAGCCGCAGCACTTGGTAAACTCACTTTCAACCGCTTAAACATCGCTTCTCTTGCTTGTGCAGCGAGGCTATCGTCAAAAGGTTTTAAGGTAATTTGTTGCTGATACTTTAGGCGCAATGCTGTTTGAATTAACCAATCGGCGACAAAGGGATTTTTTGGTAATAAAGGGCCGTGGGAATAAGTAGCGATCGCATTCTGATAAAATGCTCCCTCTGTACCATCTTCACCATTATTTCCCAAACCGTATACCACGCGCCCCAAAGCTTCCACTTTTCCCAGTTTGGTGCGTCCGCCGTGATTTTCAAAGCCTACCAAATATGGTGTAGTACCAGTCATCTCTCGCAATTCTTGCGCTAGGCGTGAAGCTGTGACTTCAATTACCAAGTTCCCAATACAGCGCTTAGTATTTTCACCAGGATGGACGGAAACTAAATCGAGTATTCCTAAACCATCAATCCTTTGTCCCAAGCCTGGTTCATAATAATGTCCCAGTAATTGGGGGGAACCACAAGTAAATACTCCTGGTGTTCCATTTTCGATTTTTTCGCGCATTGCGTCGGCTTTTGCACCTTGCAAATCACGCATGACAATTTCTTGCTGACGATCTTGTGCGCCACCACCAACGATTACATCTACAGTTTTTATATCTGCGGCTGTGGCATTTTGATCTAGGGGTAACACTTTAACATCGTATCCCCGCCACTCGGCACGACGTTCTATAGTAATTACATTACCGCGATCGCCATAAGTACTCATCAGCGTCGGATAAAGCCAACCTATTGTTAATTCCAAATTTTGAGAAATCATAAATTTAGGGAATGGGGAGTAGGGAATGGGGAGTGGGGAGTGGGAAATTAGGAATTGAGAATGGGGAATTAGGGAAATAATTTCTCTTTTCTTTACCCCTACTCCCCATTCCCCACTCCCTACTCCCCAATTTAAAGAATTTTCCGACCAGTTAGAACTTCTCGCACTTCTAACATGGCTGAGTAGGTAGGTAGAATATGCAGAGTTTCATTCTCTGGTGTATGCTCTAATGCAGTTGCGATCGCTTGTCGCAAATCTTCTTCCACTATTAAATTTATGCTACTCTCAAGGGACTTTTGGCTGTAACGTAGACGTAGTGCCATATCGTAGACGCGATCGCCACTCACTACTAAAGTCCCGCCGCGTTCGACTAATTTCTCGGTATCCACGTCCCAAATCCAGGATACATCAGTGCCATCGGGTGTGCGATCGTTCAATACCAGCAGTGTGGTTTTATCTGTGCTTTGAGTGACTACGCGAATGGTTTCATTCGTTCCTACGGGATTTTTTGATAATAATATCCGTACTCGTTTACCGTTAATTACCAAATCTTCTGCACGACCAAAGGCAGCTTGGAAGTTGTTAATAGTGTCTCTGATTGTCGCTTCATCAACTCCTAACTCAATAGCCGCAGTAGCAGCAGCTAAAGTATTATATTTGTTGTATAAACCAACTAGAATCTGCGACCATTCACTACTTTCTAGAGTCGGTTTACTTTTAGTGAAACCACACTTGGGACAAGTAAAATCTCCCAAATGAGATAAATAGACACCCTTATAATCTAGAGAATGCCCACATTTGGGGCAATAGATAGAATCAACAGCGTGAGGAATAGCTTCTAGATAATGTTCTGGTTCATTTAAGCCAAAGAATAACACCCGTTGGGGTAACTGCTGACCAAGGTTAGATAAAGTTGGGTCATCAGCATTAGGAATTACCACCGTTTCTGTTGGTAGGGTAGAAATAACTTTTGTCCAACGTTTACTAATTGTATCTACTTCGCCGTACCTATCAAGCTGGTCGCGGAACAAGTTTAAACAGAGAATAATTCGCGGCTGGAGTGGCTTTAATACTCTTGGGACAATATTTTCATCGACTTCCAAAATGGCGTAATCAGTATTTAGCGTGCCTAGTAAGTTGGTGCTTTCTAACAGCGCCGTCATCAAGCCATTTTCCAGATTTGCACCTGTAGAATTATGAGTGACGCGAAAACCCTTGCGTTCTAGGATTGTGCATAAAAGCAGGGCTGTAGTGGTTTTGCCGTTAGTACCAGCAATTAAAATCACTCCATTTTTAACTTGCTGACTCAATAATTCTAAAAGTCGGGGTTCAATGCGACGAGCAATCGAGCCTGGTAATACACTAGCAGCACCCAGACGGAGCGATCGCACTATAAACGTCACACTTTTTGCCACTGACACCGCGAAACCCAATCGCAGCCTATCTATGAATTGAATTTTGTTTCCCACATCTGTACCCTAGTCTTCTGGCGTTGCTAATTGAAAGTATTTAATTGCAAATTTAATATGCGTGAGTTTAGCGAATCCTGACTGAAAAAGCCAGCCTCTTGATTTTGGGGCAGGGGGCAGAGGGCAAAGGAGCAGGGGAAGCAGGGGAGGCAGGGGAGAGTTAAAATCTAGTTCATCCACCTCAGAACTCCGTTCATCCACCTCAGAACTCTGTTCATCCACCTCAGAACTCTGTTCATCCACCTCGGAACTCCGTTCATCCACCTCGGAACTCCGTTCAACTCCATCATCCACTTAAAAGAGATAATCTCAGTAGACGTTATCTTAAAAAATAGTGTGTGGGCGTAATTACATATCCAGCCCAGTTTTCTGAATTCAGCACAAACTCACGACAAGTAGTAGCTTGCAAGGTTCCTTTTGATGAATAGCACAAAATTTCTTTTTTTACATAAACAAATTACTAGCTGGCAAAGGTGGTTGTCCAAATGCCTGTTGTTGCTTGTAAGTCTTTTCATTATAAGTACGCAACCTGCTTATGCTGGTCTCGATAATGATTTATATGATGGCAACATCTTCGTTGTTTATGCTGGCAACGGTTCATTAGTTCCTCCCAGACAGACACTCGCACAAACTTTAGCGGAACATAAACCGATATTTTTGGCTTTTTATTTGGATGACAGCAGCGATTCTAAAAGATATGCCATTTCTATCTCACGGGTACAGGAATTCTACGGTCGGGTAGCAGAGATTATGCCGATTAATGTAGATACTATCCCATCTAAAGAAAGCTACGACCCTACAGAACCAGGATATTACTATTCTGGGTCTGTTCCTCAAGTCGTAGTGTTTAATAAAGCAGGTGAGGTAGTTTTGGATAAAAAAGGTCAAGTACCTTTTGAAGAAATAGACGATCAATTTCGCAAAATCTTTGATTTATTACCACGTACCGAAACAGCACAACTAAAGCGACGAGCTTTTAATGAGTTCAGTAGTGAGTTAGCTAGATAAGTTATGGGGTAGACCAAATTGGTCTGCCCTCGTTTTTCGTGCTATCTGTTACTACATTTCTGCTGATGTCAAAGCATAATATTGAAATATCTGTGTTAACCATTTAGAAAAGTAATCTCTAGTCCCGTATTGAGTGTATTCTGATGTCAAAGGTTTACACCACCCAGGAGCTAATTCAAGTTTTGGCAGCCGAACGCCAAGCTTGCCTCAACGGAAAACGCCTAAAGTTAGAGATAACGGTCTCTGGCAATCCTGTAATTGACCAGTTTATCAGGACTGATGGGCTGCAACAATTCACAGCTTATCAAGATTTCAAAGCTGCAATTCACGACTATCAAAAAGAAAATCAAGTTTCAGGTATTATTTGGCGGGAGGTGACAGTTAAAGGTAAAAACTTGAGCTATCCCGAAGTAAATACTGATTTAATAGCTCTTGCTAGTGACTTAGAGATATTAAAAGCTGCTAAAAATTCCATTGTGGAATTTTGGTATGAAGTCTCTACGGGGATGGATTTATATTTGAGTTTCAATAACAGTAAACAATACCAACAAATTCTCACATCTGATGTAGAAAGAATTGTTCAGAGAACAGAGTGGGCAAGTTTGTGCAAGTGGGAAAATTCAAGTTTTTTGGAAATGATTTTGCAGCTAGGATGGGGTAAACCAGAAGAAGCTTACTATAAACGAGGAAGACCGGGATCGGGTAGTGAATATATCCATGCAGTCAATCCTGGTAATCGCCCCATTGGTTGAGGAAAGGGGCAGGAGGCAGGGGCAGGAGGCAGGGGAGAAAGATACTGGAATTTGCTCTTTTTCCTATTATTTGAACAATCCCTCCTATCGACTTCAGGGTTGATTCTGCCCGATGAGATTGACGATCGCTGTGGCTAATTCAGCTGGATCTACGGGTTTAGGTAGGTGTTTTTGAAATCCTGCTGCCATTGCTTGGTTATAGTTAATTTCTCCAGCATAAGCTGTCAGTGCGATCGCAGGAATTTGCCCGCCTTGCTCTGGCGGTAATTTTCTCACCTCACGCAGGAGCATATAGCCATCCATTAAGGGCATTCCAATATCGCTTAACAGAATATCTGGTTTTGATTGCATTAATATTTCCAGTGCTTCGGCTGCTGATTCAACTGCGGTTACAGTCGCGCCATATTGTTCTAGGGCAAAGCTAAAAAACTCTCGCACGTCAGCTTGATCGTCCACAAGCAGGATTTGGACTCCAGCCAGTAATGTGTCATCTGTACTTAGTTCTGTTTGAGAAGCTTCATCGCTGCTGAGTCGCAACTCAGAATTTTTCAGCAAAGGTAGTCTGACTGTAAAAGTAGCGCCTTGTCCTTCTCCCAGACTCTCTGCCTGAACTGTACCACCGTGAAGTTCTACTAAATGACGCACAATTGCCAGCCCTAATCCTAGCCCGCCAAATACTCTGGTTGTTTTAGCATCTGCTTGCCGGAAGTAATCAAAGACGTAGGGCAAAAATTCTGGGATGATTCCTTTACCTGTATCAATCACCTGAATTTGAGCATCTAAGCCAACTTGCTCTAAACGGACTTCTACTCGTCCTTCTGTGGGTGTGAATTTAACGGCATTGGAGAGGAGATTCCACATTACTTGTTGCAAGCGATCGCTATCGCCGAGGACTTTGCCGATATCATTACTTAACACTGTGTCAATTTGAATTGATTTGGCTTCTGCTGCTAAACGTACCGTTTCTAGTGCAGATGCGATCGCTATTTTCAAATCCACTGCATAAAGATTTAACCTGACTTTACCTTGTAAAATCCGCGAAACATCGAGTAAATCTCCAATTAATTGAGTTTGTAACTTGGCATTCCGCTCGATTGTTTCCAATGCCCGAATTTTAGTAGCTTCGTCGAAGTTGCGGGTTCTGAGTAACTTTGCCCACCCTAAAATCGGATTCAAGGGAGTTCGGAGTTCATGGGAAAGGACAGCGAGAAATTCATCTTTAATGCGGTTGGCTGTCTCAGCTTGGGCCCTGGCGGTCTTTTCAGCTTCGTAAAGTTGAGCGCGAGCGATCGCTTGGGCACACTGTTGTCCCAGCGTTAACATAAATCCCCGGTCTTTTTCGTTAAATATTTGTCCAGTGGTAAAGCTTAATCCCAGTGCCCCTATTACTTTGCCTTCTGCTATCAATGGAATGGAAGCCCAAGAATTATTCCCTATAACAGTCACAACATTTGCTAACTCAGGATATCTAGCAATCATGGCTGCTAAATTTTCTAAAAAAATCGGCTGCCCGGTTCTGACTGTTTCTGCTATTTGGTTAGGTGATGTGATGGGAAAAGTTGCCCAAGTATTGATGAGTGTTTGTGGATAGCCAATTGCTTGCACAACTTTTAGGGTAGTATCTCCCTCAGTAAGTAAGACAACGGAACCACCAGTAGCTTCCAAGGCAGCAATCCCTTGGTTCACCACGACATCGGCTACTTGTTGGGGAGTTAAGGCTTCCGAGAGGGCGGCGGTTATTCTTTGTAAAAGTATGGTGCGATTGACAGACCTTTCAGCGCCCTGTTTTGCCTGTTGAGTTTCTTGGTATAGTCTGGCGTTGTCAATAGCTGTCGCCGCCCGACGAGCAATATCTTCTGCTAAGGCTAAGTCTGTTTGTTTGTAGTACCTACTTGACTCGGCTGTGAAAAAAGAGATTGCTCCAAATAATTGCCCACGGGAACGAACTGGAATCACCATTAGAGAACAAATACCCAGACTTTGCAGTAATTGCAGATGTTCGTCGTCTTCAGCCATCTCTACCAGATGAGAGTCAGATAATTCGGGATAAAAGACAGATATACCAAGCCGTAGCTGCCGTACAAGCTGTTTGGCTCTAGTTTTGGGTCGATAACGCCGTCGGATTTGGTCTAAAGTATTTAGTTTTGTGGGATCGGCAATTGCGATCGCAATTTGTTTACTTGACCAATCTTCCTGGAAAACATCTACAATACACCAGTCAGCTAAGGTAGGAACTGCGAGATTAGCCACACTTTCTAAGGCAATTTCATAATCTAATGAGGCAGCGAGTAAGGTGCTGGCCTCGACTAAAAATTGTTGTGTCGTTTCAACTCGTTTGCGTTCGCTAATATCCTCAATAATGCCTAATGCATACTTTGGTTGTCCGTTGGTATCCCAAACTGCTGATGAAGTTAGGTTTACCCAAACTATAGAACCATCTTTGCGGATGTAGCGCTTCTCTAGGGAATAACCACTAATTTCTTTTGCTAAAACTCGCCGAGCATTTTCTAAGTCAACTGCTAAGTCGTCAGGATGGGTAATTTCCTCAAAGGTTATTTGCATTAACTCTTCAGGGCTGTACCCAGTAATTTCGCATACGGCAGGATTAACCTGAATAAATTTTCCATCCAACGCTACCAGGGTAATACCCACAGCTGCCTGGTCGAACATTGCCCGGAATCTTTCTTCGCTTTCTCGCAAAGCCACTTCTGTTTGCTTGGCTGCTGTCACATCTGCCAAAATAATCCCAATTCCTACCGTTTCGCCCATTGCGTTGTTGACTGGGTAATAGTTGCCTAGCCAGTAGCCGTAACGTCTGGATTGTTCCCTTGTCTCACCACTAATTTCTACATTCAGCAGTGGTTCTCCAGTATCCAAAACGCGCTGTAACTGTTGCTCAAGTTCAGCCGCCATTGCTGGCAATACTTCCCCAAATTTGCGTCCTAGATGTTCTTCTATAGTCAAACCATTAATGTCAGCGAAAACTTGATTAATTCGGAGATATTTCAGTTCCCGATCCAAAAAGCATACGGCAACAGGAGCGGCTTCTAACAGTGCATCTAGAAGAGATAGAGATTCGGCGTAATGGACTAAAGCGTGGTGGATATCTTGATAAAGTCGGGCATTTTCTACTGCTAAGGCTGCACGGTGAGTAATCTCTGTTGCTAAAGTGAGGTCAGTGCGATCGTAGCGACGGTTTGATTGCGTGCTGACAAAGCTGATTGTGCCGAGTACTCGCCCTTGTGCAATTAAGGGCACAATCATCACAGACTTCATCCCCAATTCCCGAACAAGTTCTAAATGTTCAAGATTCTGAGTGCTTGCCACTAATAGCGAGTCAGATATTTCTGAGATTAATTCGCTTTGCCCAGTTTGCATTACTCTAGTAATTGCACTTGCACCCTTGTAATCTGTTGCATACTCCTGAAGTTTACGCGCTAACTCCGCCTTAGATGGATCTGCATGGGCAATTGGTAGGCGGCGAATGGAACCATCTTCATTTAAAATGTCAACACTACACCAATCAGCTAGCTGAGGAACTGAAATTTTGGCAATTTGTTCTAAGGTTTCTTCATAATCTAGCGAAGTAGATAGGACACTACTAACTTGCGCGATATAGCGGAGTCTTTCTTCAGCCTGCTTGCGTTCTGTAGTATTCACAGCCGCACAAGTAATACCATTAATACTATTGTCTGTATCTTTCAGTGGTTCAACCAGCAAATCATAGTAACGATATTCTCCGCAAGTTGTCAGATAAACCTCTTCACGGGTTGAAATACCAGTCTCTATTACCTTCAGCTTAATTGCCTTCAATTGCTCTGCTACTGAAGCTGGAAATAATTCATCATCAGACTTACCTAAAATTTCCTCAGCAGTATCTAGACCTTGAGGATTATGAATCCACTGATATCGCAAATCTCGATCTTGTTGAAAGACCACAATATCTGAACTGCTTAACGCTAATCGAAATCTCTCCTCACTAACTCTTAGCTGTTGGAGATTTCTATCAGCCCGTTTTTTAGCAGTCTTTAATGCCTCACATAAGATACTAAAGAGCAATCCTTGTAATGCAAACAACCCAATTCGCACAGAATTAGATAGGTCAAAACTCAGCTCATAAACTGGCGGGAGAAAGAAGTAATTGCTCAGTAATGCAGACAAGGAAGTTGCTAATAGCCCTGATTTAAAACCACCATACCAAGCACTCACCACTACAGCGCCAAAAAACAGCAAGAAAGGAGTTCCACTCATGCTTAACCAAGGGTCTAGCATCAACATTAACACTAGTGTGAGTGTGACAATTAATACAACAATTCCATAGCGCAGTAACTGGGAATAATGAATATGAGGCATGAAAATGTCTAAGAACAACCAATACTTATTGCAGAGGCTCTACATACCCTAAGCCAGTTTTCAAGTTTTAGTAATTTATCTCTAGATAGATTTTTTTCAGTTTTAAAAACATCTTTTGCTAGAGGCTAATTATTAAGTTATATAGTATTACCAGCGATAATTTATTATGAATCTTCTATATCCATAACATTAATTTGCCGATCGTGAATAGTCAATTATCAGAAATACAGTAGCCTAATTTGCTTATAAAAATTATGGTATAAAATCTACCAATGGCTAGTTTTCCATTAGTCAGTCGCAATCATCAGAGGATATAATGCAAAATTTTACTTGTCGTCAGAAGTGCTTCTACTGTCTGGTGGCTTAGAGGCTTAGAAAATAGATAGCCTTGACCAAATTCGCATCCCAGTTCCTGTAACCATTGAAGTTGCTGCGGTGTTTCGATACCTTCTGCAACAACGGCTAATCCGAGTTGATTGCTTAAAGCAATAATAGTACTAACTACCTGATAATTACGGTTTCCTTGCTGCATCTGACTTACAAAAGAGCGATCAATCTTTAAATTATCAGCAGGTAAACGATGGAGATAATTGAGCGACGAATAACCAGTACCAAAGTCATCAATGCTAATTTGAATTCTTCTAGACTTTAATTGGCTTAATAAATCAATTGTCTGACTAATATTCTCAATTAGCATACTTTCAGTAATTTCTAGGGTTATACAGTCGCCTTCTAAACCTGTTTGGGCTAGTATTTGATCGATGTATTCAATTAAGTTTCCTTGGCGAATGTCTTGAACAGAGAGGTTAATATTAACCTTGATTGGGAAGTGAGTAGCAAACTTTGCTTTCCAGTTTGCTAGGTGTTGACAAGCTTTGTAGAGCATCCAGCGATCAATTTGCACAATTAGCCCCGTTTCTTCCGCGATAGAGACAAATTCTTTCGGTAAGACTAACCCACGAGTTGGGTGTTGCCAGCGCAGCAATGCTTCAAATCCAATCAGTCGGCCTGCTTTGCTTTGCTCATCCCCAAGTATGTCAACAATTGGCTGGTAATATATAACAAACTCTTCTCGTTCGATAGCTTTGCGAATATCGGTTTCTATAGTTAGTCGATTTACGGCTTGAGTGTGCATTTTGACATCAAAAATTTTATACGAGTTTCTCCTTTGAGCTTTGGCTTGATACATGGCAATATCGGCATCTCGGAGTAAATCGGAGGCTTGAGAATATTCGTTTGTTCCTAAAACAATCCCGATGCTTGTACTGATAACTACTTCGGCATCATTAAGTATCAATGGTGTTTGAAAATCTATGAGCATACGCTCAGTAATTTGAATAGCTTTTTCAATATCAGAAATATCTTCCAGCAAAATTACGAATTCGTCACCACCAATTCGAGCAACTAAATCAACTTCCCGCAGATGAGTTTTTAGTTTGTGAGCAATATTCTTTAACAGTTGATCTCCAGCAAGGTGTCCGAGGCTGTCATTGATCACTTTAAATCGGTCTAGGTCGAGAAACAAGACGGCATAACGATAGGTTTCTAATCGTTTAGCTCGGTTGATGGCTAGTTCTAGCCGCTCTATCAAAAGTGTGCGATTTGGTAAATCCGTTAAGGGATCGTGTAAAGAGTTGTGGATAATTAACTCTTGTGCTTGTTTGCGATCGCGCAGCGCAACTTGCTGTTCGTGAAGTGCAACTTGCCGTTCGCTCACATCTAATAAAACACCATACCAGACAATATCCCCATTTTCTCGACATTCTGGACGAGCGCTTGCCTGTACCCATTTGAGTTTGCCAGAAGGTGTAACTAATCGCCACTCGTAAGAAAATGGTTTTAAAGTTTGAGCGCTCTCGTTGGCTGCTGCATAACATCCTGGATAATCATCGGGATGAATTTGTGCAAAGCAAAGAGAGGCATTTTCTAAAATTTGATCTGGCGTTAACTCTAAAAGATCCAGACAGCCAAAACTGATGTAATCAAACGCAATAGAACCATTAGAATACTGAACAAAGCTGTAAATCATTCCGGGTATATTAGACGCTAATGTTTGTAACAGCTTTTGAGCTTGTTTGCGCTCCGCTCTCACCTGTGCATCCCGAAGTTCTCTACGCACTGCCTCTGGCAATCGATTTAAGTTGTCCTTCATGACATAATCATTCGCACCCGCTTTCATCATTTCCACAGCAAGTACTTCGCCAATTGTGCCGGAAACTAAAATAAAAGGAATATCTTTTTGGCTCTGCTTTGCTATTTCCAAAGCCGCAGGAGCATTGAATCCTGGCAGTCGGTAATCTGAAATCATCACATCCCAAGTCTGACTATTGAGTGCTATTTGTAGTTCCTTGTCTGTTTGCACACGCTGCCAGTTTGGATTGAAACCACCGCGACGCAATTCATGAATAACTAACATGGCATCCTCCTCTGAATCTTCAACAATCAGGATGTTCAATAGTTCATTCATACCCCATAATCTCCTTGGGAACTATTCAGTAAACTTGTATAATCAGGTTTGTGAGTCAAGTGATTTTGGATTTTAGATTTTAGATTTATTATCTGGTTCAAGGCGGTGGCTCTGAATAAAAAATTTTTAGGATTTAGGATTTTACCTTTGTTCTCATGTTTAAATTTATTTGCTTTAAAAATTTCTTGTATTTGGTAATCTAAATAATTTAATCCAAAATCAGAAATTTAAAATTACCTCATACAAAATTTATCTTTGTATCTAACAATTGTAGGCAGTTTAACCATGCTGGAAATTCCTGAATATAAAATTCATGTAAAAATTCATGAAAGTGCTAATTCACGAGTCTATCGTGGAATTAATCAGCAGAATAATTTGCCTGTCATCTTCAAAGTTTTAAAGAAAGACTACCCGACATCAGAAGAGATAACACGCTATAAGCTCGAATACGAAATTACGCGTAGCTTGTCATTGGAAGGTGTTATCCAGGCTTATAGTTTGCAGCAATATCAAAGGAGTTTTGTCATTATTCTGGAAGATTTTGGGGGCGAATCTTTAACAAAGATCATAGCAAAAACACAGTTTTCATTAACAGATTTCCTGAAAATAGCCATTCAGATTGTTGAAACCTTGGGTGCAATTCATACAGCAAATATCATTCATAAAGATATCAATCCATCTAATATTATTTTTAATCCAAGAACACAACAACTTAAAATTATTGACTTTGGTATTTCAACTGTATTGTCACGGGAGATATTAACTCTCAGAAATCTACCGATATTAGAGGGAACACTAGCCTATATATCTCCAGAGCAAACAGGCAGAATGAACCGTTCTTTGGACTATAGAACTGATTTTTACTCTTTAGGTGTTACCTTTTATGAACTGTTGACCCATCGATTGCCGTTTGAATCCAGTGATGCGCTGGAGTTAATTCATTATCACCTAGCTTTGGAACCTGTTCCACCCCATTTTATCAATTCAGGAATTCCTGTGATAGTCTCAGGAATTGTACTGAAACTATTAGCAAAAACAGCAGAAAATCGCTATCAAAGCGCCTGGGGAATTAAAAATGATTTAGAAGAGTGCCTGAAACAGCTACAACACACGGGAAGAATTGAGTCTTTTTTGCTAGGACAAGAGGATATTTCTGATAAGTTTCATATCCCTGAAAAACTTTATGGCAGAGAAAGGGAGGTGGAGATGTTATTAGCGTCCTTTGAAAGAGTAGCAGGGAAAGATAACTCTGATTTACCCGCGTCTGCTTCTCATGTTGAAGTGATGTTGATAGCAGGATACTCTGGTATTGGTAAGTCAGTTTTAGTGCAGCAAATTTATCAGCCGATTACGCAACAACGGGGGTACTTTGTTTCTGGTAAATTCGATCAGTATCAGCGCAATATTCCTTATTTTGCGATCGCTCAAGCCTTAGAGTCACTGATCAAACAATTACTGACTGAAGACGAAGTGCAGCTGTCTCAATGGCGACAGAACCTTTTAGCTGCCCTCGGCTCAAACAGTCGAGTTATTACCCAGGTGATTCCAGCACTGGAATTGATTGTAGGCAATCAACCAGAAGTACCTGTATTACCACCAACGGAAGCCCAAAATCGCTTTCATCAAGTTTTCCAAAATTTCATTCGCGTTTTTACGCAATCAGAACATCCCCTCGCCATATTTTTAGACGATCTCCAGTGGGTAGATAATGCCTCACTGAAGCTGATCCAACTACTAGCTACTGCTACCAAGGGGCAATCTTTGTTGTTGATGGGGGCATACCGAGATAACGAGGTTAATGCCACTCATCCCCTGATTCAGATGGTGGAGGAAATTCGGCAGGGTGGAGGAGTGGTAAACCAACTTTCTCTTTTGCCATTGAGCCTACATCATATCAATCAGTTCATCGCCGAGACATTTCGCTGCCAACCAGAAGATTCCCTGTCTTTAGCTGAACTGGTGCAACGAAAAACTGGTGGTAATCCCTTTTTTATGAACGAATTTTTGAAATCTCTCTACACTGAAGGGCTACTGGAATTTAATCACCAAACCAAAAAATGGCAATGGTCGATCGAGCAAATTCAGCAGCAGGGAATTACAGATAATATTGTCGATTTGATGGCTCTCAAGATTCAAAAGCTCAATAAAAATACGCAGGAAGTGTTGCAGCTAGCTGCCTGCATTGGCAACTCTTTTGAGCTGGAAACTCTGGCACTGACTGCGGAATTATCCCAGCGAGAAACCGCCCAGGCTTTAAGAATGGCGATCGCTCAAGGGTTCATTCTACCCCTAAGCAATGCCCACAAATCGGTTGAGTTGGATGTACCACTCCCTAGCAATTGTCCTGCCATTGAATATAAATTTGCCCATGATCGCATTCAGCAAGCAGCCTATTCCCTGATTCCCGAAGCCCAGCAAAGCAAGATCCATTGGCAAATCGGACAGTCTTTATTGCAAATAACTCCAAGAGAAAACTTAGAACACCAGATTTTTGATATTACCAACCAACTGAACCTGGGCAAAAAACTCCTCAAAACTCAATCGGATCAGGATAACTTGTCTCGCTTAAACCTGATGGCGGGAGAAAAAGCCAAGGCATCAGGTGCTTATGATGCTGCATGGCGATATTTGCAAACTGCTTTGGATCTGCTGACAACCGATAGCTGGCAAACAAACTATGATTTTACCCTTACCCTGTATAGTGCAACAACAGAAGCAGCCTATCTGAGCGGTAATTTTGAGCAAGTAGAGCCACTGTTCCAACAGGTAATTAACCATGCCAAAACCCTACTAGCCAGCTTAAAAGTCTACGATGTCAAAATTCAAACTTATGTTGCTCAAAGTCAATTGCTTGAGGCAATTCAAATTGGTTTACAGCTACTTCAGCAATTAGAAGTTCACCTCCCCATCCAGCCAACCTTTGAGGATGTTCAGCAGGCACTCTCGGAAACCGCCTCCAAATTGGCGAATAGACGCATTGAAGATTTAGTTGACTTACCAATGATGTCTGAGCCAGAAATGCTGGCAGCAATGCAGCTTTTAACAAGTATGTGTGCATCAGCTTATTTGGCAGTCCCTCCCCTATTTTTGCTGGTTGTACTCAAGATGGTGGATTTGCTGATTGAGTACGGAAATATGATGTTAGCTCCCTTTGCTTATGCCGCTTATGGGATTATTCTCTGTGGAGTTGTATTGGACATTGAAGCAGGATATCAATTTGGTCAACTAGCTTTAAGTCTGCTCGATCGCCTAGATGCCAAACCCATTCAAGCCAGAAGTCTATTCGCGGTTAGCAACCAGATTAATGTTTGGAAGACACACCTAAAACACAGCCTGAAGCCACTCCAAGATTGCTATCAGGTTGGTATCGAGCAGGGCGATTTCGAGTTTTCTGGCTACGCTGCGATGTATTTCTGTGGTAATTCATTGGCAATCGGTCAACCCCTAGATGAACTCCAATTACATCTGACAAGTTATGCCCAAGCAGTGAAACAAATCAAGCACTCGGCGGGAATTCATTTCGTCGAGATTTGCTCGCAAACTGTTTTGAACCTGGTTCAAGAGGTTCCGAATCCTGGGATTTTATCTGGTCAAGCTTACAATCAAGCAACTGGGCTAGCCCAGATGCAAAAAACCCATTTTCATGGGGGTTTGTTCTATTTCTACCTAAATAAATTATTTCTCTGTTATTTATTTGACGATACAAATCAGGCAATTGGCAATGCTATCCTCGCTCAAGAGTACTTACCAGCAATGACTGGAGCGGCATTGGTTGCCATATTTCACTTCTACGATTCCCTATGCAGACTGGCGGTATATTCCAACACAGATACAGCGAAACAATCCGAGTTGCTGGAGCAGGTAGCAGAAAATCAGGCAAAAATGAAAAATTGGGCGCACCATGCCCCGATGAACTATCTACACAAGTGGCATTTGGTAGAAGCAGAACGGCATCGGGTATTGGGTGAAGTAGTAGAAGCAATGGATGCCTACGATCGCGCCATCGCTCTGGCGAGAGAAAACGAATACCTCCAAGAAGAAAGCCTGGCCAACGAACTAACAGCAAAATTTTATCTGGCAAACAACCGGATAGCGATCGCTAAAGTCTATCTGCAAGAGGCAAGGTACGGCTACAGCCGTTGGGGAGCAATGGCTAAAGTCCAAGATTTGGAAAGACGTTATCCCCAACTGCTAGAGGTGCAAACTGAAAGAACTAACATCGGAAAAGTTGACATTACAGAATCGACTTCTAGAAAGTTAGAAGCACTTGATTTAGAAACAGTATTGAAAGCCTCCCAAGCGATCGCCAGTGAAATTTTGTTAGATAAACTCCTGGCAAAAATAATGACGATCTTGATTGAAAATGCCGGGGCACAAACCGGTTATCTAATTTTACCAACACAAGAAAAATGGCAGATTGAGGCAATGGGATCGATTGGCGATGAGAAAGTAGCTGTTTTGCAATCAATTCCTCTGGAATCGGTATCAGCAGACAGTACTCCTTGCTTGCCAACTGCCCTCATCAATTATGTAGTTCGCACCCAAGAAAGCATCGTCCTCAATAATGCGGCTCAAGTCGGTAACTTTCAATCTGAACCCTGGATTGTGCAACGCCAATCGAAATCGATTCTTTGTGCTACTTTATTAAACCAGGGAAAACTGACAGGAATTGTCCTTTTAGAAAACAATCTAACCACTAGCGCATTTACCCCAGAGCGAATTGAAATCTTCAGTTTACTTTCGACTCAGGCAGCTATTTCCATTGACAATGCCCGTTTATTGAAGCAACAGTCAGAACTGAATCAATCCTTACGGGCTGAAATTGCCGAACGCCAAAGAGCAGAAAAAGATCGCGATCGCTTAATTGCCATTCTTGAAGCATCCACCGATCATATTGGCATGGCCACCCCCCAAGGCAATGTTTTCTGGAATAATGCTCAAGCTAGGAAACTAGCAGGGATACCACTGGATACAGACCTTTGCACATTCAGCAACTACCATCCCCAGTGGGCATTAGAGATTATTCAAAACCAGGGCATTCCTCTGGCGATTCGAGATGGTACCTGGGTGGGTGAAACCGCTTTGTTGGACATTGATGGCAGAGAAATTCCGGTTTCCCAAATGATCATTGCTCATAAAGCAACAGATGGCAGTGTGGAATATTTGTCTACCATTATCCGGGATATTAGTGAGGTAAAACGCCGGGAAGAGGATCTGAAAAGATCGGAAACAACGCTGCAAAATTTGGTTATGGGAACAGCTGCGGTTACAGGACAAGATTTTTTCGCAGCTTTGGTTGGTCATATAGCCAAAGCCTTGCACGTCCGCTATGCCCTCGTTACTGAACTAGTAAATGGCGAACTTAAAGCCCTAGCTTTTTGGGCGCATGGGGCATTACAACCACAAATATCCTACTTTCCGGCCCGTACACCATGCGAATTTGCCTTGAGAAACGGCTTATTTTACTGCAAAAAGCTTGTTCAGCAAATTTTCCCGGAAGACTTAGACTTAGTGGTAATGCAGGCAGAGAGTTATCTGGGTATTTCCTTAAAAAATGCCAATGGCGACCCAATTGGTAATCTTTGTATTCTTGACGTACAACCACTGGTAGATACGGAACGAACAGAAGTAATTCTAAAGGTATTTGCCGCACGAGCAGCAGCAGAATTGGAGCGCCAGAGGGCAATTGAAGCCCTGCATCAACTGAACCAGTCTTTAGAAATCAGGGTCAAACAACGAACTGCCCAATTGGAAGCTGCAAACAAAGCATTAGAGGCATTTTCCTATTCTGTTTCTCATGATTTACGGGCACCACTGCGGGCGATCGTTGGTTTTTCGAGAATTATGCAAGAAGATTATGGTGAGCAACTTGATGCGGAAGGCAATCGTTATCTGAAAATTGTTCGAGACAATGCCAAACGCATGGGTGAGTTGATCGACGACCTATTGAACCTATCCCGCCTAGATCGTAAGGAAATGTCCCGGCAGCCTGTTTTTATAAATGAGATTATTCAAGAAGTACTGAGTGATTTAGCCCCAGATTTTGAAGGTCGTCAAATTGAGTTTGCGATCGCTGATTTACCCATCTGTCAAGCTGATCTTTCCTTGTTTAAACAAGTTTGGCTAAATCTATTGTCAAATGCCATCAAATATACCCGCTACAAATCCAGTACTTACATTGAAGTCGGCTATGAGATTATGGCTGGTGAAGGAGTGTATTTTATCAGAGATAATGGGGCAGGATTTGATATGCGGTATGCAGATAATTTGTTTGGGGTATTCCAACGGCTGCACCGCGAACAAGAATTTACAGGCACGGGGATCGGACTAGCGATCGTCCAACGCATTATTCAACGCCACGGCGGGCGGATTTGGGCAGAAGCAGCGATCGATCGAGGTGCGACGTTTTATTTCACCCTTCAAGGGGAAATTAACCCATGAGTGACCAGCCCACCGATCCATATTTTGAGCAAGCACTTTCCATTGTATTGGTTGAAGATAATGCCACCGATGCTGAGTTAACTATCCGAGCATTACGTCGCGGTAAAATTGGCAACAATATTCAACTGCTCGAAGATGGAGCCGAAGCCCTAGATTTTTTCTTTTGTCGGGGAGAGTACGCGCACCGTAGGATGACGAATCAACCCAAAGTCATTTTGCTGGATTTGAAACTGCCAAGGATAAGTGGGTTAGAAGTTTTACGGCAACTCAAATCCGATCCACGCACACAAATGATTCCGGTTGTGGTGCTGACCTCTTCTGCTGAAGACCAGGATATGATCGAGAGTTACCGGCTTGGGGTAAATAGCTACATCGTTAAACCTGTGGATTTTGAACAATTTAACCAAGCAGTCCAACAGCTTGGTTTTTATTGGATCTTGTTTAACCGATTGCCAGTTTTTTAAAAGGATTTGTCATTAGTCCTTAGTCATTAGTCATTAGTCATTAGTTATTTCTTATTCTCCAATTCCCGATTCCCGATTCCCAATTCCCAATTCCCAATTCAAATAACATCCTTCAGCACTGTTACCAATTTTTCAATATGTGCTACTTCATGAGTCGCCATTACAGATATTCTGATTCGACTTGTGGGCACTGTGGGAGGACGAATTGCTGGAGCAAAAATGCCAGCATCTCTTAGCTGTTTTCCAGCTTTGAGGGCATCTGTGGCATTAGGCAATTGAAAGCATAATATGGGTGATTCAGAAGGCAGCAATTTTAAGTTAGGCAACTGTTGCAGCAAAGTTTTCAAGTAATGTATATTCCCCCACAATTGGGTACGATGTTGCGGTTCTTGTTGCACTATCTTGATTGCTGCTAAGGCTGCGGCTGTATCAGCAGGTGAAAGTCCAGTGGTATAAATCCAACTGGGTGCGCGGTTCCGCAAAAAGTCAATTAAGGCGCTACTTCCTGCCACATAACCGCCTAAACTACCCAAAGCTTTACTCAAAGTCCCAATTTGAATTAATTGCTTTCCTGTACACCCAAAATGCTCGACACACCCAGCGCCAGTTTTTCCTAGTACGCCGGTAGCATGAGCTTCATCGACTAGCAGCATACAGCTAAATTCATCAGCCAGATCGAACAGTGCGGGCAAGGGACATAAATCGCCGTCCATGCTGAAGACAGTATCAGTAAGAATTAAGCAGCGTCGATAATTTTGTCGTTGTTGACTCAACTGAGTTTTTAGGACTTCAAGATCACAGTGCGGATATTCCACAACTGCTGCACCGCTCAGAATCGCTCCATTTTTCAGACTGGAATGATTGTACTGGTCAGATAAAATTAAATCACGCTTGCCCACAAGGGCGGTAATTGCACCCAAATTAGCTAGATACCCGGAACTAAATACCAAGGCATCTTCTGTTTGTTTGGTAGATGCGATCGCCTTTTCTAACTCCCCATGCAATTCTCGATGCCCACTGAGTAATCTAGAACCAGTACTACCAGTGCCAAATTCTGCGATCGCAGCAGTTGCGGCTGCCATCAAGCGCTCATCCCCAGCCAATCCCAAATAGTCATTGCTGGCAAAATTAATTACCTCTTGCCCAGCTAAAACCACCGTTGCACCCGGACGACCGTTGATAGGTTGTACCGAACGATACCAGTCTGCCCGATGAATTGTTGCTAAGGACTGTTCTAGCCAGGCATAAGGGTCGGTCATTGGGAATGGGGAATGGGGAATGGGGAATGGGGAATAACTAATGACAAATGACCAATGACAAATGACAAATGACAATTAAACTTGTTCGCTGCTGAGATGAGCGATCGCTTGTTTAATCCAATCTTCGACATAAGCATCTTTGGGTAGGCCGATGTCTTCGCTGACTACATGCAGGGCGTGACTGACTTCATGAGCAGTATATCCCAGGGCGAAGAGGGTCATTTGCACCTCTTCGAGAATTCCTGGTGCTGGCCCGCCTGTGGCGACGAAGAACCCGGCTGATTTACGCCACTCGACTAATTTGCTTTTCAGTTCCAAACAGATGCGCTCTGCGATTTTTTTGCCGACACCGGGAGCCTGAATTAAGATTTGTGTATTGCCAGCGATAATTGCTTGGACTAAATCTGGTAGTTCCAGAGTGTCCAGGAGTGCGATCGCTAAGGCTGCACCAATCCCTGTGACAGTCAGCAAGTGGCGAAATAAATCGCGTTCGGCTGGGGAAGCAAAGCCATATAAGTAGGGCACTTCTTCCCGAATTTGGAAATGGGTAAAAATTTGCGCCACGCCTCCCGATTCTGGTAACTGGTTTGCTAGCCGTTGGGGAACTTGCAAATCGTACCCCAAGCCATTGACTTCCAGAGTCAGAATCACGCGATTAGCGCCAATTGTTTGGATACCAGCGACTATACCTTTTAGATAACTAATCATTACAAGAGACCAAAATAATTTAAGCCTTCAATAATTCCACCTGCACAAAAACCTTTTGCTAGGTAGCGGTGCATAGCGGGATACTCGTTATGCCATTGGAGTAACTCTTTTCGGGCATTCCCGACGATGATTCCCCGTTCGTTGCCTACAGCAAATAAAGCAATATCATTACCCGAATCACCACAGACAACTGTTTGTTCTGCTGCAAATTTCCACTTCTGGCGTAAAAACTGCATTGCCTGACCTTTATCGCTGCTATGGGGTACAATGTCAAGGTCAATACCGCTACTGTAGATTAACTTTACATTTAATTTCGATTTCTGCAACTCTGCTTCAAGTTGTGGTAGAACATTCGCAGATGCTTCTTGTTCTAAAAAAAAGCTCACTTTGAAAGGACGCTGTTCTGAATCTGGTTGCCGAAGTAACTCGCGGTATTTATGGGTAATAGATAATACAGTTTCCCGTTCCCATCCCGGAGACAGGGTTTCTGCCCAATCTGAGTCTGGAGTATCAGTACCATTGAGATAAATTTCCGTCCCTACAGAAAGGACAAGGGCATCGGGTTGCAAAAGATTTTTTTGAGCTTGGAGTTGTTTGTAAAGTAAGGGCGATCGTCCGGTAGAATAAACAATTTTAGTGCCGTATTCTTGACGATGTTGACTCAGCAGTTGATTTAGTTCTGGTAAAGCGCTGTCATCGCCAACGGTGCGATATACGAGGGTATCATCTAAATCGGTTACAAAAAGAAATGGTTTCATAATTAAAACTCTTGCAAAATTTCGTTATTTTACCGCGTGAAGAGAATTTTGCAAGAAGTTTGTTTGCTAAAAACCAAATATATCAGACATTCGATTTGAGGTTAAGGATAGTTGTAATTATTATCAAGAAAGGGTTATAGGCATTTTCAATCAAAAAGCCCCTTCTTTTCCCACAGGATAGAACCTTGGAGGGAAATCAAGTGATAATCAGCTATTTACTTATTGGAAATCGCTGTAGTAATAAGCCAGGAAGCAGAAAATCATTTTCAAAAAATGGAGAATTAAAGCTTTAATGCCTTCAGCTTTTTGTAAGTCGATAAATTGCTTTTCTATTGGTTGTATATTTTTTGTATTTTCTGCTAACTAAGTTGCACAAAGAGCGATCGCTAACGTGTAGTTTTTCATCAGGCGATACATCCAAAGCGTAAATAATTGCCAAAGTTTGTTACAAAAAATGTCCTGTGGGGAATTCTAAACTGACTAGAAAAATTCCCTGAAAAAGTGATGAGCGCAAAAGTGGATGTAACTGTAACACTGTCAGGCTACCAAATTAGAGAGCAACTATACTCAGGTTCACGTACACTCGTATATCGCGCGGTCAGAGAAGCAGATAACCAAGCAGTTGTAATTAAGCTTTTAAAACGAGAGTACCCCAGCTTTAGTGAACTCGTACAGTTTCGCAACCAATATGCCCTAGCCAAAAACCTAGAGATTCCTGGGATTATTAAGCCCTACAGCCTAGAACCCTATAATAATGGCTATGCTTTGGTGATGGAAGATTTTGGTGGCATCTCACTGCGGCAATTTATTAAGGAACAGCCGCAACACTTAGAGCAATTTCTAATTATAGCCCTACAACTAACAGATATTCTGCACCAGTTACATCAACAACGGGTAATTCATAAAGACATTAAACCCGCTAATATCCTGATTCACCCAGACACCAAGGTGTTAAAGCTGATAGACTTCAGCATCTCCTCCTTGTTACCGAGAGAAACCACCGAAATCCAAAATCCAAATGTCCTGGAAGGGACTCTAGCTTATCTATCACCAGAACAGACAGGACGCATGAATCGGGGGATTGATTACCGCAGCGACTTCTATTCATTGGGAGTAAGTTTCTTTGAGCTACTGACAGGAACAGTGCCTTTTGATGCTCAAGACCCGATGGAATTAGTGCATTGTCATATTGCAAAACTTCCTCCTAATGTGTGTGATGTCAACTCTGAGATCCCTTTGGTTGTGGGAGAGATCATCCATAAGCTGATGGCGAAAAATGCCGAAGACCGCTACCAAAGTGCGTTGGGACTAAAACATGATTTGCATCTATGTATAGAAAAACTGAACGAAATAGGGAAAATTGAGCATTTCGCGATTGGAAAGCGAGATATAAGCGATCGCTTCGTAATGGCAGAAAAACTCTATGGCAGAGAGCAAGAAGTTAAAATACTACTAGAAGGATTCGAGCGGGTTGCCAATGGGACATCGGAGTTCATGTTAGTGGCGGGGTTCTCCGGCATTGGTAAAACGGCAGTGGTGAATGAAGTACATAAACCCATTGTCCGGCAACGAGGCTACTTTATTAAAGGCAAGTATGACCAGTTCAACCGCAACATTCCCCTCAGTGCCTTTGTACAAGCCTTCCGTGACTTAATGGGGCAGTTGTTAGGCGAAAGTGACACCCAATTAAAGCAATGGAAATGGAAGATTTTGACGGCGTTGGGGGAAAATGCCCAAGTAATTATCGATGTGATTCCTGAGTTAGAGCAGATTATTGGGCAACAATCCCCAGTGGTGGAACTATCAGGTAATGCTTCCCAGAACCGTTTTAATCTGTTATTCCAAAAATTTATTCAAGTATTTACTACAGTTACACATCCCTTGGTGATGTTTTTGGATGATTTACAGTGGGCAGATTCAGCATCACTAAACTTGATTCAGGTATTGATCGGACAAAGAGAAAGCGGCTTCATGTTATTGATTGGTGCATATCGTGATAATGAAGTGTCGCCTGCTCATCCGTTGATATTGACGTTAGAAGAAATCAAGAAAGCTGGCACTACAGTCAATACAATCACACTGGCTCCATTGAGTCAAGAAAGTTTAAATTCGCTAGTTACAGATACATTGCAATGTCCAGCAGCGATCGCTCAACCTTTAACCCAGCTAGTTTATCAAAAAACTCAAGGAAACCCCTTTTTCAGCACACAGTTTCTCAAGGCGCTACATGAAGAAGGAGCTATTGAGTTTGATCCTCAAGCTGGGCATTGGCAGTGTGATATTAGTGATGTGCAATTGCTCTCTCTGAGAGATGACGTGGTAGAGTTCATGGCAATGCAGTTACAGAAATTGCCAGTTGCCACTCAAAATGTCCTGAAACTCGCAGCATGTATTGGTAACTCTTTTGATTTAGCAACACTGGCAATTGTCTATGAAAAGTCTCAAGCTGAAACTGCTACTGACTTATGGAAAGCCCTTCAGGAAGGATTAGTAATTCCCAGCAATGATATTTACAAGTTTTATCAGTCAAAATCAGAATTGTTGATTGAGGAGAATGGACAGATCGAAGCAGATAATCAGGTGATTGCTTTCTACAAATTTCTGCACGATCGCGTCCAACAAGCTGCTTATTCACTCATCCCCGATAACCAAAAACAACTGATGCACTTAAAAATTGGGCAATTGCTTTTAAGTGTAATGAACGAAACGGAAAAAGAGGAAAAAATCTTCGAGATTGTTAATCAATTAAATAAAGGAGCCGATTTAATTGTCTTAGAAACAGAACGGGAGACATTAGCGAAGCTAAATCTAGCTGCTGCACAAAAAGCAAAATCTGCAACCGCTTACGTTGCAGCAATTGAATACACCACTAAAGGCATACAACTTCTCACAGCAAATTGTTGGCAGCAATGCTATGAGCTAACGTTGGCTCTACATGATTTAGCCGCAGAATTAACCTGTCTGAGCGGTTACTTTGGGCAAATGGAGCAGATAGTTGATGAGGTACTGCAAAATGCTCGTCAATTACTAGACAAAGTGAAAGTCTATGAAGTGAGAATTTTGGCTGATGTCGCTCAGAGTCAGCAACCCAAAGCCATTAAAACCGCTCTTTCTGCTTTGAAATTATTTGGAGTGTTGTTTCCAGAGCAGCCAACTGATGCAGATATTACTGAAAGTTTGCAACAGACTCAAGATATATTAAAAGGAAAACATTTAGAAGATTTGTTGGAACTGCCTGAGATGAAAGACCTCCGAGGTCTGGCAGTGATCCGAATTTTAGCAACTGTAACAGCAGCAGTCTATCAAGCGGTTCCAGAATTGCTGCCGTTAATCGTGTGCAAGCAGGTGAGGTTATCGGTTGCTTATGGTAATGCTGGGGTATCAGCACAGGCTTATGCTTGGTATGGAGTCATTCTGTGCGGTATTGGAGAAATAGATTTAGGCGATCGCGTTGGTGAACTGGCAATGGGACTACTATCACGCTTCGAGAGTAGAGAATTTAAAGCCAGCACGATTAACATGGTTTATCCCTTTGTGAAGCCTTGGAAACATCATATTCAAAATTCACTCGCTCCTCTGCTCGACGGATACCATAGCGGTCTGGAGATGGGTACTTTAGAATATGCTGCCTACTGTGCCTACAATTATTGTTCGCTGTCCTATTTTCTCGGCAAAGATTTGTCAATCTTAGAACCAGAGATGAAGGTTTACAGTCAGGCATTGGCTCAAATTAAACAGGAAGTTGCTCATAATTATCTAAGAGTCTTTTACCAATCCGTCTTAAATTTACTTGGACAGAGTAAGTGTCCTTGGGAAATTAAAGGTGTAGCCTATGACGAAGAAATGATGTTGCCCAAGCATCAGCAGGCTAACGATCTCTATGCAATGGGAACACTGTATATTAATAAACTAATTCTTTGTTACTTGTTCAATGAGTTGGAACAAGCAACAAAAGTGGCAGTTAATGCCAAACAATATTTGAATGGTGTATCCGGTTGTTTCATGATTCCGGTGTTTCACTTTTACGATTCATTAATTCATCTGGCGATATTATCCAATGCCCAAGGTAAGGAATGTAATAGTTTGCCCCAGGAAGTTGTTGGCAACCAAAAGAAGCTCAAAGAATGGGCAAACCACGCCCCTACAAACCATTTACACAAATTTTATTTGGTGGAAGCAGAGCAGTATCGGGTGTTGGGGCGAATGTATGAAGCAATGGATTACTACGATCGCGCGATCGCCTCCGCCAAAGCAAATGCATTTCTTCAAGAAGAAGCCCTAAGCAATGAACTAGCAGGCAGATTTTACCTCAATTGGGGCAAAGAAAAACTCGCCCAAGCATATATGCAAGAAGCATATTACTGCTACGCCCGTTGGGGAGCGAAAGCCAAAGTAACTGACTTGGAACAGCGCTATCCTCAGCTTTTGACCGCAATTGTGCAACACCCGCAACCATTACTTAGTGCATCTAACACAATTTTTGCCCCATCTTTTCATTCGACTCAAACCTCTAGCTCCAGCAATATTACAGAATCGCTCGATTTGGCAACCATTCTCAAAGCCTCTCAAACTCTTTCTGGTGAAATTGAATTAGAAAAACTCCTAATGATGCTGCTTCAGATAGTAATTGAAAATGCTGGGGCAGAAAAATGCGTGTTAATGCTGCTGCGGGACAATCGCTTGTTGATTAAAGGGACTGTCAGCGTTAATACTCAACCCATCGTTCTGCAAAGAATTCCAGTGGAGGAAAGCCACGACATTCCTCTGAGAGTGATTTATCACGTCAAACATTCCTTACAACCTGTGGTGTTGGCGGATGCCACTAATCATCCAGTCTTTGCCAGCGATACTTACATTTTGAACCAACAGCCAAAAAGCATCTTGTGTAATCCGATTCTCCATCGGGGTCAATTCGCAGGTATCCTTTATTTGGAGAATAACTTGACGACTGGGGCATTTACTAGCGATCGCGTCGAACTGCTTAACCTGTTATGTACTCAAGCCGCTATTTCTCTAGAAAATGCCCGACTTTATGAGCAGACACAACAAACACTGGTAGAACTGCGTGCCAGTGAAGCCCGCTTCCAGAAGGTAGTTGACAATATTCCAGGCATGGTGTTTCAATTCTGTCTGGCTACCGATGGCTCTTTCTGGACACCCTACGTCAGTTCGGGTTGCTATGACCTGTATGAGGTTGATCCAAAGGCAGTGATGGCAGGGGTACACAACATTCACCTCATGGCGCATCCAGACGATTCCTCAACTCTGGGACAGTTAGTTGCTGATTCTGGTCGAATGTTAACGCCTTTTAGTCACGAGTGGCGAATTGTGACTCCTTCAGGCAAAATCAAATGGATTCAATGTGTTTCTCGACCAGAACTGCAAGCTGATGGCTTGATTGTGTGGGATGGGGTGGTGATTGATATTAGCGATGTCTACGACGAGCTTCGTTTACGCAAACAAGCGGAAGCCGCACTTCAAGAGAAAGAGGAGTTTCTGAGCAGCATTTACAACGGAGCCGAAATAATCATCTTTGTTGTGGATGTGTTGGATAACGATCGCTTCCATTACGCCGGATGGAACGCTGTTGCGGAACGAGCCTCTGGAATTCGTAGTGCTGATGCCGTAGGCAAAACGCCCACTGAAGTCCTTGGGGCAGAACAGGCCCAGACTATCCAACAACGGCTTGCTGAGTGCGCCAGAACGGGAATGCCCCTTTATTATGAGCATTGCCTAACCTTTGATGGGCAGGAAACCTGGTGGTTTATCAACTTCAACCCACTCAAGAATACTGAGGGACAGATTTACCGGGTTATTTGCACAAGCTTTGACATTAGCGATCGCAAACGCGCCGAAGTCCAATTGAATCATCGCACAGCAGAATTAGAGCAAATCCTGCAACAACTCCAGCACACCCAAACCCAGATGATCCAATCCGAGAAAATGTCAGGATTGGGGCAACTTGTGGCAGGTGTTGCCCATGAAATCAACAACCCAGTCAACTTTATCTTCGGCAATCTTAGCCATGCAAATGAATACACCAAAAATATTCTGAGACTCCTGGAACTTTATCAGAAATATTACCCAATTCCCGACTCTGAGATTCAAAAAGAAGCCGAAGCGATGGACTTGGAGTTTTTAGTAGAAGACTTACCCAAACTTATTTATTCCATGCGAGTTGGAGCAGAACGCATTCAAAAAATTGTTGTCTCTCTACGCACTTTCTCGCGCATGGATGAAGCCGAGATGAAAGAAGTCAATATTCATGAGGGCATTGATAGCACACTGATGATTCTGCAACATCGACTGAAAGCTAAACCTGATTCTCTTGGCATTGAGATTGTCAAAGCTTATGGAGAGTTACCGTTAGTCGAATGCTATGCCGGACAACTCAATCAAGTGTTTATGAATCTTTTGAGCAATGCCATTGATGCCCTAGAAGAAGCGAACGCTCAAGACCAAACCTTAACTCCTACTATTACGATTAGCACTTACCTGGTAGAAAACAAACAAGTTGTCATTAAAATTGCAGATAATGGCCCCGGAATTCCTGCTCATATCAAGCAAAAATTATTTGATCCATTCTTTACGACAAAAGCTGTCGGCAAAGGTACAGGAATGGGACTTTCTATTAGTTATCAAATTGTGGCTGAAAAACACAAAGGCACATTACATTGTGTTTCCGAACCGGGACAGGGAGCCACATTCATTGTGATTATTCCGATTTGCCAATCTTGATCAGGAGCAACGCGAAAAAGTAAGTGGGATTATGATGATTTGTCATTTGTCATTTGTCATTGGTCATTTGTCATTTGTCATTTCTTATTCTCCCCTGCTCCCCTGCTCCTTTCAAAGGTAGGTATTTAAGAAAGGGGCAAATTAACAGGTAAAATACAGAACTGATGTCAGTCCGCAAAAATATACAAGGCAGATGCGGAGCAGAATTAAAGGCTGTAGGAGGGTAAATGCAGATAGGAAAAAGTGAGGAATTAAGACAATGGACTAGAAAAGTCATAGAAAAAATGCCGAATCTCACAAAGCCGCAAGCAGTAGTACTGGCAATGTGGAGTTTTGGGATAGTGATGACTCAATCAAGTGGACTAACAACAGTTTCAGTATTTTTAGCAGAGTTGCTGGGTAAAAAAGAGAATACTGTGCGCCAGCAACTGCGAGAATGGTATCGAGATGCTGAGGATAAAACGAAGACAGGACGGACTTCATTAGATATTACAACTTGTTTTAGTCCACTACTGTGCTGGATTTTAAGCCTTTGGCCGCAGAACGAAAAGCGTTTGGCTCTGGCAGCAGATGCCTCGACTTTGAGCGATCGCTTTACTGTACTAGCAATTAGTATTGTTTACCGAGGTTGCGGAATTCCTATTGCTTGGAAAATAGTAGAAGCAACTAAACCAGGGAGGGGATTAAGGGGGGTAATTAGACTTGTGTATACACCGTAACCGAGTCGGAGAGGGACGGTTTTGCTTAGTAAAACCAGGAAGAGGTCTTTGATGGAGCTACGCAAAGAGATTTCTGTAATGAGCAGCCCCAACTTAGAATAAATCTGCCAGACACCACGAACAAGCAAAGCTTCATAACGAAATTTATGCGTTTGTTGATGAAACTCATAAGTTTACGTGTTGTCACTTATATGATTTTATAATAATGGTACGTCACCGAAGAATTTGATAGTGCGTAGGCGTAGCCCTTCTCTACGAGAGGCTGCGCTCAGGAACCACCCGTTGTAGCGATCGCTTTTGCTCTAATATGGTTCGGTTAAGGTTTTTAATGAAATAATGAAAATTCTAGATCGCAATGATGTGATAAATCATCACAAAGACGCGATAAATCGCCGTCTCTACAATAATCAGTTGTTTGTAGAGATGGTGATAAATCGTGTCTCTTGCCTTAACCGAACAGTATTAGCTCTTGATGTAATCTGAGAAAATACGTCGTAGCGATCACTAATTCACTACCAATATTACAAATACTTCTGCAACAATAACCCTAACTTTTCCTTCGTCGCGGCTGGTGCTTTATCCAACTGAGTCAAAATCGCATACTGCAACGCCGAATGCGCCTCACTCGGTGGGGGATTTTCACTCAAGCGCCGCACAGTTTCTTGAATCACCTTTTGAGCATTCACAGCATTCCGCAGCAAATTGCCAATTACCAATTCCACCGTCACACTGTCGTGGTCTGGATGCCAACAATCATAATCTGTCACCAGCGCTAAAGTTGCATAAGCAATTTCCGCTTCCCTTGCCAACTTCGCCTCTGGTAAATTCGTCATCCCAATGATTGTTGCATCCCAACTGCGGTAAAGATTCGATTCTGCCTTAGTGGAAAAAGCTGGCCCTTCCATGCACACATAAGTGCCGCCGCGATGGAGAGTAACTTCTGGTAAATTGAGAGATGCGATCGCATCTGCCAACACAGCAGCTAAATTCTTACAAATCGGATCGCCAAAGGCAATGTGAGCCACAATTCCCTCACCGAAAAACGTTGAAATCCGATTTTTCGTTCTATCAATAAACTGATCTGGCACCACCATATCCAGTGGTTTCGCCTCTGCTTTCAAGGAACCCACAGCACTAGCTGAAATTAAATACTTCACACCCAATTGCTTCATCGCATAGATATTAGCGCGAAACGGTAACTCAGAGGGTAACAGCGTGTGATTGCGGCCATGACGCGCCAAGAAAGCTACCCGTGTACCATCCAATGTTCCCAGAATCAAAGCATCAGATGGTGAACCAAAAGGAGTTTGGATATGCACTTCTTCGACATCTTTGAGCGCATCCATTTTATACAGACCACTGCCACCAATAATCCCAATACTAGCTTGTGCCATGATTCTGAACCTGTTCCTTGCTGATCTGCTAAGTTATTTTACCGAAAAGGGGAGTAGCAGAGAAGCCAAGAAACAAAGCAATGTCTACGACGGGTGGTTCCTGAGCGCAGCCTATCGTAGAGAAGGGCTACACTTACCGATTTCGTGCTGCTAACAATATTGAATTGTTTGCGTGCAGATAAAAGCGATCGCTCAGTTATTTGAGCGTTGATTATTAAATCTTTAAAATCAAATCTCCCATAGTTTTTGCAGATTAACGGTTATGATTTGTACTGAAATTAATCGTTATTATAATCTGTAATCAATACTTAATGTATACAAATATTAAGTAGATGCACTCCTGAGCAGCGAAACAAACCAAGCGTTATACTTTTGGGAAAAGGCTTATTTTAACCCCTGCTTTTAACATTTTCATAAATCAATGACTCTCAATTTTCGCTTTGCGGTAGTCAGCGACTTACACCTGGCACTTCCTCACACAATCTGGGATCATCCTAGCCGTTTTCATCTGGTAGAGGTCAGTATATCGGCGTTTCAAAGTGTACTGGAACATTTAATACAACTCGATTTAGATTTCTTATTGTTGCCAGGAGATTTAACCCAGCACGGCGAACCAGAGAACCACGCCTGGTTAAAACAATGTTTAGCCAAGCTACCTTTTCCCGTCTATGTTGTTCCTGGTAATCATGACGTTCCCGTGATGTTGGCCGATAAGCAATCAATTGCTTTTGCGGATTTTCCCTACTATTACACAAAGTTTGGCTATGAAGACCCGCAGCAAATGTACTACATTCGTCAGTTACTCCCTGGAGTTAAGCTGATTGGACTGAATTCTAACTTCTTTAATGACCAGGGTGAGCAAGTGGGGTGTTTGGATGCCAGACAGCTACGGTGGTTAGAAGAGGTACTGGCGGCATCTGTTGATGAATTAGTTTTGGTGATGGTGCATCATAATGTAGTGGAACATTTGCCTAATCAAGCGAACCATCCACTGGCAAATCGCTATATGTTGTCCAATTCAGCAGAACTTTTACAGTTGCTGAGGCGCTATGGAGTCAAACTAGTATTTACGGGGCACTTGCACGTTCAGGATATTGCTTACTCAGATGGAGTATATGATATTACCACTGGTTCTTTAGTGAGCTATCCTCACCCTTATCGGGTGCTAGAGTTTCATCGGGATAACCAAGGTAAAGAATCGTTGCAAATTGTATCTCATCGGGTAGAGTCAGTGCCTGATTTCCCCGACTTGCAACAGTCATCGCGGCAATGGATGGGCGATCGCTCTTTTCCCTTTTTAGTCAAGCTACTAACTCATTCTCCATTAAACTTACCACTATCACAAGCGAAAAGATTAGCTCCTAGTTTGCGAGACTTCTGGGCAACTATTGCCGATGGAGATGCAGTATTAGACTATCCCCAGTTTCCATTAGAAGTGCGTCGCTATATTGAGACTTATAGTGCATCAGCACAGTCCAACCCAGGCATGGCCACTGGTGGAACTCTTACACTGATTGATAATAACAGCACACTTTTGCTGCGTTAGGAGTGATGATTATCCGTGTGAAGGTAACTTTTTTGTCTGGGGTGAATGCTTGGCAGTCGAGTAGCTGATTCTGCTGTATTTTTTTAGATTGCGATGACCTGCGGTCGGTCGGAGACCATCGCCTCCGGCGGGCGGTTACGCCATCGCTCCTGCCATAATTCTCCTATCAAAAGTAACCAAGACGCGGGCTACTCCTAACTCTTGTACAGACGCGATTAATCGCGTCTCTAATTACCGATATCTTCATTCCAAAGTTCGGGATTCGTTTCAATAAACTCACTCATCATTTGTTCGCAATCGTCAAGATTAAGATCAATTACTTCCACACCGTGAGATACCATAAATTCTTTAGCACCAGGAAAAGTTTGGGATTCTCCGACGATGACTTTTTTAATACCAAATTGCACCACAGCCCCAGCGCACAAGTAACACGGCATTAAAGTTGAATAGAGTGTAGTACCTCTGTAGCTGCCAACTCTCCCAGCATTGCGGAGACAATCGATTTCCGCGTGCGTAACAGGATCGCCATCTTGTACACGTTTATTGTGTCCTCTGCCGAGAATTTTGCCATCTTTGACGAGAACCGAACCAATAGGAATTCCACCTTCTTGTCTGCCTTGTTTTGCTTCTTGAATCGCAGCTTCCATAAACTCATCCATATTAATATCTCCTTTTATGTCAAAACAACTTGTATTAATGGATCACGATGGCGGTGTAGATGACTATCTGGCAACTATGCTGCTTTTGACGATGGATCATATCGAACTCCTTGGTGTTGTCGTCACTCCAGCAGATTGCTACATTCAACCGGCTGTTAGCGCCACACGTAAAATTCTCGATTTGATGGGATTTTCTCATATCTCGGTAGCAGAAAGCACTGTGCGCGGCATCAATCCATTTCCTACTCTCTATCGCCGTGATTCCTTTATCGTTGACCATCTCCCTATTCTCAATCAAAGCGAAACCATTACTACGCCTCTAGTTGCCGAAACAGGTCAAGATTTCATGATTAAGGTGCTGCGCGAGGCATCAGACCCCGTAACGTTGATGGTAACTGGGCCGTTGACTACCGTCGCAGTAGCTTTAGACAAAGCACCGGATATTGAAGCCAAGATTCACAAAATTGTGTGGATGGGAGGTGCTTTGAATGTTGGTGGCAATGTAGAAAAAAGTCTAGAACCTGGACAAGATGGTTCCGCCGAATGGAATGTTTATTGGGACGCGGTTTCAGCAGCGCGGGTATGGCAAACCAAAATTGAAATTATTATGTGTCCTTTGGATTTAACTAATAATGTCCCAGTTACATCGGAGTTAGTATACAAAATGGGACGACAACGCCACTATCCCATCTCTGATTTAGCAGGACAATGTTATGCGCTAGTTATCCCCCAAGATTATTATTTTTGGGATGTGCTGGCAACAGCTTATCTAGGACACCCAGAATATTATCAATTGCGCGAATGGGAAACAGAAATTATCACCACTGGAGTCAGTCAGGGAAGGACTAAAGTAGTTCCTGGCGGTCGGAAAATTTATGCGATAGATAAGGTAGATAAAGAGGCTTTTTATGATTATATTTTGCAACAATGGGCAAGATAAAAACCTAAAAAATTAAGTGGCGTGGATACTCAAACTTGTGCCTCCACAACAAAATTCTCAACTTGTGTGATTCGATCCCAATCAATGGCAGCAACCCACAACTTCTCCTCTTCGGAGAACTGCACCACTCCATTAACTTCCAAATCCTCGCTATATATCGTGAGTAACTGCCCATCTCGTAGCTCAATACTTTGATTCGCTAAGTCTTCGATTGTACCAATACAGTTCAAACGCAAACGCCCTTCAGCATCAGCATTATGAAAATCTGCAAAAACTCTAGGGTTAATCATTCTATGTGATCCAAACTATAACTGCTGCTTTGCTGGATTTGGAACAGTAGGTGTAAGGAGTTGACTAACTTGCTGCGGGTTTAAACCCCTTAATGTTGCATGATTAGCACTTCTACCGGATGTTCGGATTACATCACCACCTGCTTGGCGAACCTTGCCAACTGTTGTTACACCAATCTGACCATGAGGAATACTCGATGCCAACTCCGCTACTGACGATCCTACTGCACATTCCACAGAAATTCCTGTTATGCCACTGGGATGAGTACCTATTCCACGTCGAATATCCTCTGGACTATTACGCCCTCCCCGAACTACCAATGCTTCATCTGGAATTATTGTCACAAGTGTAGTGTTTTTGATTAAAGATTAGAATTTGACCGATACTTCATGGATTGCATTGTATGCTACAAATTTAAAGAATCGTTAGGCTGCTAAGGGTAACTATATGTCAATTGAAGTAGTTGAAATTACCTCTAATCAATTAAATCAGATACTTATAGTTGAGGAAAGCCATTTTCGCGACCTAAAGTCGATAGATATACAGCCAGGAAAATTATGTAAGTTTATTTCTGGATTTGCCAATGCAGATGGTGGAGAACTGTTCATTGGTATTGATGAGGATACTGTAGAAGGCAAAAAAACAAGAGCTTGGCGAGGTTTTACCGATCAGGAAGCTGCAAATGGGCATTTACAAATTTTTGAACAACTTTTTCCTTTGGGAGATGGTTATTCATATACATTTCTAATTTCTGAAGGCTGTCCTGGTTTAGTTCTGCAAGTTACTATTTTTAAATCACGAGGAGTAGTAGAGGCTTCGGATAGTGTTCCCTATCTAAGACGTGGCGCACAAACTCTGCCTATTAAAACTGAACAAGCTTTAGAAAGATTAAGATTCGACAAAGGTATCGAGTCATTTGAGAGAAGAACTATTGACGTAGAACTAGAGGTAATTACAACATCACAGGTAATGTCTAAATTTATTAGTGTTGTAGTTCCAACTAGCGAGGCTGAATTGTGGCTCAGAAAACAACAATTAATTCAGAAGAATAAACCAACCGTTGCAGGTACTCTACTGTTTGCTGATGAACCTCAAGCTATTTTTCCAAAGCGTTGCGGAATTAAAATTTATCGATACAAAACAAAAGATATAGAGGGCACAAGAGATACTCTTGCCTTTGACCCGATAACTATTGAAGGTTGTCTATACGAGCAAATTCAGCAAGCAGTAGCTAAAACAATAGAAGTTGTTGAAGAAATTCCAAAAGTAGGAGACACAGGATTAGAATTAATCAGCTATCCAGAAGAAGCTATTCATGAAATTATAACAAATGCTTTGTTACATAGAGACTATAGTATAGTATCTGATACTCATATTCGCATTTTTGACAATAGGATTGAAATTGAAAATCCAGGTAGATTACCTGGTCATATTACTGTAAAAAATATTCTCAAAGAGCAGTATGCACGGAACGGAGCTATTGTTCGTATAATCAACAAATTTCCCAATCCACCTAATAAAGATGTTGGAGAAGGTTTGAATACTGCTTTTCAGGCAATGGCTAGGTTGAGACTGCAACCTCCTGAGATATATGAAACCGAAACCTCTGTAGCTGTACATATTAGACATGAACCTCTAGCTTCAGTAGAAGCAACGATAATGTTTTATTTAGAAAAGCATAAAGAAATTACTAATAAAATTGCTCGAAATGAAACTGGAATTCGTTCAGAAGGAACTATCAAGCAAGCATTTTATAGGTTAAAAGATAGGGGACTTATTGAGGCTGTTCCTGGGAGAGCAAGAAGTAATGCAGCTTGGCGTAAAATTGGAATTAATGACACAGATTCAGAAAATACAATCTCAATGTATGAAATGTATCCACAGTATGAGCAAATAGTCATGGACTATCTTGTAGATCATGAAGAAATAGATAATCGTATTGCTCGACAAGTGACTGGGATCGAATCAGGTACAGTAATGAAAAATATTTTTTATAGGTTGCGGAACAAAGGACTTATAAAAATCGTGCCAGGGAAATCGCGTATCAATGCCAAATGGTGCAAAGTTTAAACCTATCTCAAGCATTATTCTTGTTAAAGCCAAAAAAGCTATATTGATTATTGAGAAGTGATAAACTTTAAACCTAAGAAGAGAGCCGCAACAGTTCCTGCCACAGAGATTTCACCTTGGGCAATTTTATCGAAAACTGATTCTACAGGAATCAATACAACTTCAATCTCTTCTGTAATATCTAGTTGTTGCTCTCCAACTTTGCTCACATTCTCTGCTAAAAATAAATGTATTTGATTGGTATCTTTACTCGGCTTATCGTATAAAGTTCCGATTTTTCTAAATTCTTGGGCAATATAACCAGTCTCTTCTGTAAATTCTCTAATTGCTGCTACTTCTGCACTCTCTGTTGTAGGATCGAAATTTCCTGCTGGTAATTCTAAGAAAAATTCACCTATGGCGTGTCTATATTGGCGGACAAAAATAATTTCTCTATTAGGAGTGATAGGTAAAACCATCGCGACATCAGGCTTAACACTGACAAAATAATCATCTATAATTTTGCCACTGGGTAATTCTATTTCATCTTGCCTGACTTGACACCAGGGGTTATCTAAAACCATTTTTGATTTTAAAGTCTTCCACTTTTTTAAGTTGCTCATAAATTTAGTAACTAAGCAATGAAATGTAAAAAAGTATAACAGATACATCCGATAATCTAAACTTTGAACTTACACTTACTTTTGCAATAACATAATATGCAGAATTATTATGCAAATAAATGTAAATTTATTTACTGTAAATAAAAGATTTCCGTTGACCATTAGTCGGGGTACAACAGCACAGACAACGAATGTATGGGTGAGGATTTCATCAGATGGTATCGAAGGCTGGGGGGAAGCGTCGCCGTTTGGTGTAGGTAATCATCGGCAATCAACTGATGTAATCAAAAATGCTCTAGAGCAAGTTGTGCCACTGTTGCAAACATTCAGCCCCTTACAACGTCAGCAAATTGAGCAAATTTTAATACAAAACCATCTTCCTTCTGCTGCTAGAGCAGCCTTGGATATGGCAATGCACGACTGGTTAGGTAAGCGTGTAGGTTTACCTTTGTGGCAAATTTGGGGACTCGATCGCAATCAAATCGTACCAACTTCAGTCACAATTGGGATCAATTCGCCTGAAGGTGCGATCGCAAGAGCGCGAGACTGGTTACAATTTACCGATGTCCGCCTTTTCAAGGTGAAGTTAGGCAGTCCAGATGGCATAGATGCAGATAAAAAAATGCTCTTGGCAGTGCGAGAAGAAGCACCGGAACCAGAGTTTTTCGTTGATGCCAACGGGGGTTGGAGTTTAGAAGATGCGATCGCAATGTGCAATTGGCTAGCTGAATTGGGTATAAAGTATGTAGAACAGCCATTGCCACGGGGTCAGGAAAAAAGTTTAGCAAAACTCAAAGAACACTCTCCCCTACCCATCTTTGTTGATGAAAGTTGCTTCACAAGTTCTGATATTCCCGATTTGGCAAATTACGTGGATGGTATTAATATCAAACTGATGAAATCAGGGGGACTAACAGAAGCGATGCGAATGGTACATACAGCGCGAGCATATCGGTTGCAAGTAATGTTCGGTTGCTATTCTGATAGTTCCCTAGCTAATACAGCAGCATTACAGCTAGCGCCACTAGCTGATTATTTAGATTTAGACAGTCACCTCAACTTAATCGATGATCCTTTTACAGGTGCATTGCTAAAAGAAGGTAGAGTTTTGCTAAACGATTTACCAGGTTTGGGGGTAAAACACAGTGCGTCTACCACTTAATCAACGAGTAGCCATCTTACTTCATGATGGAACTACTGGCGCTCACGGCAAAACCGGACTCGCAATTTTACGTTACAGCGAAGCACCAATTGTAGCCGTCATCGATCGCGAATGCGCTGGCAAATCTCTGACAGAATTAACAGGTATCAAGCGTAATGTTCCGATTGTGGCATCGGTAGCCGCAGCCTTAGAGTACAAGCCAGAAGTTTTGGTAATAGGCATTGCTCCAAGTGGTGGTGCTATCCCAGATGATTATTGGCTAGAAATCAAAGATGCTCTAGAAGCTGGGATGTCCTTGGTGAACGGTTTGCATACACCAATGGCAAATATACCCGACTTAAATGCACTGCTCAAACCAGGGCAACTAATTTGGGATGTCCGCAAAGAGCCGCCTAATATAGGTGTTGCTAGTGGAATAGCCCGCACGCTTCCGTGTCGGCGGGTATTGACAGTGGGAACCGATATGGCGATCGGTAAAATGTCAACTAGCCTACAGTTACATTGGGCATCAAAACTGCGGGGCTGGCGTTCTAAATTTCTCGCCACAGGTCAAACTGGGGTGATGTTAGAAGGGGATGGTGTGCCTTTAGATGCCGTGCGGGTAGATTTTGCTGCTGGTGCTGTGGAACAAGTAGTGATGCGCTACGGCAAAAACTATGACATCTTGCACATTGAAGGGCAAGGTTCACTGCTACACCCTGGTTCAACAGCAACCCTACCCCTGATTCGTGGTTCCCAACCAACTCAACTGGTGTTAGTCCATCGGGCGGGACAAGTTCATGTCCGCAATCATCCCCATGTAATAATTCCACCTTTACTAGAGGTAATTCGTCTTTATGAAACCGTTGCTAGTGCAGGTGGCGCTTTTGCAAGTGTCCCTGTAGTGGGTATAGCACTTAACACAGCACATTTAGATGAATCTGCGGCTCAGGAAAGCATCGCTCAAATAACAGCAGAAACCGGGCTACCTTGCACCGATGTAGTCCGCTTTGATGCCAATGTGCTTTTGGATGCAGTGATGAAGAATTAGATGGTTAGAGAGACGCGATAAATCGCCGTCTTTACAATAGACATCTGGTGAAAATGAACAGACGTTGCAATGCAACGTCTCTAAAAGGGTTTCAGGTAACGCATAATTAATTTCTGGAGATGTCTAATAAGTAAGTCCTTTGTAGAGACGGCGATTTATCGCGTCTCTTGCCTTAACCGAACCGTATTGTCTCTACTCTTTCAGGACTTACGCCAAAAATAGCCCAAACCGTTATTTTCCGGTAGGGGTAATTCATGAATTGCCCCTACCGCGTGTAGTTTTGCGTAAGTTCTATTTTTATACAATTTTGGATTTTAGATTTTGCAATTTAAAAAATTGTGTAATATATGGCATTTTCGGCGGCTGGGGTAGCTTTGCCTCAGTCCCCTATGCCTGATAAGTAACTTTTATTAAAATAATCAGCCCTTTTTTGTCAAGTCCTCTTGACGTTTCGTAACAATCCTGTTAAATTTAGTTACATAAGTAAACAAAAAAAGAGAAAAAAATATGTACACCACTGTAAATGAAGACGGCATTCTCAATAACTACGCAGCTGAACCCAAGGTTTACTACGCCGAGTACCCAGCAATTTGGGAACAACGTAAATACGTTTTACAAGGTCTTTTTGCTACTTTAATCGTTACAACTTTAGTTTTAATTGGTTTTACCGTTAGCTAAGATTTTCAATTTCGGTATCGCTGTATCTCATCGTCATTCGTACCTCTCTCTCTCACCCCGGTTAGTTTCGCCGGGGTTTTTTGTGTTTTACTGCTGTGCAATCGCATCCCAAACTACGACGTTGTAGAATAAGTGCGATCGCTCATAAAATAAAGACAAATCAATAAAAAGGGGTGTTTATGACAACCCAACTTGGTGAAGCTAAATCTTCAACAGAACTGATAATATCTTGGGAAGCGTTGCCCGCAGATTTTCAGTTAGAGGATGAACCAGTGGAAAATACAGGTCAGCCACTATTAGCTGGTGCTTTGCGCGAAAGCCTTGAGATAAGCGGTTTCATCCAACCGCAGATGTTGATAGCCTCGAATTTTGGACTTTGTGCAACAATAAACGGGCAATTTGTTGCTAAAGCACCCGACTGGCTTTATGTACCATCGGTAAATCAAGTTTTAGAAGAACGCAAAAGCTATACACCCAATTTAGATGGGGATATTCCGGCAATTGTGATGGAATTTCTATCTGACGCTGAGGGTGGAGAATACTCTTTTAAGCGAACCTATCCACCAGGAAAATGGTTTTTTTATGAGCAGATTCTTCAAGTTCCAATTTACGTAATTTTTGACCCAAATGGCGGTTTGTTAGAATTTTACCAACTCGAAAACAGCCGCTACGAGTTAAAGCAACCTGATGAAAATGGTCGTCATTGGATTGATTCAATGGGTTTATTTCTGGGAACTTGGCAAGGAACAAAGGAAGCTAGAACTGGTTACTGGTTGCGTTGGTGGGATGAAGCTGGTAATTTGTTGCTTTGGGCGGTGGAACAAATTGAACAGGAACGCCAGCGTACCGAACAAGAACGCCAACAAAAAGAACGGCTAATTGCCTATTTACAATCTCAAGGTATTGATCCAAATAATCTGCCTTAGTATATATAAGCAAAATTTTCAAGTATTTGAGTGACTCAGTTTAAGCAAATAAGTGCTGCGCCGCATCACCGAACAGTTCGCGCTTGGGCATACTGCCTCACAAAAAATACATCACTATATGCGTATTTTGCTAATTCCTCATAAAATTTAAAAAAGAGCCTTTTGCATACGTGGGCCCAAGCATGAAACGAATCTGGAAGTCTTTACTGCCAGCTTGGAAGTGGGTATTACTTTCAGCTGCTACATCAATTTTGATAATCCTAACGCAGGCAACTTCACCCCTTCTGGCACAAGAACCTCCTGCCTCTACCACTATTGAAACGACAAAGCCCAATTCAGAAACAACTAAAGTCCAAAAGTTACGGGAAGTGCTACAACGTTCATCAACGCCAGAAGCACCAAAACCTTCCCCTGAAGTTTCCGAACCGAAAAAGCCAGAGTCGCCACAGGAACCTCCACTCACTCCTGAAGAACTCAGCCGTCAGCTAAAATTTATAGAAGCGGATAAACTTTATCTGGCGGGACAAATCCCAGAGGCGGAAAAAATTTACCGCGAAGTTAAGCAGCCTTTTGGTAAAACATCAGATAATCAACAGCGTAAAGCTGCCATACTCGACCCCACGCAACTATCCCCAGGAGGTAAAGTCTACTGGCGAGAATCAGAGGCGGGGATAGCACAAAAGTTGCAAACAAAAACTTTAGTACCTCTGCAACTGTTAGTTGAGCAATATCCTGAATTTATCCCTGGCCATATCCGATATGCTGAAGCGTTGAAACAATACGATCGCAGCAAAGAAGCATTAGATATATTAGAACGGGCTTCTTCGCTGTATCCAGATCAAGCAGAATTAGTTAAAGCTAGAATTACAGCCCTAGCTGCTGAGAAAAAATGGATGGAAGCGTCTTTAGCGGCGCGTCAATTTGCTATTCTCAACCCGAAAAATCCCCAAGCGCCTGAGTTTACAAAACTAGCAGAAGAAAATCTGAACCGTTACAAATCTTATACACAAGGAGAAATTAGAGGCAATGTCCTCGGTAATATTATTACAGGTGCTTTAGGTTATGCCGTCACTGGCAGTCTACTTGGGCCGTTTTCTGCCCTTGACTCTACCATCATGCTGCTACAAGGTGAACGAGCCATAGGTGAGTCGGTGGCAAAGCAGGCAAAAAAACAGCTGGGTGTAATTATAGACGAAGATATTTTGGCATACGTCAATGAAATTGGACAGAAATTGGCGAAGGTAGGAGGACGGGACGAGTTTAAATACGAATTCTTTGTGATTCCAGAGGAAAGCCTGAACGCCTTTGCATTACCTGGGGGTAAAATTTTTATTAATGCAGGTGCGATCGCTAAAGCTAATTCCGAAGCAGAATTAGCTGGGTTAATGGGTCATGAATTATCCCATGTACTTTTATCCCACACTTTTCAATTAGTCAGCGAAGGCAACCTGATCTCTAACGTTACCCAATATCTACCTCTAGGCGGCACTATCGGTCAACTCTTTGCACTCAGTTACAGCCGCGACATGGAACGTCAGGCAGATAATCTCGGCACACGCCTAATTGTTGCCACTGGCTACGCTGCTGATGGCTTGCGTAACTTAATGGTGACGCTAGAAAAACAGCAAAAAAATGCTCCTCCTAGTTGGTTATCTTCGCACCCAGGCGGCAATGAGCGAGTTAGTTATTTAGAAAACCTCATTACCCGTAATAGCTACAACCGTTATGCTTATGAAGGAGTGGAGCGTCATCTAGAAATTAAAGCACGGGTGAAAAAGCTACTCGAAGAGAAAAAAGCAAGAGAAGAAAAAAAATAGCATTTTTAATGAATCAAAATAGAGAATTATTCGTCACTTAAACTATCAATTCCCTACTTATTTCTACTGGAGGATGATTTATGTCATCACAACTACTGCGATTGATATCTTTGGGTAGTATTGGCTTATCTTTGTGTCTGGGCAATTCAGCAGCAATGGCGCAATATGACTCTACTGGCGACGGTGTAGTAGTACCAACAGTTCCATCAGGTGGCTCATCAGTCCCAATAGACACATCAACAGGTATACCCCCTTCACCCTCATCTGACGGTACAACTCGGTTTACCTGCCAGACTTACAACGGTCAGTCCACCGTTATGTATCAGCCACAAAGTCAACCAGGACAATTCTTTCCTTGGGCTGCACCTGCGGCTTTGGGCGGTGGTTGGGATGCACAAAGACGTTGTGCAACAATTGCTAGTCGCTTAGAACTTTATCGTCCAGATGGTTTACAAGAACTTCAGACATCTGTAGAAAATAACGAAAATATTGTCTGTGTCACAACAGAAGCTAACCCAACCTGTAGAATTGTGCTGACAGTACCCCGTGGGAAAGATCCTGTTGTAATCCGCAATAGCATTTTTCAGAACTTGACTACTGCTGACAACGGACAGCAGACTATAGCCGTTAACACTTATGGCGATCGCAGTAGTGGAGGGAATGAATTATATAATTTAGGACGTACACTTCTAGGGAGTGGCAATAATCGGATTAGTTCATCTAGAAGTGGCATTAATCTAAAACCTTTCCTCGATCGCAAAGATGGCGGTACTGGAAACAATTTGCGGAATGGAGTAGCACTTCGTCGTCAGTCTCAGCCTAACTCTGTTCGCTTAAAACCTGGTAATTTCCGCTAATGTTTGAATTACTCAACATATCAGAACAATTTCGCCAAAACTAAAAGATATCGTTTTTTCTGTCGCGGTAATCTTAAAATACAGATTTAGATTAAGGTGGGTAAACAGCCCACCTTATTTTATATCGGGTGAAATATCTATCATTAAGAGGATGTTTGAAAAGTCTTATTATTGGTATAAAAATTTTAAATCCTCTAAGTTATCCGATAAATTCAAGGGTGGTTAAGGTGAATTTAAAAGTACCTCAAGTCAAATCTTCAAACAACTTGAAACTTAATTAAAGAAAGACATATACAGGATCAGATGTAGGAACGAAACCCAACATCATCAAGCCTTTTTTGGGTTTCGCTGTTGCTCAATTCAACCTAATTAAGTGAGCGTAAATAATTATCGTTGGGATAAGGCAATAGGCAATCTTGCTACAGTCAATAGGTATAAGGGTTTTATACCAATTTTTTATGAAGCTGCATAGAATTCGATCCCCCCTAGCCCCCAGGGCTGATTCATTCCATTTCAAACAGGATTTGTCAAGATGGTTAGCGAGAAAATTCTAAGTAAGCGTGACAAAGAGATGAACATTTAAGCACTGAAATATCAGTCAAATAGTTGATTTAATCGACACGCTAGTAACAAAATAACTAATTTTTAATCGCTAGAACCCTTGATTTTTAAAGCTCTTTAGGGAATGAATCAGCCCTGCCCTAGCCCCAGGGCTGTTTCATTCCATTTCAAACAGGATTTGTCAAGATGGTTAGCGAGAAAATTGTAAGTGAGGGTGACGAGAAGATGAACTTTTAAGCACTTGAACAACAGTAAAATTGTTCATTTTCTTGGCACGCTGGTAACAAAATAATCAATTTTAAATCGCTAGAACCCTTGATATTTAGCGCTCTTTAGGGAATGAAACAGCCCTGCTTTTTAAGGGGGATTTAGGGGGATCAAGATATGTGCAACTTCACATTAAATTGGTATTAGCCCAGTTCTTTTTTATTTACATAGTTTGATTTTATTGTGCCCATTTACTTCCTATTTTTTGAACTGAACCTTGTTAGGATATATGACTGAGAATAATTGCTGTGGAAAAAACATCTCTAACCCTACAATTATTTTATCTTAACCTTTTGCTATCTGTTTCTTAATCTGAACAGTATACTTTGAGATTGCCCAATTTAAAAGTCATACAAAAAATTATGTATTTGTCTTCTAACAATCTCTAATACAGTGATTTGGAAGGCACATCTTATATTGTCCATATTGAAATTGCGAACTCTCTAAACTGCAAAGACGCACTTCGCAGTTAACGGTATTTTACTGGCAATATAAATGACATCTACACTCAAGAATTTCCATATTTTTGCAGCGATGCGATTGAGCAACTTGGTTCTGTGGTTGCCGCAGATAAACACTAATCTTCGCAAAACTTGAATCTACCCAGCACTAAATTATGGTACTCAATAATACAATCCGCTTTTCCCAATTCAATGCTTCTCTAAACCGTAGCACTCAAGGTCAATTAGCGACCGATTTGTCAACCCCCAATAATGCTCAGGCAAAAGCTGTTGCAGAAATTATCCAGCGTAACAACCCAGATGTGCTGCTAATTAATGAGTTTGACTACTCCCAAGAGGCAGTTAAACTATTCCAGCAAAATTATTTAGCCATAAGTCAAAACGGTGCGACTCCCGTTGACTATCCCTACTTCTATATTGCTTCCTCCAACACAGGTATTGCCTCTGGCTTTGACTTGAACAACAATGGTGCAGTAGTTACAACCCCAGGCACATCAGGATATGGCGATGATGCCTTCGGATTTGGTAATTTCCCTGGCCAATATGGTATGTTGCTGCTGTCCAAATATCCCATCGACACCGCCAATATCCGCACCTTCCAAAACTTCCTCTGGAAGGATATGCCCAATGCTTTCCTTCCCGACGATCCCACAACACCACAGGCAAATGATTGGTATTCTCAGGAGGAACTAGCAGTTCTACGCCTCTCTTCCAAAAGTCATTGGGATGTACCCATCCAAGTAAACGGCGAGACAATTCATGTCCTCGCTAGCCACCCCACACCCCCAACCTTTGATGGGACGGAAGACCGCAACGGTAAGCGCAACCACGACGAGATCCGTTTTTGGGCAGACTATATTACTCCTGGTAAAAGTAATTATATCTACGATGATGAGGGAAAAACGGGCGGGATTGCTTCTGGTTCAAGCTTTGTGATTGTGGGCGATCAAAATGCAGATCCGTTAGATGGTGATAGTTTTGACAATGCTATTCGCCAACTGTTGCAAAATCCCAATATCAATACTAATGTCATCCCTACCAGTCTTGGTGGTGTCCAACAAGCAGACTTACAAGGTGGTGCAAACGCTAGCCAAAAAGGTAATCCTAGCTTTGACACCGCAGACTTTGCTGATACGGCTCCCGGAAACCTGCGTACTGATTACGTGCTACCCTCTGCTGACCTGACAATTACCAATTCAAGAGTATTTTGGCCTCTAAATACTGACCCAACATTCTCCCCAGTTGGTACTTTTCCATTCCCCAGTTCTGACCATCGCTTGGTGTTCGCAGATGTGCAAACTGGGGCGACTCAAGCAGGTAAAACTATTCCCAGTGTGGGATTTGAAAGGCAAACTACCTTCGTTACTGGCTTTATTCCTGATAGTGTGGCGGGAACTGTCAACGGCATACCAATTCCAGTAGGCGGATTATCTGGTGTCACCTACGATACTATTAACAACCGCTACTATGCCATCTCAGACGATCGCTCTCAAGTTGCCTCTGCCCGTTTTTATACCTTCACTACTGCCGATTCCGAGGTGACTTTTACTAACGTCACACCACTGAAAGATAGCAATAGTAATTTCTTTGCAATCAACAGCCTCGACCCAGAAGGTATTGCTTTAACTAACAATGGGACTGTTTTCATCTCTTCGGAAGGCGAAGTAAATCCTACTGTTGGTCGTGTTACTAATCCCTTTATTAAAGAGTTTTCCCTTGCAACAGGGCAAGAAGTGCGATCGCTACTTATCCCGACAAAATTTCTACCAGTAGTTCAGGACACTAACAACAATGGTATTGTCGATGCCGGAGATACGCAGACATCAGGCGTATACAATAACTTAGCCTTTGAAAGCCTCACCATCACACCCGACCAGAAAACCTTATTCACCGCCACCGAAAACGCACTATCCCAAGATGGATTAAAAGCTTCACTCACCAGTGGTAGCCCATCCCGGATTCTGCAATACAATCTATTTACTGGACAACCAGAAAAAGAATACCTCTACATTACCGATGCCATTCCCGAAGCACCAAACCCAAGCACAGGCTCTGCTGACAATGGTTTGGCAGATTTGCTAGCAATAGATAATCGTGGTACTTTCCTGGCGTTGGAACGCTCCTTTGCCCAAGGTGTGGGCAATACCATCAAAATATACGAAGTTTCTTTGCAAGGTGCAACTGACATCAGTTTCTACGATTCTCTCAATAGTTTGAGCGCTGAACAACTAGTAGCTATTAAACCCGCTCAAAAGCGTCTGCTGTTGAATTTAACCGATCTGAATTTACCTACTGATGCCAATCACCCGATTACAGGAGTGGATAATATAGAAGGTCTTGCCTTCGGTCCCAAACTAGCAGATGGTCGTCAATCCATTGTGCTAGTGAGTGACAACAACTTTAGCAGTACTCAATATACCCAAATCCTCACCTTGGGTGCAGACTTGGTTCCAACTGCTGCACCTACAGTAGAAACTCGTCCCGATTTATTGGACGATGAAGATCCAGCATTACCTGCTGTAGATCAGAATGCCGATGCTGATGACCCTGCCATTTATGTTAATGCCACAAACTCTGCCCATAGTTTAGTACTAACCTCAGTTAAAAATGCCGGACTGCGGGTTTATGACTTGTCTGGTAATTTGTTGCAAACAGTTAATCCCGGTGGTATTCGCTACAATAACATTGACCTGCAATACGGTTTCAAATTAGGCAATCAATCGATTGATATTGCCGTAGCTAGCGATCGCAACAATGATAAACTAGCAATCTTCAAAATTAACCCCAACCCCAGTAACCCTGGTCAATATCTGGAAAATATCACCGATAGCAATATTGTTACTATCTTCCAAGCATCACCTTTTGAACCTCCTTATTCTGCATCAACTCGCAGTTCTTACGGACTTACCTTATACCGTAGCCCCGTAACTAATGATTACTATGTCTTTACCAGTCGTCGCCAAACTGGAGACATAGCTCAGTTCAAATTGATTGACAAAGGTAATGGCACAATTGGGGCTGAACTAGTGCGGGAATTCACCGTGCCAACAATTGAGGGTCGCGATCCCCAAACCGAGGGTATGGTGGTAGACCAGGAAACTGGCTTCCTTTACATCGGACAGGAAAATGTAGGTATCTGGAAGTTTCAAGCAGAACCAAACACTGGCACAACTGGCAAGCTAGTTGATCAAGTCAGAGATTTAGGTGGTACTCATCTCACAGATGATGTAGAAGGACTGACCATTTATTACGGCAAAAATGGCAAAGGCTACTTATTAGCATCTAGCCAAGGTGACAATACCTTTGTTGCCTACACGCGTGAAGGTAACAACGAATATGTGGGTAATTTTGCCGTTGGTAACAATGGGTCGATTGACAGTGTACAAGAGTCAGATGGTGCAGATGTAATTAACGTACCACTGGGGCCTAACTTCCCATTTGGTTTATTTGTGACTCAAGATGGCTCTAATGAACCTGCCAAAATAGTTAGCGATGAAGGTGAAGAGGAAAATGTCAGTTCTAACTTTAAGCTGGTGCGTTGGGAAAATATAGCCAATGCCTTCCCCAATTCTTTAAATATCGACACCACTAGTTACGATCCCCGCAATCCTGTTGCCCAACCCAAGCTAACTATTTATGAATTTGCAAACCTACCGAAGTTAGACACGACTTCTAAAGGTCAAGATATTTTGTTAGGTGGTTTTTCTGGGCTGTATTTCCAAGGGTTTGCAGCAAATGGCAACCTAAAATTTGTCACCAACACAGATCGGGGCCCCAATGGAGAACCTGATGGTGTCAAAAGACCATTTTTATTACCCGATTTCCAGCCAGAAATAGTTAGCTTTGAACTCAACCGCACCACAGGCGAAATCACCATTACCAACAGAACAAAGCTATTTCGCCAAGATGGGACAACGCCATTAACGGGATTGCCTAACTTGCAAGCTATAGGAAACGGTTTAGCCTATACAGATGAAATTGCTGTTGACTTAGACAATAATGTTTTAGCTAACGATCCTTTAGGTGCTGACTTAGAAGGAATTGTAATTGCAGAAAATGGAGATTACTGGATGGTAGATGAATACCGTCCGGCAATTTACCACTTTGATGTTAATGGTAAGCTGATTGACCGCTTTATTCCTCAAGGAACTGCCACTGCACCCAACCCAGATCAACCAGTTGGAACTTTTGGCACTGAGGTTTTACCAGCAGTTTATGCCCAACGCCGCAATAACCGAGGATTTGAAGCTGTCGCCCTAGAAGGTAATAAATTATATGCCTTTATTCAGAGTCCAATTGATAATCCAGATGTCGCCAATGATGCGACTTCCAAAGCTTATCTCAACCTGCGAATTCTAGAGTTTGATATTGTCACCAAGCAGGTAACAGGAGAGTATTTATATCGCCTAGAAGGTCTACCAGCAACCGATAAGCTTGGCGATGCAGTTTCCTTGGGTAACGGCAAATTTGCAGTAGTTGAGCGAGATGATAATGGTACGTCTGCTGGCAATAAATTAATTTACCAAATTGATTTAGCTGGGGCGACCAACATTAATAACCCTGCTAACTTTACTTTGCCAGTTGGTAAAACTATTGAGCAACTTACCTCTACGGAGTTAGCTACTGCCAATATTACCCCTGTCACCAAGAGCCTAATCGCTAATGCTGCTCAGTTGGGTTACACCGGGGTGGAAAAATTAGAAGGTCTAGCATTAGTATCACCTAACACCCTAGCCTTGATTAACGACAACGACTTCAATATTACAGGTAATACGCCTGCTGAAAAACTCGGCATTCTCGAATTACCCAATAATCTGACAGTTATAGAACCTACTTTCCCCAATGGTTTTGGCTCTAGCAACAGCGATACTGTCAATCTTGAGCCAGGACAATTCTTTAGTGCAGGTGATGGAGCAGACTTTGTAGAAGGTACTCAAGATAACACAATCGAAGCTGGAAATGGTGATGACACTGTGCTTGCAGGCAGTGACTCTTCAGTTTCCGGGAATAATGGTAGCGATCGCATATTTATTGGTCAAAATGGCCCAGTTCAAAATACCAGTGCTGATGGTGGCAGTGGTGATGATGTTATTACCGTAGTAGAAGCCAGTGGTAGTAATAATTTGTTTGGAGCAGCAGGTGATGATACTCTCACAGTAATTGAAGGTTCTCGTCAATCATTATTCGGTGGCTCAGGTAACGACACCCTAACAAGTAACGGTAGCAATAACCGTCTCTACGGTGGTTCTGGAGATGACAAACTCTTTTCTAATGCCAGTGATTCGCTATTTGGTGGCGATCGCGATGATGTACTATTTGCTGGTCAAGGGGGTGGTAATCGCCTCAGTGGTGGTACTGGTGCTGACCAATTCTGGATTGCTAACGCCAGTTTGCCAACTAGCAAGAACATTGTGACTGATTTTACAGTTGGCATTGATAAAATTGGGCTTGGCGGTATTGGTGTTACTCAGTTTAGTGCCCTGACACTATTACAACAGGGTAGTGACACCTTAGTGAAAACCGGAAATACAGAGTTGGCTTCATTGTTGGGAATTACATCAAATATTCTCACAGCAAATGACTTCGTTTTCTCTGCCAGTATTGTGGCTTAAATTGTTCACCTAGCGTGATTGTTACAGCTTCATTACACAACTAAAGTGAATGAAGCTGTACTCAATTATTATTGCAAAAGCATCTAAATATAAGGGTTATAAAGAAATTATTATCTGACGAAAGTGACAAACGATGAATCATGTCAGTGTATAAAAAATAATTTTTCACATCATTAAAAATATGCAGAAAGTTGTTGTTGCATATTAGGTACAAGATTGCAATACAAGATTTCTTAACCAGCCCACAATTTTTTCACAACTTTTACTATGTATGTTAATTAATATGCAATTGCATTGTTAATTTTGATACTTAAATGCTCTGGTGATATGTCAATTGTAGTGGTAGTTGACATTTAATAGTTCAGACTCAACAAGCTGACAAGTTAATTACATATTTGCAGCCTAAAACTATTAGTTTTTCCTCACCATATTACTTTTTTGATTCCACTAGAGCCAAGACCATCTCAACAATTAAACACAGGGAGATTCTCTTTCATGGCTAAGAACGTCATCATTATGATTGGGGATGGTATGGGCTGGGAAATGGCTCGTGCTGCGTCCATCTACAAAGAGATTCAAAATGGTAAGACAGGTGCTAATCTGAGTGATTTTTATACACAGGGTAAGGGTCAAGGACTCAACTTTCAAACACTCCAAGGCTACGGTTTAGCAACTACCTACGGGACAACGATCGCTGGTAGTAATGGAGTTTTTAGCACTAGTAATTCAGCTCTTGACGATACCAATCCCATTACCGGAGAGAGCCAGCTTCGTCCTGGTTTCACCTTTGATCCAACTTTTAACCCAGGTAATACCCCAGTCGGTGGTGCAAAAGTCAGTGATGGTGCTGTTGGGAACCTAGTAGGTTATGACCCTATCAGAGGTGGCGCTAACCCTTGGACTCCGGGTAATGACCCTGAATATATTAAGTACAGCTATCCTGACTCGGCAAACACCGCTACAACCCTGTACACTGGGGTCAAGAGCTACAACAGCGCTATTGGCGTTGATATTTTTGAGAATCCTCTAGAAACAATTCTCAAAACGGCGAACCAAGTTGGTAAATCTACTGGTTTGGTGACTTCAGTTCCTATTGACCATGCAACACCTGGTGCTGCTGCTGCCAACGTTAACCGTCGCAATAAGTATGATGGTGACTATCCGGCATTAGACAACATTCTGCAACAGGAACTCCGTGTCTATCAACCGACGGTATTACTTGGTGGCGGACACCCGCTCTCTGCTCCTGGAGACCTACTACCATCGGAGGTTGAGCCGAATACAAGCAATGAATACATTAGCCAATCTACCTACACAGAACTTAGTACTAAACCAACAAACAACCTCTACGATTACACTTTTTTGGAGCGCGGTGAGAATGCTGCCCAGAAACTAGCTGAAACTGCGGCGACAATCGATCCAGAAAAAGGCGATCGCCTCTTCGGTCTGTACGGTGCGCGTGGTCAAAATGGTAACTTGCCTGTAAGTTCTGCCAACGGCGACTACAGCACTACTGGTTTAGATATGTTCAGCGTTTTCGCTAACCAAGGTGATAACGCCAAAGTGGACACCACGCGCCCACTGTTACCTGGAGAGACGGATGCATCTTTCATTGCCAAAGAGGTTAACGAAAATCCAACCCTCAATGACTTGACAAATGCTGCATTAGATGTTTTAGGTAAAGACCCCGATGGTTTCTGGTTAATGGTTGAAGGTGGCGATATCGATTGGTCTGCCCATGATAACAACATAGACAACTTGATCGGCACTACCTTGGACTTTGATAAGGCAGTTGGATCAACAATTGACTGGATCAATAACAATGGTGGTTGGGATGAAAACCTACTAATCGTTACAGCTGACCACGATCACTATCTGACTCTCGACGGTGATTTTCCAACTTTAGTACAAAATCAAGGTGCCGAAGCATTAACCAATTTGGATACTCCAGCAGAAGTTGGACACTACTGGGGGTCAGATCCTACTGTCAAGTATGGTTGGGGAACTCACACCAACCGTCCCGTACCTGTTTACTACCAAGGTGCTGGTTCTGAAGTTCTAAATAGCTTGGTGGGTAAAGGTTATAACGCCTACGGTTCTGATATTCCGGGAATTGCGGGTTTAAATGATCAAACCCACATCTACCAAACGATGTTTGCTTCAATAAAGCCAAAAGTTGAGTTAGTAGGTTTTGCTTCTTTACCTGCTGATACCTATAGTGATGGGCCGGCTTCTGGTGCAGAAATTTCAGCCAATGGCAGAACCGGGCCTTTCCCTGGACAGCCAATTCAGGGTTTTAGCGGTGTTCAATTTGCTAACAGCAACTCTTTGTACTTCCTGTCAGATAATGGCTACGGTAGCAAAGATAATAGCGAAGACTTTCTGTTACGAATCAATCGTGTAGACCCGAATTTTAAGGGAACAGAAAATGGCGATGGCACTGTTAAAGTTTTAGACTACATTCAACTGTCTGACCCTAACAACAAGGTTCCTTTCCAAATTGTGAATGAAGGAACTACTGGAAGATTACTGACTGGTGCAGACTTTGATGTAGAATCGTTCGTCTTTGATAAAGACGGCACAATCTGGGTTGGAGATGAGTTTGGCCCTTACCTGCTACATTTTGATGCCAGTGGTAAGTTGTTGGAAGCTCCCATTGCTACACCCGACCAATTCAAAACTCTAGATGGAGAAGCACCTAAAGTTATTGGTCACAGAGGCGCTAGTGGCGATCTTCCAGAACATACCTTAGAGGCATACAGACGAGCAATTGAAGATGGTGCTGACTTTATTGAGCCAGACTTAGTAGTTACAAAAGATGGCGTGTTAATTGCTCGCCATGAACCTGCTTTGGCAATTTTGAACGCTGATGGTACTGTCAATCTGAGCAATACAACCACAGACGTTTACGATATTACCAAGTATCCACAGTTCGCCGATCGCAAGAAAACAGTCAGTCTAGATGGAACAGAAATCACAGGTTGGTTTGCTGAAGACTTTACTTTAGAAGAAATCAAGACTTTAAGAGCTATACAGCGTGTGCCTTTCCGCGACCAATCCTTCAATGGTCAATTTGAAATTCCCACCCTCGCCGAAATCATCGACTTGGTTAAGGAAGTAGAAGCCGAGACGGGTAAAAAGATTGGCATCTATCCCGAAACTAAGCATCCCACCTATTCTGCCGAAGAAGCTACTTATGTAGGCACTACGGAGAAAATTAACCGAAACATCAGTGAAATCCTCATCGATACACTCAAGGCTGAGAACTTCACCGATCCCAGTCGGATTTTCATCCAATCCTTTGAAGTCGGTAATCTCAAGGATCTCCACGATCGCATTATGCCTAATGCAGGTGTAGATATTCCTCTGGTTCAACTTCTAGATGCAGCTGGAATTGAGCTTAATGGTACGCTCATAGAAACTCAGCCTTATGATTTTGAAGTCAGTGACGACCTTCGGACTTATGGTGATTTACGGACTCCAGAAGGTTTGGCTGAAATCGCTACCTATGCTGATGGCATTGGCCCTTGGAAGCGAATGATTGTTAGTGTCAAAGGTACTGATGCTAATAACGATGGTTTGGCAGATGATGTCAACAACGACGGCACAGTCAATGATGCTGACAGAACGCTGGTATCTCCCACTAGCTTAGTTCAAGATGCTCATAATGCAGGTTTACAGGTTCATCCCTATACCTTCCGCGATGAAGACCTGTATTTAGCAGCAGATTACAAAGGCAATCCAGAACTAGAATTTCAGCAGTTCTTTCAATTAGGCGTAGATGCACTATTTACAGACTTCCCAGAGACAGGGGATAAAGTCCGAGATTTCTTGAGTGATCCTCAGAATAACTTAGTGCGATCGCCACAAAACCCCGATGTGCTTTCAGGAGATGCCTTTGCTAACTTGGGTGGTTCAAAAGGTTTTGAAGGTGGAGCAATTAACGCCAGCAAAACCAAGCTCTATATGCTGCTAGAGGGTACAGTTCAAGGCGATACTCCTGGTGCGTTGCGGATTAACGAATTTGACCTTGCTAGCCACAAGTACACTGATAAAAAGCTGTACTACAGATTGGATAATCCAGCAAATGCGATCGGGGATTTAGCAGTCATTAACGATAATGAGTATCTAGTCATTGAGCGGGATGGTGGTCAAGGAGCCTCAGCTAAATTCAAGCGGATCTACAAAATAGACTTGTCTAAAGCAGATTCCAATGGTTATGTAGCCAAGGAAGAAGTTGCAGACTTGTTAAACATCCAAGACCCCAACGACCTGAATGGAGATGGCAAAACCACCTTCGACTTCCCATTTGTAACCATTGAAAATGTTTTAGTTGTTGACAAAAACACCATTTTGGTTGCCAATGACAACAATTATCCCTTCTCTACAGGTCGTCCTGGAAATGATCCTCAAAATCCAGTCATAGACAACAATGAAATTCTACTGTTGAAGTTGGAGAAGCCCCTTAACCTTGCTCCTGGTTTAGGTCAACCTCAAGCTGAAGAAATTAACTTTGGCTCTACTACCAGCGATGATATTACAGTTGAGCCAAATCAAACCTTATTAACAGGTGACGGAGCAGACTTTGTAGAAGGTACTAAAGGGAACACAATCCAGACTGGAAACGGTGAAGACACGGTACTAGCCGGCAGCGACTCCTCGGTGTCCACAGGAGACGGTAACGATCAAGTCTTGATTGGCGTAAATGGCCCTGCTAACAATACTAATGCTGATGGTGGTGCTGGTGATGATGAAATTACCGTAGTGGAAGCCAATGGTAGTAATAATTTGTTTGGGGCATCAGGTGCTGATACTCTCACAGTAGTTGAAGGTTCGCGTCAATCATCCTTCGGTGGTTCAGGTAACGATACCCTCACTAGCAACGGTAGCAATAACCGTCTCTACGGTGGTTCTGGAGATGACAAACTCTTCTCCAGTATCAATGATTCCCTATCTGGTGGCGATGGTGATGATGTGCTATTTGCTGGTCAACAGGGCGGTAATCGCTTAACTGGTGGTACTGGTGCTGACCAATTCTGGATTGCTAACGCCAGTCTGCCAACTAGCAAGAACATTGTGACTGATTTTGCGATCGGCATTGATAAAATCGGGCTGGGCGGTATTGGTGTTACTCAATTTAGTGCTTTAACACTATTACAACAGGGTAGCGATACTTTGGTGAAAGCCGGAAATACAGAGTTGGCTTCATTAGTTGGAATTACATCAACTAGCCTCACAGCAAATGATTTCGTTTTTTCTGCTAGTGTCATTTAGCTCAAAAATGATTAAGTAAGTTGAGGTGAAAAAAACTAAGTATGTTACGAAACGCAAACTGCTTTAAAACCCTTACTAATGACCAATGACAAAGGACAAATGACAGCCTTAGCCAGTTAGCTTTAATTTCGCCGATTTACTTACAGCTTAGGTTCAATGTTCAAAATGAATTAAGCTGTAGCGCTTTTGCTAACTCTAAAGAGTGATATTGCATCATATTTTGATTTGCTCTCTATCTAAAGGATTAGATCCCCGACTTCTTGAAGAGTTGGGGATTTTTTTGTCCAAAATCTTAACTTGTTTATAATTTTCCTTAAACATTGAACAACTATCTTTTGAGACAGTAACCAAAGTTAAGTTCATTTAATTGTCTGCACCATTTTGTGTGGACACTAAGCATTTTTGTCGCCAAATACTATTTAGGTTTCTGTAGCCAAGAATTTTTTGCTTGGGTTGAGCGTAATTAATTGCTCATACAGATACACAATTGCTGCGATGAATCGTAGCTCACAATACTTAAGGAATAGTAAGCATGGCTGATACAAATGGCAACGGTAGAAATGTCATTATTTTTGTTGCGGATGGATTGCGTAACGGTTCTGTAAACCCTATTGATACCCCAACTTTATATAGTGTCCGTCAGCAGGGAGTTAGTTTCGCCAATAGCCATTCATTATTTCCCACATTTACCACCCCGAATGCTTCTGCGATCGCAACTGGGCATTATCTTGGCGATACAGGTGACTTTAGCAACACTATTTACACTGGTTTTCCTAGTCCTAATGCTAATGGTACTGTCACACCATTCATTGAAAATGATGCAGTTCTGGGGGATATCGATGAAAAGTTTCCCGGTAACAACTTTTTAGATGAAGAGTCACTCTTAGCTTACGCGCGATCGCAGGGTTTCAACACAGCAGCAGTCGGTAAATTAGGCCCAGTTGCCATCCAAGATGTCACCCAAGTTAACCGAGAAGGTGGTACTACAGGTACTATTCCTACTCCCGATACAATTATTATTGATGACACTACAAATGGTGCAACCCCGCCGCCTACAGCCGCCGGTTCACCTTCTGGTGTTCCACTCGATCCAGATATTGTCGCTCGTTTACAAGCGGCTGGTCTAGATGTAAAACCGACACCGCGAGTCCAGCCAGCTGGTAATAATACAACTCCTGGCACTCTGAATGCCAATGTGGCTCAACAACAATATTTTGCAGATGCCACTACCAAAGTAATTTTACCCAAGTTTCAGGAAGATGGTAAACCATTTGCATTGGTTTACTGGTCAAGAGATCCTGATGGTACTCAACATAATCAGGGTGATAGCTTAAACACCTTGACACCAGGTATTAATGGTTCTACTTCCAAAGCTGGGGTCAAAAATGCTGATGATAATTTAAAGCAGCTTCTTGACTATCTTAAAAGCACTGGCTTAGACAAGACTACTGATGTCTTTATTACTGCTGACCACGGTTTTTCTACCATCAGCAAACAAGCTATTGATAGCCAAGGCACAAAAACTACAAGTTATGCTGCCACCCAAACTTATGCGGGTGTAAATCTGGGATTTCTACCAGCAGGTTTTGTTGCAATTGATTTGGCTCACGATCTAGGTTTACCCTTATACGATCCTAACCCTACAACCCTTCCCCCAGACCTCAACCAGATCCAGTATGCAACTGTTGATGCTACAAAAGGCCAACGTCCTATTTCTGGGAATGGTGTAATTGGTGGTACAGGTAAGGTAATTAATGGCCAACTTGACCCAGGTACAAAGATAGTTGTAGCTGCCAATGGTGGATCTGACCTGATTTATCTGCCCAATGGCAATGCTGACTTAGCCAAACAGGTAGTAAATTTGCTTTCGCAAAAAGATTACATCAGTGGGATTTTTGTAGACGATGCTTATGGAGACATCCCAGGTGCTTTACCACTAAGTGCGATCAGGCTAAAAGGTGATGCTAAAACACCAGTTCCATCTATAGTTATCAACTTCAAAACCTTTAGCACCGATCCAAGCAACCCAAACAACCCTCAAGCTCAGGTCGAAATTGCTGATACAACTTTGCAGCAAGGACAGGGAATGCATGGCAGCTTTGGTCGAGGTGATACCTTCAATAACATGGAGGCTATTGGCCCTGATTTTAAACAAGGCTATGTGGACTATGCACCCGTTAGTAATGCTGATGTAACACCTACACTTGCTCGTATTTTAGGGTTAGATATTCCCAGTAATGGCGATTTGAAAGGTCGTGCCATTACAGAAGCGTTGGTGGGAGGCCCAGATGTAGTCTTTCAAAGGTAGGTATTTAAGAAAGGGGCAAATTAACAGGTAAAATACAGAACTGATGTCAGTCCGCAAAAATATACAAGGCAGATGCGGAGCAGAATTAAAGGCTGTAGGAGGGTAAATGCAGATAGGAAAAAGTGAGGAATTAAGACAATGGACTAGAAAAGTCATAGAAAAAATGCCGAATCTCACAAAGCCGCAAGCAGTAGTACTGGCAATGTGGAGTTTTGGGATAGTGATGACTCAATCAAGTGGACTAACAACAGTTTCAGTATTTTTAGCAGAGTTGCTGGGTAAAAAAGAGAATACTGTGCGCCAGCAACTGCGAGAATGGTATCGAGATGCTGAGGATAAAACGAAGACAGGACGGACTTCATTAGATATTACAACTTGTTTTAGTCCACTACTGTGCTGGATTTTAAGCCTTTGGCCGCAGAACGAAAAGCGTTTGGCTCTGGCAGCAGATGCCTCGACTTTGAGCGATCGCTTTACTGTACTAGCAATTAGTATTGTTTACCGAGGTTGCGGAATTCCTATTGCTTGGAAAATAGTAGAAGCAACTAAACCAGGGAGTTGGAAACTGCACTGGCAAAAACTGTTGAGCCAGATCAGCCAAAGCATCCCAGCAGATTGGTTTGTAATTGTTACCACTGACCGAGGACTTTACGCTCCTTGGCTGTATGAAAAAATTCAATCCAATGGTTGGCATCCGTTTATGCGGATTAATCAAATTGGACAGTTTCAAGTTTTGGGGCAGGATGCTTGGCAGCCTTTAAATACTCTAGTGCCACAAGTGGGTCAGTCATTCAAAGGCTTAATAACTTGTTTTAAAACTAATTCAATCAAATGTACCTTATTAGCTCGCTATGACGATGGCTATGCCGAACCTTGGTTAATTCTCACTGATTTACAGCCGGAGGTTGCGGATGCTTGCTGGTATTCTATGCGCTCTTGGATTGAGTGTCTGTTTAAAGATGGTAAACGAGGTGGTTTTGATTGGCATCAAACCAAAATCACTGACCCTAAACGTGCCGAAAGACATTGGTTAGCCATAGCGATCGCTATTTTATGGCAAGTAAGTGTTGGTGGTTGTGTTGATGCAAATCTCCCTATTAGTAGTTTAGATGAATTACCCCAAACTCATATTGCACGACGCAATTTTAAAAATAGTCTCCCTCACCGTTGGCTTAGTTGCTTCCGCCGTGGATTTTTAGTGATTAAGGCCGCTGTTCTTAATCGTCTTCCATTACCAATCGGTGGTTTTTTCCCTGAGCCTTGGCCAAGCTTTACTCCACAACTTAATGTTTCTCAAATCACTCTCTCTACTGCCTGATTTTTAAATACCTACCCTTGAAAGCCAGATGTAGTTCCCTCCACTAAAGAAGTCTTGACTTCGGAAGAAACTGCTAATGGCCAAGCAACAATTCTGGATTTTCAGAGTGTAGGCAATACTCAGTACTTTACAGCCGCAGGGTTTGATGGTCGCACTGTTGGACTAACAACACTAGACCTTCAATTTGGTTCTACTAATAGTGATGATGTCACCCTCAAGCCAAATCAAACCTTATTTGCTGGTGACGGCGCAGACTTTGTAGAAGGTACTAAAGGTAACACAATCGTGACTGGTAACGGTGAAGATACGGTGCTAGTCGGCAGTGGCTCTTCAGTGTCCACAGGAGATGGTAACGATCAAGTCTTGATTGGTGTAAATGGCCCTGCTAACAACACTAGTGCTGATGGTGCTGCTGGTGATGACGATATTACCGTAGTGGAAGCCAATGGTAGTAATAATCTGTTTGGAGGCGCAGGTGCTGATACTCTCACAGTAGTTGAAGGTTCGCGTCAACTGTCCTTCGGTGGCTCAGGTAACGATACCCTCAAGAGTAACGGTAGCAATAACCGTCTATATGGTGGTTCTGGAGATGACAAACTCTTCTCCAGTGTGAATGATTCGCTGTTTGGTGGTGATGGCGATGATGTGCTATTTGCCGGTCAAGGAGGTGGCAATCGCCTCAGTGGTGGTGCTGGTATTGACCAATTCTGGATTGCTAACGCTAGTCTGCCAATTAGCAAGAACATCGTGACTGATTTTGCGATCGGCATTGATAAAATCGGGCTGGGCGGTATTGGTGTTACTCAATTTAGTGCTTTAACACTATTACAACAGGGTAGCGATACTTTGGTGAAAGCCGGAAATACAGAGTTGGCTTCATTAGTTGGAATTACATCAACTAGCCTCACAGCAAATGATTTCGTTTTTTCTGCTAGTGTCATTTAACCTAAAGATGATTACGATTACAGCTTTAAATTCAACAATTAAGCTGTAGTAAGTTGGCTATTGCGGGGGAGTGATACTCCCTCGCCTTTGATATCCTGTTTTATCCTGTGATTCTTAAAGCTGTTCTAGTTATGCCCGCCCTAATCATCCAAGTTAAATGTAGAACAGCTTAATATTTTACAATATACATGATACAAATACTTAGAGAGGGACGTACATCTATACGCCCCTACAACCGACTAATACATTGCAAAGATTTATGCCAATTGTATAAGTCCTAACTGTTTTATACTATAAAATCTTGAAAGTATTAAGTATTAATAAGTAGAATTAGGGCACAAAAAATTTTGATGGTCATAGCCTGGAGTTCAACCTACCTCCAAAGGGATTCCATTGCTTGCTTATCGGCTGTTAAAATCGCTGTCTTGCTTGTCCATCAAGGCATTGATTCTTCTTATCCTCATCAAATAAGCTAACGTACAGTTAATACTCTCATTGCAAATCACCTCTAAAGTTTTAATTTTCAATGAAGATGTATTGAAAATAACTCAGATTTTGAGGAAATAGGTCAAAATAAAAAAACTAAATCTAAGAGTCAGTGCCCTTTCATATAAACATTATAGGATTGCGGCATGATTTCTTGTCAAATTAATCTTGAAATATAATTTAAAAATTAAAAATATGACTAAAAAATGTAATTAAAAATACTAGTACTTAAACAAACCTTGCGTGGTGTTGGAGCAATATTTAGTTTTCAGACATCATAATTCATCGTTACTTATTTATCTCGAAACAATATCGTACTCAACTTACATAGTTTACTGGTTTATCCAAAAATCTATATAAAAGTATCTCTCAATATGAATTTTAGAACAAACCTTAGTATTTTTCACTCAGTAATAATTCTGGTTTTGTATAGTTTAGTAGTAACATTAGCTGCATCGCTAAAATTGACATTTGTTGAATTAAAAATGCAGCACTACTTAAAAACTACAAGTTTTGCAAAAAGATATATTTTTTGCGGAAATAAAATATGAAAGCAATAACTGATTCATTAGCTAAAAATAAAAATCAATTTCTGGTAACTGAGTCTCAAACATCATTATTATCAGATAATAACTTAGAACGATATAATTTAACATTACCTATCTTGAAAGAATCCGAAAAAGACCTACTGATCGAGTGGAATAAGACTCAAACGGATTATCCTCAGCAAGCGTGTATTCATCAGTTGTTTGAAGCACAGGTTGAGAAAACACCTGATGCTGTAGCATTAATCTTTAATAATCAGCATCTCACCTATAGAGATTTGAATAGTCGTGCTAATCAACTGGCACAATATCTACAAACACTAGGTATAGGAGCAGAAACTCTTGTAGGTATCTGCATAGAGCGCTCCTTAGAAATGGTTGTAGCACTTTTAGCTATTCTCAAAGCAGGTGGAGCTTATGTACCGCTAGATCCAGGGTATCCACAAGAACGTTTAGCTTTTATGCTATTAGATACCCAGGTATCTATACTATTAACTCAAAAAGACCTAGTTGCTAAATTACCTACTCATACAGCATTTGTAATTTGCCTAGATGCAGATTGGCATACAATCGCCCAAAATAAAAAAGAGAACCTAAGCACTAACGTCACTGCTGAAAACTTGGCTTATGTCATGTATACATCAGGTTCTACAGGTACACCCAAAGGGGTTAGCGTTATCCATCGTGGTGTAGTTAGGTTGGTCAAAGAAACTAATTATGCTCACCTCACGGCTGAAGAAATAATTCTGCAACTTGCTCCTATTTCCTTCGACGCTTCAACTTTTGAAATTTGGGGTTGCTTACTTAACGGTGGGCAACTAGTAATTTGCCCTCCTCATACACCATCATTAGAAGAATTAGGGCAGATTATTCAACAATATCAAGTCACTACTCTTTGGCTGACAGCCGGCTTATTCCATCTCATAGTTGATGAAAAAATTGATGCGTTAAAATCTTTGCATCAACTTTTAGCGGGTGGCGATGTCTTATCTGTTACCCATGTACAGAAGTTTCTCCAAACAGTAGAGAACTGTCGGTTAATTAATGGTTATGGTCCAACTGAGAATACAACTTTTACCTGCTGCCATCTTATAACAGCGCCACTGCAACCAGGTGTATCTATTCCTATTGGTCGCCCAATTGCTAATACCCAAGTTTATATATTAGACAACAACTTCCAAGCAGTAGCAATTGGAGAAGTTGGCGAATTGTACATTGCTGGAGATGGGTTAGCGAGAGGGTATTTGAATCGCCCCGAATTGACTGCCGAAAAATTTATTTCTCATTCATTTGATAGCAATTTAGCAACCCGTCTTTACAAAACTGGAGATTTAGCTCGTTATCTTCCAGATGGCAATATCGAGTTTTTAGGTCGGATTGACAATCAGGTAAAAATTCGCGGTTTTCGAATTGAACTAGGGGAAATTGAGCGGGAGATTGCACAACATCCTGATGTTCGGGAAATTGTTGTTTTAGCTCGTCAGGATGAAACAGGTGAAAAGCAGTTGACTGCTTACATTGTTCCTCACTATAACAGTAGATATACACACAATAATTTACGTAGTTTTTTACAGCAGCAACTACCTCATTACATGGTGCCATCAGCATTTGTGATGTTAGAATCACTGCCTCTAACCGCAAATGGCAAAGTAGATAGACATAAATTGCCAGCACCAAGTAGAGAACGTCCGCAACTCGAACAAGCATACATTGCTCCCCAAACCGATTTAGAACGTTTGCTTGCAGGTATTTTGTCTGAACTGCTCAAAATCGATCGCGTTGGGATTGATGATAATTTCTTTGATTTGGGAGGAACTTCAATCTCAATTCTACAAGTTGCTGCACGAGTCAAACAGGAACTTGGTATTGAACTACCTGCTGTGAAGCTATTTCAGTATTCAACGATTGGCTCTTTAGCAAAATATTTGGATTCAAACCAGAACAGCCAACCGTCTCATAACAAGCTGCAAAATCGCGCTCAACGCCAACAAGCAGCTCAAGCTCGTCGCCGTAATCATCAACAAGGTGTTTAAGCAATGGTAAATATGCAAACCTCAGATAACCAAGATCCTATTGATGGTGTTGCCATTATCGGCATGGTAGGAAGATTTCCTGGCGCTGGCAATGTTGATGAGTTTTGGCGCAATCTGTGTGAGGGATTAGAGTCAACGACTTTTTTTCAAGATGAAGAATTAGATCCCAGCATTGACCCGAACCTTTGCAAAGATCCCAGTTATGTAAAAGCTAGAGGAATCATTCCTGGGGGAGAAACTTTTGATGCAGCCTTCTTTGGCATTAATCCACTGGAAGCTGTGGTTATGGACCCACAAGCTAGAGTTTTTCTAGAGTTGGTTTATGAAGCTCTAGAAAATGCTGGTTATGAATCAGAATCTTTCGATGGTTTGATTGGATTATACGCTGGTTGTGGTCAAAATACTTATTTTGCCAACCATATTTCTGGACGTATGGAAATTGTCGATCGCATCGGCGAGTTCCAGACCATGTTAGCAAATGAAAAAGACTTTTTAACCACCCGTGCTGCTTACAAGCTCAACCTTAAAGGCCCGGCTGTCAGTGTTAATACAGCTTGCTCTACTTCTTTAGTAGCAATTATTCAAGCTTGCCAAGCCTTAAGCAGCTATCAGTGCGATATGGCTTTAGCTGGTGGTGTATCTATGACTACACCTCAAAATAGCGGTTATATGGCTCAAGAAGGCAGTATGCTGTCTGGAGATGGTCATTGTCGTCCCTTTGATGCCAGCGCTCAGGGCACGATGTTCAACAATGGCGCAGGAATAGTTGTCCTCAAGCGTTTAGAAGATGCACTCAATGAAGGCGATCGCATCTATGCCGTAATTCGTGGTTCAGGTATTAATAATGACGGCGCTGATAAAGTAAGCTTTACGGCTCCTAGCGTAGACGGACAAGCAGAAGCCGTTGCAATGGCCCAAGCTTATGCCAACTTCCACCCAGAAACCATCTCTTATATTGAAGCTCACGGTACAGCTACACCTTTAGGCGACCCCATTGAAATTGAAGCGCTGACGCAAGCATTTCGTGTGCATACAGATGCTAAACAATTTTGTGCGATCGGCTCTCTCAAAAGCAATGTCGGACATTTAGTTGCGGCGGCTGGGGTAGCAGGATTAATTAAAACCGTTCTTGCCCTGCATTATAAAAAGATTCCACCTAGCTTAAATTTTGAGGCTCCCAATCCCAAGATTGACTTTGCCAATAGCCCCTTCTATGTAAATACCAAACTAGCTGAATGGCCAGAAGGTGAAACTCCACGACGAGCCGGTGTAAGTTCTTTTGGTGTCGGCGGGACTAATGCTCATATTGTGCTAGAAGAAGCGCCACAAATTCAAAATTCTGGATCTTCTCGTCCACAACAGCTATTGTTGCTCTCGGCAAAAACTAGTACAGCCTTAGAAGCTGCAACAGCAAATTTGCAGCAACATCTCCAGTACAATGCTGAAATTAACTTAGCCGATGTAGCTTATACCCTACAGCGAGGGCGCAAAGCCTTAAATTATCGACGTAGTGTAGTTTGTCACGACATCACAGATGCGATCGCAGCGTTACAATCTTTAGATCCCAATCAAGTAAATACCCGCCATACAGAAATCCGTAATCCAGCCGTTGCCTTCATGTTCCCCGGACAAGGGTCGCAATATGTGGATATGGGACTGAATCTCTACAACCGTGAACCTGTGTTTCAGGAGGTAGTAGATGAATGTGCAGAAATCCTTAAACCATTACTGGGCGGGGATTTACGAAAAATTATATATCCCGCGCCAAGCGATCGCGAAACTGCGGCTATCGCCCTAAAGCAAACCTGCTTTACTCAACCAGCATTATTCGTCGTTGAATACGCTTTAGCGCAACTGTGGCAAAGTTGGGGAGTCAAGCCCCAAGCGATGATTGGTCACAGCATTGGCGAATTTGTCGCCGCCTGTATTGCGGGTGTATTCACCTTAGAAGATGCGCTGATGTTGGTTGCAAATCGCGGTCGCTTCATGTGGGACTTACCACAAGGGGCCATGCTCTCAGTGCGCTTACCAGCTAAAGAGGTAGAGCCGCGATTGAGTCCAGAATTAGCGATCGCAGCAATTAATGGCCCTTCCCTGTGTGTAGTTTCTGGGCCAACAGAAGCGATCGCGGCTCTGCAAAAACAACTAGAAAGCGAAGAAGTTGTCTGTCGCCGTTTACACACTTCCCACGCTTTCCATTCCCCAATGATGGATGACATCATAGCCCCCTTTGCTGAGGTAGTTAGGAAAGTTAAATTATCACCTCCTCAAATTCCCTTTGTTTCCACAGTTACCGCCGACTGGATTACAGCCCAGCAAGCAACTGATCCGATGTATTGGGCTAGACATTTACGTCAGACTGTGCGATTTGCGGAGGGTATACAAACCTTATGGCAGCAACCAGAACGCGTACTGTTAGAAGTTGGGCCGCGAATCACAACTACGACCCTAGCCCGCCAACAAGCAAAAGATATTAAACAACAGATAGCGATCGCTTCTCTGGGCGATAACGCTGAGAACGAAGCCGAATGGACAGCATTACTCAAGGCAGTAGGACAACTGTGGCTAGCAGGAGTATCTATTGACTGGAGCAACTTCTATCAAAGGGAAACGCGACAACGAATTTCTCTGCCTACCTATCCCTTTGAACGCCAACGCTTCTGGATTGATCCTTTACCTCATCCCAATCGCGCAGCAACTCCCAAACCTTCAAATCCCCAGTTAGAAAATACCCAAGATATGACAAAATCTCCTCAGCAAAAGCTTATTCCTCTGCTAAAAGAAATTATTGAAGAAACATCAGGATTGGAAATCGCTAGTGTTGACGATTTGACAACATTTTTAGAAATGGGATTAGATTCTTTATCACTGACTCAAGTAGGGCTAGCGTTAAAGAAAAAATTTCAAGTAAAGGTAACACTTAGGCAGTTACTAGAAATTTACCCCAATTTAGGAACACTGGCTGACTTTATCAATCCAGCCTTGTCTCCCGAAACTTTATCTGCATTAGGATTAACAGAAACTGTTGCAGAACCCATTCCAGAAGTACCATTACCAGCACCTGCAACCACATCACCCACTTTGGTAGTGCATGAAGTTCATACAAATGGATCTGCACCTCAGATTTCTGCCCAACCTGCTGCATCCAGTTTCTTCGAAAATGTGATTAATCAGCAGCTACAAATCATGAGTCAGCAATTGGCACTATTGGGTAACAACAGTCAACCTGTAACAATCCCAGTTGTACCTGCGGCGACACCTCAAAATAATGGTGTCAAGCCACAAAATGCCGTATCTATCCCAGCGACTCAAACGAGCAAAGAATCACCTGCATCGGTAGACACGGAATCAAATGGCCCTAAAAAGGCATTTGGTGCGGCTGCTCGAATTGAAAAAACCCAGACTAAAACTCTGACAACGCAACAACGAACTTATCTAGACAAAATTATTCAAAGATACACGCAACGGACTAAAAAATCCAAAGAATATACTCAATCCCATCGCCCTTATTTGGCAGATCCAAGAACTGTTTCTGGCTTTAACCCGACGATGAAAGAGATGGTTTATCCCATCGTAGCGTCTCGTTCATCGGGTTCTAAACTTTGGGATCTTGATGGCAATGAATATGTCGATTTAAGCAATGGTTTTGGTTTGAATTTGTTTGGTTGGTCGCCACCTTTCATTACCGAAGCAATTGAAGCACAACTGAAACTTGGCATGGAAATTGGGCCGCAGACTCCCTTAGTTGGAGAAGTGGCAAAGCTGATGTGTGAGTTGACCAACTTTGACCGAGCAGCTTTTTGCAACACAGGTTCAGAAGCGGTTTTGGGAGCGATGCGGATGGCACGCACCATCACAGGGCGTAACTTAATCGCCATCTTTTCTGGAGCTTATCACGGTATTTTGGATGAAGTAATTGTTCGGGGGACAAAAAAACTAAGGTCAATTCCTGCGGCTCCTGGTATCCCACCCGAAATGGTAGAGAACATTTTAGTGGTGGACTACGATTCACCTGAGTCTCTAGAAATCCTTAGAAGCCGGGCTGATGAGTTAGCAGCAGTGATGGTTGAATCTGTGCAAAGCCGTCGCCCTGAATACCAGCCCAAGGAATTCCTTCAGCAATTACGTGATTTCACTGAAGAAGCTGGTATTGCTCTAATTTTTGACGAAATCGTTACCGGATTTAGAATTCATCCAGGTGGCGCTCAGGCACATTTTGGTATCAAAGCTGATATAGCAACCTACGGCAAGATTGTGGGCGGTGGACTACCGATTGGAGTCATTGCTGGGAAATCGCAATATATGGATGCTTTAGATGGTGGATTTTGGCAGTTTGGGGATGACTCAGTTCCAGAAGTTGGTGTAACTTACTTTGCCGGCACTTTTGTCCGCCATCCTTTAGCACTAGCAGCCGCCAAAGCAGTACTTCAACATTTAAAACAGAGTGGCCCCAGCTTGCAGCAAAATCTCAATGCCAGAACCGATAAATTTGTAGCGGAACTTATGGGCTATTTCCAGAAAGTTCAGGCTCCGTATACAGCTTATAACTTCGGCTCCCTGTTTATGGTGAAATCTGCACCAGAGTTTCCTTACGGAGACTTACTATTTTATTTACTACGGGATAAGGGAGTGCATACTTGGGATCATCGTCCTTGCTTCTTGACA